>JAGWTS010000369.1 GCA_028868875.1 Burkholderiales bacterium | reverse complement strand
TACCTGTCGGGCAACGGCCTGCTCAGCGCCGTGGCCGGCGGCTTCATCGTCGCGCGGGAGATCGCCGCATGAACCTGAAACAACGCCTGGCCGAACCCCGGCTGCTGCTCGTCCCCGGGGTCTACGACGCGCTGTCGGCACTCGTCGCCGAGCAGGCCGGCTTCGAAGCCCTGTACCTCTCGGGCGCCTCGATCGCCTACACGCGGCTGGGCCGCAGCGACGTCGGCCTCGTCAGCTTCAGCGAGGTGCAGGACACGCTGGGCCAGATCACCGAGCGCGTGCGCTGCCCCGTCATCGTCGATGCCGACACCGGCTTCGGCAATGCGCTGAACGTGCAGCGCACGGTGCGCGGGCTCGAGCGCGCCGGCGCCGCGATGATCCAGCTCGAGGACCAGACCTTCCCCAAGCGCTGCGGCCACCTCGACGGCAAGACCCTGGTGCCGCTGTCGGAAATGAAGGGCAAGCTGCGTGCGGCGCTCGACGTGCGGGACCGCGCGTTGATCCTGGCACGCACCGACGCCGTCGCGGTCGAAGGCCTGGAGGCGGCGCTCGATCGCGCCGAGGCGTACCTCGAATGCGGCGTCGACGCCTTGTTCATCGAGGCCTTGCGCACCCCCGGGCAGATGGACACGGCCTGCGCCCGATTCGCCGAGCGCGTGCCCTTGCTGGCGAACATGGTCGAAGGCGGCAAGACGCCGGTGCAGGGCGCGCAGGAACTCGAGCGGCGGGGCTTTCGCATCGCGATCTTCCCCGGCGGCACCGCGCGCGCGGTGGCGCACACGCTGCAGGCTTATTTCGCGAGCCTGCGTGCGCATGGAAGCACGGTGCCGTGGCGCGCGAACATGCTCGATTTCGACGGCTTGAACGCGCTGATCGGGACGCCGGAGCTGCTCGAGCAGGGGCGGCGGTACGACGCCGATTCGAGCCGATCCGACGGATCGGGGCGCTAGCAAACACCGGGCTTTCTGCGGGCGGCGGTCGGCGCGGGAGCCGCCGCGCGGGGGCTTGGAGTCCGTCCGTATGAAGCATTAGCCCTGATAAGCTCGTCGGCTGCCGATGAGGCGAAGCCGCGTGCCGCGCCATCCGGCCAGGTCGGAGAGCCGCCGGCGCGCGCTAGGGTTGGCCGCTATTGGCCTGATGGTCCAACCATTGGATAATGGCCGCCCACCCGTACCCGCCATGAACTACCGCTTCGACTTCGCCGCCGTGCTCGCGCAATGGCCGCTGCTGCTGCAGGGCGCCTGGGTGACGATCCAGCTGTCGTTCTTCTCGACCGTCGCCGGCCTGGTGCTGGGCACCGCCTGCGCTCTGGGCCGGCGCAGCCCGCGGCCCTGGTTGAGCGGCCTGGTCGGCGCCTATGTCGAGCTGATCCGCAACACGCCGCTGCTGATCCAGAGCTATTTCCTGATCTTCGGCCTGTCGAGCATCGGCCTGACGATGCCGATCATGGTCGGTGCGACCCTGGCGATGGTCATCAACATCGGCGCCTACACCTGCGAGATCGTCCGCGCCGGCATCGAATCGATCCACCGCGGCCAGCTCGAGGCCGCCGAATGCCTGGCGCTGACCAAGGCCCAGGTCTTCTTCCACGTCGTGCTGCGGCCGGCGCTCGAGCGGGTCTACCCTTCGCTGACCAGCCAGTTCGCGCTGCTGATGCTGGCGTCCAGCATCATGTCGGCGGTCGGCGCCGACGAACTGCTGGGCATGGCCAACCGCATCCAGTCCGACACATTCCGCAACTTCGAGGTCTTCCTGGTGCTGTGGGGCGTCTACCTGCTGCTGTCCTACCTGATGCGGGCGGGCTTCTGGGTGCTGGGCCAGATCGTGTTCACGCGGCGCCGCCGCCTGGGCACGCCGCTTTGAGCCGGGGCGCACGATGACGCCGCAGCAGCTCACCTACCTGCTCGAGGGCGCGCTGGGCACTGTCGAGCTCGCCGTGCTGAGCCTGATCTTCAGCGGCATCGCCGGGCTGATCGTCGCGCTGGCGAGGGTGTCGCCGCGGCGCGCGGTGCGCATCGCGGTCGGCGGCTACATCCAGGTGATCCAGGGCACGCCGCTGCTGGTGCTGATGGGGCTGTGCTTCTACGGCCCGAACATCGCAGGCTTCGGCTCGGTCTCGGCGCTGGGCGCGGCGACGCTGGCGATGACGATCTATTCCAGCGCCTTCCTGGGCGAGATCTGGCGCGGCTGCATCCAGGCGGTGCACAAGAGCCAGTGGGAGGCCGCCGAATGCCTGGCGCTGAGCCGCTGGCAGCGCATGCGCCTGGTGGTGCTGCCGCAGGCGCTGCGCATCGCCACACCGCCGACCGTCGGCTTCATGGTGCAGATCGTCAAGAACACCTCGATCGCCTCGCTGGTGATCGGCTTTGCCGAGCTGTCCTACAACGCCAAGGTGCTGAACAACTCGACCTTCCAGCCCTTCGTCTATTTCGGCGCCGCGGCGCTGCTGTACTTTGCGATGTGCTACCCGCTGTCGCGCTGGAGCCGGGTGCTCGAAAGGAGCTTGCGTGCAGGCCGTGGTTGAACTCGAAGGGGTCCACAAGCACTTCGGCAAGCTGCATGTGCTGCGCGGGGTGACGTTCTCGGTGGCGCGCGGCGAGGTGGTGGCGATCATCGGCCGCAGCGGCTCGGGCAAGAGCACCGCGCTGCGCTGCATCGACCGCTTGGAGACCGTCGACGGCGGCACCATCCAGGTCTGCGGCCATGCCGTGCACGACCCGCGGCTGGAGCTGCGCGCGCTGCGCCAGGACGTGGGCATCGTCTTCCAGAGCTACAACCTGTTCCCGCACCTGACGGTGCTGCAGAACATCACCCTGGCGCCGCGCGCCGTCAAGCGCATCGGCCACGACGAGGCCCGCGGCATCGCGATGCAGGTGCTCGAACATGTCGGCCTGGTCGACAAGGCCGAGGCCTACCCCGAGCAGCTCTCCGGCGGCCAGCAGCAGCGGGTGGCGATCGCGCGATCGCTGGCGATGAAGCCGCAGGTGATGCTGTTCGACGAGGTCACCTCGGCGCTGGACCCGCAGCTGACCGGCGAGGTGCTCAAGGTGATCGAGAACCTGGCCGCCGAAGGCATGACCATGGTGCTGGTGACCCACGAGATGGCCTTCGCCCGCGGCGTCGCCGACCGCATCGTCTTCATGCACCAGGGCACGGTGTGGGAAGACGGCGGGCCCGAGATGCTGAGCGCGCCGCGCACCCCCGAGCTGCGCGAATTCCTGGGCAACGGCTTGTGAGCGCCCCAAGGCCGGCCGAGCCGGCCGTCCCCCGCGGGGATCTGAGTAGCCCGGCAAAGCCGGATCTACTCAGGAGGCCGCGGCCTGCCCGTCCCCGTTTTTTCCCACCAGAAGGACCCCCGACGATGAAGACCCAACTCACCACGCGCCGCCTGGCGCTGACCGGCCTCGTGCTGGCCGCCTTCGGCTTCGGCATGAGCGCGGCCCACGCCGACCAGCTCGACACCATTATGGCGGCCAAGAAGATCCGGGTGGCGATCGACCTGGGCGTGCCGCCCTATGGCATGAAGGACGACAAGATGCAGTCGATCGGCTCGGACGTCGAGACCGCGCAGCTGCTGGCCAAGGACCTCGGGCTGCAGCTCGAGATCGTGCCCACCACCGGCACCAACCGCATCCCCTTCCTGGAAACCGGCAAGTGCGACGTCGTCATCTCGACCCTGTCGGTGACGCCCGATCGCGCCAAGGTGATCGACTTCTCGGTGCCCTACGCCAGCATCCTGTCGGTGGTCGGCGCGCCCAAGAGCATGGAGATCAAGGGCCCGGCCGACCTGGCGGGCAAGAAGGTGGTGGCCACCCGCGGCACCACCAATGACCAGTTCCTGACCAAGATCGCGCCGCCGGGCACGCAGATCATCCGCTTCGACGACGACGCCACCTCGATCACCGCGCTGGTCAGCAACCAGGCCGACATCTTCGCCACCGCGCCGCCGCTGCTCAAGGCGATCAACGACAAGAACCCGGCCAAGCAGATGGAGGTCAAGTTCGTGATGAGCACGGCGATGCTGGCCGTCGGCGTCCACAAGGGCGAGCCGAAGCTGCTCGAGAAGGTCGACGCCTGGGTGCGCGCCAACCTCAAGAACGGCAAGCTCGACGCCATCTACCGCAAGTACCAGGGCACCGGGCTGCCGCCGGACGTGCTGAAGAACGGCGCCTGACGATGGCCAAGGTCGAGCGGGTCGAGATCGCGCAGGTCGACCTGGCGCCGCAGGTGCGGCGCAGCGACGCGATCCAGTCCTTCGTCACGCAGGAGACGGTGTTCGTCACGCTGCGCTGCGCCGACGGCTCGACCGGCACCGGCTACACCTACACGATAGGCACCGGCGGCTCGTCGATCGTCGCGCTGCTGCGCGATCATCTGGCGCCGCAGCTGCTCGGCCGCGATGCCCGGCAGGTCGAGGCGATCTGGCGCGACCTGTATTTCCACACCCATGCCAACGCGGTCGGCGCGATCACCAGCCTGGCGCTGGCCGCCGTCGACACCGCGCTGTGGGACCGCAAGGCTCGCGCCGCCGGGCTGCCGCTGTGGCAGCTGGCCGGCGGCGCCAAGGACCGGGTGCCGCTGTACACCACCGAGGGCGGCTGGCTGCACCTGGAGCCGGCCGAACTGGTCGAGCAATCACTGGCGGCGCGCGAACAGGGCTTCCTGGGCGCCAAGCTCAAGGTCGGCAAGCCGCGCCTGAACCAGGACATGGAACGTCTGGCGGCGGTGCGCGAGGCGCTGGGGCCGGGCTTCGAGCTGATGGTCGACGCCAACCAATGCTTCACCTATGCCGAGGCGGTGCGCCGCGCCCAGGCCTATGCCGAGCTCGACCTGGCCTGGCTGGAAGAGCCGATGCCGGCCCAGCACATCGCGGCGCATGCGCAGCTGCGCGCCGCCACCGGCGTGCCGATCGCGGTCGGCGAATCGATCTACGACCTGGGGCAGTTCGGCGACTACGTGACGCAGGGCGCCTGCTCGATCGTCCAGGCCGACGTCGCCCGCATCGGCGGCATCACGCCCTGGCTCAAGGTGGCGCACCTGGCCGAGGCCTGCAACCTCGCGATCTGCCCGCATTTCCTGATGGAGCTGCATGTCAGCCTGTGCGCCGCGGTGCCCAATTCGCAATGGGTCGAGTACATCCCGCAGCTCGACGCGCTGACTACGAGCCGCATGACGATCGCCGACGGCCACGCGCTGGCGCCGACGACGCCGGGCTTGGGCATCGAATGGGATGTTGCGGCGATCAAGGCGCGGCAGCGATTCGAGCCTATCGTGCTGGGCTAATGGGGTGCGCTGTTCTGATCTGTACTTGTCCATCAACCTTCGCCGGGGTCACGTGCGGGGCCGGGTGAGTCCTTTCGGGCGCCAACTCGACGTTCTCTTCACGGCCCGTCGCTGACATCTGCTGCCTTGAACGCGTCGCCGGAATGCCCTGGCTTGCGGTTGTATATCAGATGCTATACACTGAACTTATGAGTCGATCCGCCACTTTGCCGCCCATTCGCGTTGCTCCCGAGACGAAAGCCAGCCTCGAGGCCGTGCTGCGAGAAGGCGAATCGTTGACGCAG
>JAGWTS010000368.1 GCA_028868875.1 Burkholderiales bacterium | reverse complement strand
ACGGTCTACGAAGCCAGCGGCGATCTCGACGCGGCGCGCCTGATGCGCGAGCGATCGGCTTCCGCCGCCTCAGCCGCTGCCCCGCGCTGATTCCGCTCGGGCGCCGACTGGCCGCGCCGACGACGCGCGAACGGCAGACCCGCCGCGTCGACGTGCCGCGCCGTGGAGCCGTGGAGCCGTGGAGCCGTGGAGCCGTGCGGCCCGTCGGCCTGATGGCCCGTCGCCGTGCCGCACAGCGCCGCGCCGTAACGCACCCCGTCGTGCCGCGATGCCGCGGCCGCTCAACTCCCAGCCGGACTGCAAGCCGGCGCGGCGCCTCCGACCGCGGCGCGCAACGCGCCGGCCAGCGTCTCGCCCAGCCGGGCGACGTTCGCGCGTTGCGCGGCCGCCAGCGCCACCAGGCCCGGGCCGACCGCCTCGTCGAAGACGCCGTGGCAGCGCAACGAGGGGCCGCCGACCTGGGCCAGGGTCCAGCCGGCTTCGAGGTGGGCGTAGCGCCCGGGCGCCGAATCGAAGCGCTCGATCGCAACCTCGAGGCGCCAGCGCGCGCCGCCGGCTCCGGCCGGCGCACCGGCCATGGCCGCGGCGATGCGCTCGGCCAGCGCGGCGTGGATCTCGTCCCCCAGCGGCGCCACCCAGCGGTCGAACTCGAGCACCGCGAGCGTGCCGTCGCCCTGGCGCACCACCATCTGCGGCTGGTCGACCTGGGCCGGAATCGTCACCGGCATCAGCTCCCAGCGCGGCGCGCCGGCCAGCGCCTGGATCTGCGCCGGGCCCGCCGCGGACGCGGCAGGTGCGGCCAGCAGGCTGTAGAAGCGCGTCGGCGGATCGGCGCAACCCGCGGCGAGCCAGGTCGCCAGACCCATCAGGCACGAGGCAGCGGCTCGGGGCAAAGGCTTCATTTCGGGGCCTGTTCTTTGGGATCGCCAACGCTGGCGGCGCCGGTATCCGGGTCGGCCGGCTTGCCGCGCAGCAGCGATTCGGGGTGGCGCTGCAGGTAGTCGGCGAGCACGCGCAGCGACTGCGCCGCGCGCTGCATCTCGGCCAGGGTCTGGCCGGCGTTGCGCTGCAGCGGCGCGCGCTCGTCGAGGAGGTTGGCGTCGGCGCTGGACAGCGTCTTCTGGGCCTGCTGCAGGGTCTGCTCGGTCTGCTTCAGGGTCTGCTGCACGCCGGCCAGGGCTTCGCGCGCGGCCGGGGTGAGCTGGCGCAGCGTCGCGTCGGCGCTCGTGAGCACCGCCTGCAGCGAGGCGCCGGTGGTGTCCAGCGACTTCAGCGTCGATTGCAGCTGGCTGCCGATGGCGCCGAAGCGCACCTTCGACAGCTCGGCCACGATGTCGGCCACCTGCGCCTGCAGGCTGTCGAGCGTGCCCGGCACCGTGGGCAGGGTCGGCAGCGCGGCGGCGGCGTCGAAGCGGACCGGCGCCGCCTTGGGCACGAAATCGAGCGCCACGTATTGAGCGCCGGTGAGCAGGTTGCCGGCGCGCAACTGGGCGCGCAGGCCGTGTTCCACGAGGCGGCCCACGAGCGCGCGGTCGGATTTCTCGCGCTCGACGCCCGGCGCGCGGCGCCCGCGCAGCGCGCCCATGCGCGCCGGATAAAGGTCGGCCATCACCTCCATCGGCAGCTTCCCCGAAGCCGGCTCGGCAAGGAAGCCGATGCTGCGCACGGTGCCGATCTCGATGCCCAGGAGGTCGATCGGCGCCCCCGCCTCGAGCCCGCGCAGCGACTGCGCGAACACCATGCGCACGCGCATCGGGCGGCCGTCGCGCGGCGCCATCGCCGCGTGCTCGGTGTCGTAGAGCTTGAACGCGTGGCCCGATTCGACCGCCGCGCCGGGTTGCGCGTCGGGCGGGTCGGCGAAGGCCACGCCGCCGGCGATCATCGAGACCAGCGACTGGGTGTTGAGCGTGAGCCCGCCCGCGTTCAGGGCAAGCTCGACCCCGCTCGCGTTCCAGAAGCGCGAGCGCCGGTCCACGAGCTTGTCGTAGGGCGCCGAGATGAACACCTGCACCTGCAGCGATTCGTGATCGGCGTCGAGCGTGTAGCCCACCACGCGCCCGACCGGCACCCGGCGGTGGTAGACCGGCGAGCCCACGTCGAGCGAACCCAGGTCGTCGGCCCGGAGCACGAAGCTGCTGCCGTGCTCGTCGCGCAGCACCAGGGGCGGATTGTCCAGGCCGGTGAACTCGCGCCGGGGCTCGGTCGAGGCGCCGGCGTCGACGCCGATGTAGGCGCCCGACAGCAGGGTCGACAGCCCGCTCACGCCGCCGGTGCCGATGCGCGGGCGCACGATCCAGAAGCGGGCATCCTCCACCGCCAGGCTCTCGGCGCTCTTGTCGAGATCGACCGTCACCAGCACCGCCTGATGGTCCGGGCGCAGCTGCACCCGCCGCACGTGGCCGATCACGACTTCCTTGAAGCGCACCTCGGTGCGCCGGGCCTCGATGCCGTCGGCGCTGCGGAACTCGATCGTGATCTGGGGGCCGGCCAGGAGCAGCGAGCGCAGAACCAGCCCGATGCCGATGAGCACCGCGACGATGGGCACGATCCACACCAGCGACAGCCGCAGCCGGTTCTGGCGCACGGTCTCGGGCTCGGCCGCCAGCGGCGCGGGTTCGGGCATCGGCGCGGGGACCGGTTCGGATCCCGATGGGGGCGCAGGCGGGGGCGGCTCTTCAGTCTCGTTCATGGTCTTCGGGGGTGGACCAGATCAGGCGCGGATCGAAGGCGGAAGAAGCGAGCATGGTCGCGACGACGACGCCGCCGAAGGCGAGCAGCCCGGGCTCGGGCTCGACGCTGGCGAGCACGCCGAAGCGCACCATGCCCACGAGGAGCACGACGACGAAGACGTCGAGCATCGACCAGTGGCCCACGGTCTCGACCATGCGGTACAGCGCCGCGCGTTCGCGCCGGCGCCAGCCCGAGCGCCGCGCCGCGGTCGCGACCAGGACGGCCAGGGCGGCGATCTTGAGCAAGGGCACGGCGATGCTGGCGATGAAGACGATGACGGCCAATTCCCAGGAGCCCGAGGCCCAGAGTTCGAGGATCCCGCCGCTGAGGGTGTGGCTGTCGCGCCCGAGCACGCTGCTCGTCGCCATCACCGGCAGCAGGTTGGCCGGAATGTAGAGCACGCAGGCCGTGAGCAGGTAGGCCACGGTGCGCTGCAGGCTTTGCGGCTTGCGCGCATGCAGCGCCGAGCCGCAGCGCGGGCAGTGCCAGCGCCCGCGCGGCGCCGGCAGCCCGAGCACGAGGCCGCAGGTCTCGCAGCCGCGCAGCCCCATCGCGCCGGCCTCGGGCACGGGCGGCGGCGTCATCGCGCCGGCTCCGTGGCGCGCAGCCCGGCCTGCGCCCACAGCGGTTGCAGGCCGCTGGCCTGCAGCGCCGCCAGCAGCAGCATCAGCGTGCCCCAGGCGAAGAGGCCGGGGCCGAGGTAGACGCTGGTGACGCCGATGCTGCGCACCACCGCCACGAGCACGGCGAGCATGAACACCTCCACCATGCTCCAGCGCAGCAGCCAGCGCAGCGCGCGCAGCGCCGGAACCAGCAGCGGCGCGCCGCGACCGAGCGCCAGCGCCAGCAGCACCCCCAGCCGCAGCCCGATCACGGCCAGCGGAAACGCGAACGCGGTGGCCAGCGCGAGCAGCGCCACCAGCGGCTCGCCGGCGCGCCAGGTCAGCGCCACCGCCTCGAACAGCGTCACGACCGAGCGGATGTCCTCGAGCTCCAGCGTCACGATCGGGGCCAGGCAGGCGATGGCGAACACCACCGCCGCCGCGAGCGCGAGTGCGAGCTGGCCCTGGACGTCCAGGCGGTGGCCGCGCGCCAGCGTCGCGCCGCAGCGCGGGCAGCGCAGCAGCACGCCGGGCGCGGCCTCGCGGCGCCGGAAGACGCCGTCGCATTCGTCGCACACCCGGAGATCGGGGTGGGGAACGAGCCCGCCGTCGCGGTCTGCTTCGGTCAGCGCCGCCATGGCCTCAGCTGCGCGCGTGCCCGGCCGCCAGCGCCTGTTCGAGGCGATGGATGTCGGCGTGCAGCCGGCCGGCGACGAGGCCGATGAGCTCGAAGCCGAACTCGGGATTCTGGTAGTAGAGCTGGCGCAGCGTGACCTCGTCGATGCTCAGCAGCAGACCGGGTTCGGTCGCGCGCGCGGTGAGCGTGCGGCTGCGGTCCGGCGCGAAGAACGCGAGTTCGCCGAACATGCGCCCCGGCAACAGCAGCTGGCCGATCTCGACGAGCTCGATCCGCCCTTCGGCCAGCAGGTAGAGCTTGTCGGCGCGGTCGCCCTTGCGGAAGACGACCTCGCCGGTGGCGAGGCGGCGCCGCTTCATGTAGGGGCGCAGCCACAGCCCCGAGCTGTCGCGGCGCGCGGCGGCGATGTTGACGCGGCGCGACAGGCGCGCCATCTCGGCGGCGCGGTAGACGTTGATCGGCAGCAGCAGCCCGTGCAGGGCCAGCATCGGCAGGCTCGGCAGCAGGGCGCCGCAGGCGATGAAGCCGACGTTGCTGCCGACCGCGAGCCAGCGCAGCGGCACCATGGTCTTGACGAAGGTGCCGGCGACGATCAAGGCCGAAGCCAGCGCGGCCGAAGCCAGCGCCACCAGACCGCTCGTCGTGCCGAACGAGACCTCGATGCGCTGCATCGCGGTCAGGACGATCGGAGAGATGAGCAAGGCCATTCGGGTTCCGGCTGCGTCAGGGCAAGGCGCGAGCCCGCATTCTGCGGGCTGGACGCCCGACTGTTGAACTGATCGACGAAATCACGCGCTGATTGCACTGGAAACCCGGAACCGCGCGAGCGCGCGACCCCCGCCGGGCCCGCCGTCGCCGTACATTGCACGGGACGCGCGATGAGCGACCTCCCCCGCACCGTTCGCGGCCTCGCCCTCCTGGCCCTGGCCGCCCTGCTTGCCGCCTGCGCCAGCCGGCCCGGGCTGGCGCCGGGCCGCGACGGCCCGGGCGCGAATCCGCCGCCCGGCATCGAGCGCCTGCCCGACGCCGAACCCCGGGTCGAGCCGATCCGCGCCGGCGGCCCGAACAAGCCCTACGAAGTGCTCGGCCGCAGCTACGTGCCGATGACCGACGACGCCCCGCTGCGCGAAAGCGGCCTCGCCTCCTGGTACGGCCGCAAGTTCCACGGCCAGACCACGGCCGACGGCGAAACCTACGACATGTACGCGATGACGGCGGCCCACAAGACGATGCCGCTGCCGAGCTACGCGCGGGTGCGCAACCCGGCCAACGGGCGCGAGATCATCGTGCGCGTCAACGACCGCGGCCCCTTCGTCGACGGCCGCATCATCGACCTGAGCTACGGCGCGGCGGCGCGCCTGGGCCTGCTCGCCGGGGTGGCGCCGGTGACGGTCGAGCGCATCACCAACGACGAGATCCGCGCCGGCCTCTGGAAGCGCGGTGCGCCGGCGCCCGCGCCCGAGACTGTACCGCCGCCGGCGACCGGCGACCCCCTGATGGCCTTGGTCGACGGCGCCGAAGCGGTGCGCGCCGGGCGCGACGCGACGCCGGGCCCGGCCCCCTCGCCGGCCGCCCCGTCCGCCCGGGTCTCCCCCGCCGCACAGGCCGC
>JAGWTS010000367.1 GCA_028868875.1 Burkholderiales bacterium | reverse complement strand
CCGCTGGACATGCGCTACGCCGGCCCGCGCGAGGCGCTGCTGCACGCGCTGTTCCGCCAGAACTACGGCTGCTCGCATTTGATCGTCGGGCGCGACCACGCCGGCGTCGGAAGCTATTACGGGCCATTCGATTCGCACCACATCTTCGACCAGATCCCGCCCGGCGCCTTGCAGACCCGGCCCATCAAGATCGACGTCGCGTTCTGGTGCCGCGAATGCGGCGGCATGGCCTCGGGCCGGACCTGCCCGCACGACGATGCGTCGCGGCTGCAGGTGAGCGGGACCCAGTTCCGCAAATCGCTTTCCGCCGGCGAAACGGTGGCGCCCGAATTCAGCCGGCCCGAAGTGGTCGAGATCCTGCGCGCCTATTACGCCGGCCTGGCGCAGCCGGCGCGCGAGCCCGCGCACCAGAGCGCCTGAGAGAACCCACACCCGCCCCCATTCCCACCGCCCCAGGAGACCCCATGCCCACCTTCGTGAGAACCGAGAAGTGCGACGGCTGCAAAGGCCAGGACAAGACCGCCTGCATGTACATCTGCCCGCACGACCTGATGATGCTGGACAAGGACGGCTCCAAGACCGGCCACGCGATGAAGGCCTTCAACCAGGAGCCCGAGCAGTGCTGGGAGTGCTACTCCTGCGTCAAGATCTGCCCGCAGGGCGCGATCGAGGTGCGGCACTACGCCGACATCGTGCCGCTCGGCGGCTCGGTCCAGCCGATGCGCGGATCGGACTCGATCATGTGGACCATCAAGTTCCGCAACGGCACTTTGAAGCGCTTCAAGTTCCCCACGCGCACGACCGCCGAGGGCTCGATCGACCCCTACGGCGGCAAGACGGCGCCCAAGCTCGCCGACATCGAAAAGCCCGGCTATTTCACGCAAAGCGGCGGCTTCCGCGCCGGCCGCGATGGCGAATTGATCCGCCGCTGAATCCTGCATTGGCAACCAACAGGTGAACCCGAATGTCCAACGGAACCTTTGAGAATCCCGCCGTCGTCGAGGAAGAACTCGACATTCTTCTCATCGGAGGCGGCATGGCCTGCTGCGGCGCGGCCTACGAGATGATGCGCTGGGCCGAGGCCGTGAAGGCCGAGACCGGCACCGAGCTGCGCATCAAGCTCGTCGACAAGGCGGCGATGGACCGCTCGGGCGCGGTGGCGCAAGGCCTGTCGGCGATCAACACCTACATCGGCAGCGAGCAGGATCCGGCCGACTACGCGCGCATGGTCTCCAACGACCTGATGGGCATCACGCGCGACGACCTCGCCTACGACCTGGGGCGACACGTCGACGAATCGGTGCACCTGTTCGAGGAATGGGGCCTGCCGATCTGGAAGACCGACGACGAGGGCGTGCGCCACGACGGCGCCGAGTCGCAGCGCGAAGGCCTGCCCGCGCTCAAGGACGGCGGCAAGCCGGTGCGCTCGGGCAAGTGGCAGATCATGATCAACGGCGAGTCCTACAAATGGATCGTCGCCGAGGCGGCGAAGAAGGCGCTGGGCCTGGCGCGCATCGAAGAGCGCATCTTCATCGTCAAGCTCGTCAACGACAAGAACGACCCGTCGCGCATCGCCGGCGCGGTCGGCTTCTCGGTGCGCGAGAACAAGATCGTCGTCTACAAGGCCAAGGCCGTGCTGCTCGCGGCCGGCGGCTGCGTCAACCTGTTCCGCCCGCGCTCGGTCGGCGAAGGCACGGGCCGCGCCTGGTACCCGGTGTGGAACGCGGGCTCCACCTACGCGATGGCGGCCGAGGCCGGCGCCGAGATGACGATGATGGAGAACCGCTTCGTGCCCGCGCGCTTCAAGGACGGCTACGGCCCGGTCGGCGCCTGGTTCCTGCTGTTCAAGGCCAAGGCCGTCAACGCCTACGGCGAAGACTACATGGTCAAGAACAAGGAGCTGCTCGACCAGTATCCGCCTTACGGCCAGGCCGCGGTGCCGGCCTCTTGCCTGCGCAACCACCTGATGTTGAAGGAGATGAAGGAAGGCCGCGGCCCGATCTACATGGACACGGTGACGGCGCTGGCCAAGCTGCGCGAGAGCTTGTCACCGAAGGAAGTGAAGCACCTCGAGGCCGAGGCCTGGGAAGACTTCCTCGACATGTGCATCGGCCAGTGCGGCATCTGGGTCGGCGAGAACGTCGAGCCCGAGAAGAAGATGTCCGAGCTCATGCCGACCGAACCCTATCTGCTCGGCTCGCATTCGGGCTGCTGCGGCATCTGGGTCTCGGGGCCGACCGACCTGGGCGCGCCGACCGCCGCCGAAGCTGACTACGACGGCGTGCCGGCGCACCTGCCGCGCGGCTGGAGCTGGGGCTACCGCTCGATGACGACGGTCAAGGGCCTGTTCACCGCAGGCGACGGCGTCGGCGCCTCGGGCCACAAGTTCTCGTCGGGCTCGCACGCCGAAGGGCGTCTGGCGGCCAAGGCGATGGTGAAATTCGCGCTCGACAACCGGGATTGGCGGCCCGAGCTCGACACCGATGCGGCGGCGCTGGCCGAGCAGGTCTACCAGCCGGTGCGCACCTTCCTGCAGCACAAGGACTACACGACCGCGATCGACATCAACCCGCACTACATCACGCCCAAGATGCTGCAGTTCCGGCTGCAGAAGATCATGGACGAGTACGTCGCCGGCGTTGCGACCTACTACAACACGAACGACGTGATGCTGAAGGTGGCCGAGGAGAAGCTCGAGCTGCTCAAGGAAGACGCGGCCAAGATGCGCGCCAAGGACCTGCACGAACTGCTGCGGGCCTGGGAGAACTACCACCGCGTGCTGACGGCCGAAGCGCACATGAAGCACATCCAGTTCCGCGAGGAATCGCGCTATCCGGGCTTCTATTACCGCACCGACAAGAATTTCGTCGACGAGAAGAACTGGAAGTGCTTCGTCAATTCGGTCTACGACAAGAGCACCCGGCAATGGACCTGCTTCAAGCGCAAGCATGTGGACCTCGTCGACAAGAGCAAGCTCTTCAAGGCCGCCGCGCACTGACCCCGACGCATGGACGCTGAGAACCCCGCACCGGCGAGCCCGGTGCTGCCGCGCAGCTTCGACGAGACGCACAAGATCCGTTTCGAGTGCAGGCGCGGCATCGCCTGCTGGAACGCCTGCTGCAGCAACATCGACATCTCGCTCACGCCTTACGACGTGCTGCGGCTGGCGCGCCGGCAGGATCTCTCGACGACCGAATTCCTCTGGAAATACACCGTCCCCTACGAAATGGAGAAGGACGGAATCGCCGGCGTCAAGCTGAAGCCGGTGGACGGCGGCACCGCCTGCCGCTTCATGGAGAGCGCGGGCTGCAGCGTCTACGCCGACCGCCCGACCGCCTGCCGCTATTACCCCGTCGCGCTGCTCTCGCTGCGGCGCCAGGACGAGAACGTCGACCGCCAGTCCTACGCCCTGGTCGAGGAAAGCCATTGCCTCGGGCACCGCGAGCCGCGCGAGATCACGGTCGCCGACTACCGCGCCGAGCAGGGGCTGCCCGAATACGACGAACTCGCGCGCGGCTGGCGCCAGCTCATCCTGAAGAAGAAGTCCTCCGGGCCGGCGGTCGGCAAGCCTTCGCAGCGCAGCCTGGAACTCTTCTTCATGGCCTGCTACGACCTCGATCGCTTCCGCAGCTTCGTCGCGAGCGAGGGCTTTGGCCGCATCCACGACCTGCCCGACGACGAGATACGAGCGATCCTCGAAGACGATGTCGCGGCGATGCAGTTCGCCTTCCGCTTCCTGCGCCAGGTGCTGTTCGGCGAGATGAGCATTGCCTTGCACGCCGAAAACACCGAGGCGCGCCGGGTCCGGCTGGCCGAGCAGCGAGCGCGCATCGAGCGCGAAGCCGCGGAGCGGCTGGCGCGCGAGGAGGCGGGGGACTTGCCGGAAGATTGAGGAGCCCTGCCCCAGATCCGGTCGGACACGCCCATCAGGGCGCCTTCCGCCCGGGCTTCGATGCGTTGGCTTCCATCGCGGCGATTCGCTTGTTGCTGGCGTCGATGAACGCCAGCGCCTCGTCGATGGCGCCGGCTGCGCGGTCCGCGGCGCCTTTCGCAGCATCGGCCAGCGCCGCGAGTTCGGCATCGGTCTCGTTCGACTCGTAGGCGAATGCGCCGCGACGCATCAACTCCGAAATCGGAAGATCCAGCCGCTTGGCCTTCGCGACGATGGCCTTCTTGTCCTGCGCCGTGACCTGGACCACGATACGTTCGACTGCGGTTGCCATGGCGCCTCCCCGCTTTCCCATGTACATCGACATTGTGTGTACATGGGAAGGACGTCAAACCAAAGTCACACCTGCCGCCAGGGCAGCCCCTTCTGGCGCCAGCCGCCGATCGTGCCGCGGTGATGATCGGCGTCGAGTTCGCCTTCGAAGCCGTCGAGCACATTGCTGACGTGCGTGAAGCCGTGCTTCTCGAGTTCGTTTCCGGCGTCGACCGAGCGCTTGCCGCTGCGGCAGATGATGATGATCGGCCGGTCCTTGCGTCCGGCCATGCGCATCACTTCCTCGCTGAAATGCGGGTTCACGTCGAAATCGGGTGCCGTGTTCCATTCGATGTTGATCGAGCCAACCGGGTGGCCGACGTAATAGAACTCGACTTCGGTGCGGCAGTCGACGAGCAGGGTGTTGGCGTCGCCCTGCAGGATCTCGTAGGCTTTCTCGGGGGTCAGGTGGTCCATCGCTTTGCTCCTCGAAAGCGCGAGTATCGCCGTCCGAGCGGGCCAATTTTCGCGCCCATTTCGCGCCCATTTCGCGCCTACTTCTTCTGCGCCAGTTCCTGCAGCGCCCGGGGCTGGATCAGGTGGCCGTCGAGCCCGGCCTGCTTCACGTCGCCGCCGTAGGCCACCGTCATCAGCTGGCTGTAGTAGGTGACCGGCATGTCGAGCTTCGTGCCCTGCTTGCGGTTGATCTCCGACTGGTAGACCTCGACGTTGGCCTGGCACAGCGGGCAGGGCGTGACGATCATCTCGGCGCCGTGGTCGTAGGCCGACTCGACGATGTCGCGGATCTGCTTCTGGCTCTTTTCGGGCTCCGAGAACGCGAGCGCACCGCCGCAGCAGGTGACCTTCTGCTCGTACTTTGTAAGGGCCTCGCCGCCGACCGTTTCGACCAGCTTGTCCAGGTACATCGGGTTCTCGAACGACTCGCCGTCGATGCCGAACGGCCGGTTCGTCTGGCAGCCCACGTAGCCGGCGAACTTGATACCCGCCAGCGGCTTGACCACGGGTTTGCCAAGTTGCTCGTAGCCGAAGTCTTCGATCAGCACCTCGACCATGTGCTTGATCCTGGCCTTGCCCTGGTACTGCAGGCCGGCGGCCTTGAGCGCTTCGTTGGCGTTGGCCAGGAATTCGCGGTCGACGTCGAGCTTTTCCTTGGACTCGCGCGCGTTGAGCCAGCAGGCCGCGCAGGTCGCAACCACGTCCTGCCCGGGCAGGTGCTTCTCGGCGAGTGCGAAGTTGCGCGCGTTCAGGACGTGACGCGTCAACTCGCCGGCCCCGGTGTAGCTGATCGAGGCGCCGCAGCAATTCCAGTCGGGAATCGGCGTGAGCTTGACGTCGAGCGTCTTGCACATCGCGTTCGTC
>JAGWTS010000366.1 GCA_028868875.1 Burkholderiales bacterium | reverse complement strand
TGCCGCCGATGGCGGCGCGCAACGGCACCAAGCACGGCACCGCGTTCACGGTCTCGATCGAGGCCGCCACCGGCGTCAGCACCGGCATCTCGGCGGCCGACCGCGCCCGCACCGTGCAGGCCGCGGTGGCACGCGACGCGCGCGCCTCCGACCTCGTCCAGCCCGGCCACATCTTCCCGCTCCAGGCCCAGGAAGGCGGGGTGCTGATGCGCGCCGGCCACACCGAGGCCGGCTGCGACCTCGCGGGCATGGCCGGGCTCACGCCCGCGGCCGTGATCTGCGAGGTGATGAAGGACGACGGCACGATGGCGCGCCTGCCCGACCTCGAAGCCTTCGCCGCCGAGCATGGCCTCAAGCTCGGCAGCATCGCCGACCTGATCGGCTACCGCAGCCGCAACGAAACCCTGATCGAGCGCGTCGGCACGCGCCGCATGGCGACGGCGGCCGGCGCGTTCGAATGCACCGCCTACCGCGACAAGGGCGGTGGCCTGCACCTCGCGCTCAGCCACGGCCGCTGGCAGCCGGGCGACGAGGTCGCGGTGCGGGTGCACGAGCCCTTCACCGCCTTCGACCTGCTCGACACCGAATGCGGCCTGCATTCCTGGCCGCTGGCGCGCGCGCTCGCAACCCTGCAGCAGCAGCCCTGCGGCGTCGCGGTGCTGCTCAACTGCAGCCACGACGTCGACGCCCTGCTGCCGCAACTGCTGCCCGAAGGCGCGCCCAAGCCCGCAGCGCAGGCGCTGGACCTGCGCACCTACGGCGTCGGGGCGCAGATCCTGCGCGACCTGGGCGTGCACCGCATGAAGCTGCTCGGCAGCCCGCGGCGCATGCCGAGCATGGTCGGCTACGGCCTCGAAGTCACCGGCTTCGTCGCCGCCTGAAGGGGGAGAAGGACCATGCAGATCACCGACAAGGGAACCGCGGGCGAACTCGTCGGCGAAGGGCTGCGCATCGGCATCGTGCGCGCGCGCTTCAACGACAGTATCACCTCGAAGATCGCCGAGGCCTGCCTCTCCGAACTCGAACGCCTGGACGTCGAACCGGGCGACGTGCGCCAGGTCGCGGTGCCGGGTGCGCTCGAAGTGGCGATCGCCCTCGAGGCGCTGGCCGAATCGGACGACTACGACGCGCTGATCGCGATCGGCTGCGTCATCCGCGGCGAGACCTACCACTTCGAGCTCGTCGCCAACGAGAGCGGCGCCGGTGTCACCCGGGTCGCGCTGGACCACCAGTTGCCGATCGCCAACGCCATCCTCACGGTCGAGAACGAAGCCCAGGCCTGGGCCCGCGCCGAAGAAAAGGGGCGCGATGCGGCCCGCGTCGCGGTCGAGATGGCCAACCTGCTGGAAGAGCTGTCTTGAGCGAAGCCAGCACCCCCATTGCGCGCAAGCGCCCGGCACCGAAATCGGCGCGCCGGCGTGCGCGCGAGATTGCCCTCCAAGGCCTCTACGAATGGCTGCTCGGCGGCGCCGACGCCGCGACCGTCGAAGGCCACATGCGCGAGATCGACGGCTTCGAGAAATGCGACCGCGCGCATTTCGACGCCCTGCTCCACGGCTGCATCGCCGAGGCCGCGGTGCTGGACGCGGCGCTCGCGCGCCACGTCGACCGGAAGACCGCGCAGCTCTCGCCGGTCGAGCACGCGGTGCTGCTGATCGGCAGCTACGAGCTCGGCCACTGCATCGACATACCCTACCGGGTGGCGATCAACGAGGCGGTCGAGCTGGCCAAGAGCTTCGGCGGCACCGACGGCCACAAGTACGTCAACGGCGTGCTCGACAAGGTCGCGGCCGACCTGCGCCCGGACGAGGTCAGCGCGCGCCGCGCCAAGCAGGCTTCCTGATGCGCCTGGCCGGCCGGCTCGAGCACATCGAGCCCTTCTACGTGATGGAGTGCGCCAAGGCGGCCGAGGCCATCGCGCGCAGCCCCGAGTGCGACCCCGCGCGCGGCGGCGAGCGCATGATCTTCCTCAACATCGGCGAGCCCGATTTCGGCGCCGCCCCGCTCGTGCGCGAGGCCGCGGCCGCCTGCCTGCGCGCCGGCCGCACCGCCTACACCCAGGCCACCGGGGTGCCGGCGCTGCGCGAGGCCATCGCCGCCTGGTACGGCCAGCGCTTCGGCCTGGCCGTCGACCCGGCGCGCATCGTCGTCACCGCGGGCGCGTCGGCGGCGCTGCAACTCGTCTGCCTGGCCTTGTTCGAGGCCGGCGACGAAGTGCTGATGCCCGACCCCTGCTACCCCTGCAACCGCCATTTCGTGGCCGCTACAGGCGCGAGCGCGCGCCTGCTGCGCGCCGATGCCGCGGCGCGCTTCCAGCTCGACGCCGCCGCGGTCGGCGCGGCCTGGAACGCCCACACCCGCGGCGTGCTGCTGGCCACGCCGAGCAATCCGACCGGCACCTCGATCGCCCCGGCCGAGATGGCCGCCATCGCCGAGCTCGTGCGCGCACGCGGCGGCGTCACGATCGTCGACGAGATCTACCTCGGCCTCGGTTTCGACGCGGCCTACGGTGCGAGCGCGCTCGCACTGGGCGAAGACATCGTCAGCGTCAACAGCTTCTCGAAGTATTTCGGCATGACCGGCTGGCGCCTGGGCTGGCTCGTGCTGCCGCCGGCGCTGGTCGAGCCGGTCGAGCGCCTGGCGCAGAACCTCTACATCTGCCCCTCGACCATCGCCCAGGAGGCGGCCCTGGCCTGCTTCGAGCCGGAATCGATCGCCGAGTACGAGCGCCGGCGCGCCGAGTTGAAGCGCCGGCGCGACTACATCGTGCCCGCGCTCGAAGCCCTGGGCCTGCCGGTACCGGTGGCGCCCGACGGCGCCTTCTACGCCTGGGCCGACTGCTCGCGCCACGACCCGAGCAGCTGGAACTTCTGCCTCGACATGACGCGCCGCGCCCATGTCGTGCTCACGCCCGGGCGCGATTTCGGCCCGGCGCTGGCCGAGCGCTTCCTGCGCCTGTCGTTCGCGAGCTCGATGGAGCATCTGCACGAGGCGGTCGCCCGGCTCGGCCGCGAACTCGGCTGACTCGCCGCTTCGATTGCGGCAAACGCGAGGCCAAAAGCACGCTTTTCGCAATGCTCGGCGTCGCGGCGGGCGCTTAAGCTTCGGTGCTGTGGTGAATGAACCTTCCCAGTTCGGGGTCGACGACGATTCGGGATTTGCGCCGACGCAGCTCGCTGCGCACGATCCGCATTGGGCCACGCCTGCCGATTCGATGATGTCGCTGCCCTTCGACGAGGCCGAGTTCGCCACCATCGCCGAGCCGCACCTGGCGCCCGAGTCGGCGGCCCAGCCGACCTTGTCGCACATCGGCCGCTACGCACTCAAGCGCGTGCTGGCCGAGGGCGATTTCGGCAGCGTCCACGAAGCCTGGGACCCGCTGCTGTCGCGCCGGGTCGTGATCAAGACGCTCGACCTCATGGCCGAGACCGCGGCCGGCGCCACGCTCGACGCCCTGTTCCTGAACGAGGCGCGCGCCGCCGCCGGCCTGGCCCACCCCTACATCGTCACGATCTTCGACGCCGGGCTCTCGGCCGCAGGCGTCTACATCGCGATGGAACGGCTGCGCGGCAAGGACCTGCGCCAGGCGCTGCTGCTGGGCTGGAAACCGAAGCCGGCGCTGGCGGCGCAACTCGTGCGCCGGGTCGCCGGGGCGCTGGCCTACGCCCACGCCCGCGGCGTCGTGCACTGCGACATCAAGCCGGCCAACATCTTCCTGACCCGGCGCGCCAAGCCCAAGGTGCTGGACTTCGGCATCGCCCGAATCGCCCACCGTGCGCTCGCGCCTGCGGTCCAGGGCCTGATCGCCGGCACCCCGCATTACCTCGCTCCCGAGCAGATCGAAGGCGGGGTCGTCGACGCTCGCACCGACATCTACGCCCTCGGCGTCGTGCTCTACGAACTGCTGGCCGGGCGCAAGGCCTTCCCCGGCTCCAGCCTGGCCGAAATCAGCAGCGCGGTGCTCGCGGGCGCGGCGCGGCCGCTGGCCGAACTCCGCCCCGATCTGCCGCCCGGTCTGGTCGCGGTGGTCGAGCGCGCGATGGCGCGCCATTCCGAGCAACGCTATGCGCGTGCCGCCGACATGGCGCTGGATCTGCGCCATTGGCACCACGCCTGGGCGCGCGAGCTCCAGGCTGCAGCCGCCCGGCGCGCTCCCTGGGCCGCAGCGCTCGGCGGCGCCTGGGGCGCCGTCGCGACGGTGCTGAAGCGCCTCAGGCCCCCCCGCCCCCGCTTGCCCCCCGATTACTGAGCCGGCGCCTGCAAGCCCGCCTGCGCGGGCTTGCAGGGCTGGCGAAGGCCCAGACCCTCCGTGGCCTGGGCTGCGAGCCTGCCCGCGCAAGCCGGCCTGCGCGCCGAGGGGCCCTGCCCGCTCGCGCATAATCCGCGCGCCGATGCCAAACCCCACGCCGTTTCGCCACCGCCTGCGTGTCTACTGGGAAGACACGGATGCCGGCGGTGTCGTCTTCTACGCCAATTACCTGAAGTTCTTCGAGCGCGCGCGCACCGAATGGCTGCGCGCCCTGGGCGTCGGCCAGCAGGCGCTGCGTGCCGCGACCGGGGCGATCTTCATCGTCACCGAAACCCGCGTGCGCTACCGGCGCCCGGCGCGGCTGGACGACCTGCTCGAGGTGTCGGTCGAGTTGCGCGCATCCGGGCGCGCCAGCCTCACCGTGAACCAGGCCGCCTGGCGCGCCGACGAACTGCTGGCCGAAGGCGAGATCCGGATCGGCTGCGTCGACGCCGGAACCTTCCGTCCGCAACGAATTCCCACCGCGATTGTTTCCGCCCTTCGATGAATAACGACTTCTCGTTCGTCAACCTCGTGCTGCAGGCGAGTCTCGTCGTGCAGATCGTGATGGCCGGCCTGGCGGTGGTTTCGCTCGCGAGCTGGACCGTGATCTTCGGCAAGCTCTTCGGCCTGCGCAGCGTGCGCCGGCGCAACGACGATTTCGAGCACGAGTTCTGGTCCGGCCGCAGCCTCACCGAGATGAACCAGGCCGCCGGCGCCAAGGCCGAAACGGCGCCGATGGAGCGCATCTTCGCCAGCGGCATGCGCGAGTTCCTGAAGCTGCGCGAGAAGCGCCTGGACGCCGCGGCCCAGCTCGACGGCGCGCGCCGGGCGATGCGCGCGAGCTTCCATCGCGAGCTCGACGTGATCGAGAGCAACCTGAGCTTCCTCGCCTCGGTGGGTTCGGTCTCGCCCTACGTCGGGCTGTTCGGCACGGTCTGGGGAATCATGCACGCCTTCGTCGGCCTGTCGAACCTGCAGCAGGTGACGCTGGCCACGGTCGCCCCCGGCATCGCCGAGGCGCTGGTGGCGACCGCGATCGGCCTGTTCGCGGCCATCCCCGCGGTCATCGCCTTCAACCGCTTCGCGCGCGACATCGACCGCATCGCGATCCAGCTCGAGACCTTCATCGAGGAGTTCTCGAACATCCTGCAGCGCAACGTCGCCGCCCCCGCAGGCGTGAAGAGCTGAAATGCCGGCGCCGATGGCACGCGGCGGCTCGCGCCGCCGGCGCTCGATCAACGAGATCAACATGGTCCCGTTCATCGACGTGATGCTGGTGCTGCTGATCATCTTCATGGTCAC
>JAGWTS010000365.1 GCA_028868875.1 Burkholderiales bacterium | reverse complement strand
AAGTCGCGCGTCACGCCGTTGCCGCCGTGGATCTGCACCGCCTGGCGCGCGATCGTCACGGCCGCCTCGCAGGCGAAGTACTTGGCCATCGCCGCTTCCATCTCGGCGGGAAGACTCGACTCGATCATCTGCGCCGCGCGGTAGGTGAGCAGGCGCGCCGCGTCGACCTGGGTCGCCATTTCGGCGAGCATCGCGGCGACGAGCTGGTGCCCGGCGATCTGCTTGCCGTGCTGGCGCCGCTCCGTCGAGTAGCGCACGGCCTCCTGCAGCGCGCGGCGCGCGATGCCCAGAGCCTGCGCCGCGACGAAAACGCGCGAGCGCTCGAACAGCGCCAGCGTGTTCTTCAACGCCTCGCCTTCTTCGCCGATTCGGTTCGCGGCCGGCACGCGCACGTCGTCGATGAAGATCTGCGCGGTCGACTGGCTGTTGAGCGCAATCTTGTGGATCTCGCGCACCTCGTAGGGGTGCTCTTTGCGGTCGAGCAGGAAATGCGTCAGGCCACGACGCGGATCCTCACCCGTGCGGCAGGTACAGATCAGGAAGTCGGAATAGCTGCCGTTGCTGATCCAGGTCTTCTCGCCCTCGAGCACGTAGTGGTCGCCGTCGCGCCGCGCCCGCGCCTTGATCTCCAGCACGTTGGAGCCGACGTCGGGTTCCGAAACGGCCATGCTCGCAAAACTCGTCCCCTCGATCAGCCCGGGCAGGTAGCGCTCGCGCAAGCGCGGCGGCGCGATGCGCTCGAGCAGCTGCGCGGCGAACGAGTTGATCAGCACCGGCACCGAGAGGTCCACCGAAGCCGCGGCCACTTCTTCGAACAGCATCAGGCTCGTCAGCCAGTCGACGCCCAGGCCGCCGTGGGCGGGGGCGACGACGCCCGACACCAGGCCGTGCCCGGCGAGCTGGCGCATCAGCCCACCCATCACTTCACGTGGCACGAAGCGGTCGCGATACGCGCGGTTGAATATCGGCTCGGCCTTGGCGTCGAGAAATCGGCGCAGGCCGTCCACGGCCAACTGCTGCGCTTCGGTCCTGAAGACATGCCCCATGAAAGAGCCTCAGATCCTGGAGAAGACGTTGACGGCGACGACGGCTTCCTCGATGCCGATCAGGCCGCCGCCGTTCTCCTGCACCGCCAGGCGCGCGCCTTCGACCTGGCGCGGGCCGGCCTCGCCGCGCAACTGGGTCACGAGCTCATGGATCTGCCCGAGTCCGGTGGCGCCGATCGGATGCCCCTTGGATTCGAGGCCGCCGGACGGATTGATCGGAATGCGCCCGCCGACCGTGAATTCGCCGCGTTCCGCCGCCGCACCGGCGTCGCCGAAAGGCACCAACCTCAGCGCCTCGGCGTTGAGCAGCTCGCCCATCGCGGTGGCGTCGTGGACTTCGGCCAGGTCGATGTCGCACGGATCGACGCCGGCCATCTCGTAGGCGCGCGCGGCGCAACGCCAGCCGATGCCCTTTTCGCGCTCGTCGGCGTCGTGGTCGATGCCGGTCAGCACGACGCTCGCCCGCAGGCGCACCGCGCGGCCGACACGCCCGTTCAGGCGCTTCAATCCTTCGGCCGTGCAAAGAAGCGCCGCAGCAGCGCCGTCGCTGATGGCCGAGCACATCGGCAGCGTCAACGGGTACGTGATGGGCGGCGCCGCCAGCACTTGTTCGATCGAATAGGCCTCGCGGAACTGCGCCAGCGGGTTGTGCACCGAATGGCGATGATTCTTCGCCGCCACCGCGGCGATCTGGCGCTGGGTCGTGCCGTAGCGCCGCATGTGCTGGCGGCAGAACGCGGCGTAGACGTCCATGAAGACGCTGTAAGGCCGCTCCGACTGGCTGCCCGGCGGCGGCTCGATGCCGGCGCCCAAGGCCAGCAGCGTGGCTCTGTTGGCTTGGCCCGCGCTCAGGTCCCAGCCGCTGTCGAAGACGCCGAGCATGCGCGACTTGTCGGCGATGTTCATCTTCTCGGCGCCGACCGCCAGCGCGATGTCGCAGGCACCGGCCTTCAACGCCGTCGCCGCGAGGTGGAAGGCCGAGGACCCCGATGCGCAGGCGTTCTCGACGCTGAACACCGCAACGCCTTCGATGCCGGCGCGGCGCAGGGCGATCGGCCCCGGAATCGAATACTGGCCTTGCAAGGGGCCGTTGGTGGCGCCGGCGTAATAGGCTGCCTGAACCTCGCTGGCCTCGGCTCCGGCGTCCTGCAGCGCCGCGGCGATCGCGCGGCGCGCGAGGTCGTAAAGGCTCTGGTCGGCGTGCCGGCCGAAGGCGGTCATGCCGACGCCGGCCACAAAGAGGTCGTTCATGCTGGGGATTCCTTCGCGCTCGGGCGAATGCGATCAACGGCCCTGAAAGACCGGAGCACGCTTCTCGGTGAAAGCGCGCAAGCCTTCCTGCAAGTCCTGCGACCGCAGGTGCTGGCGCAGCAGCACCTGCTCGTGCAGCAAGGCGTCGGCGCGGGTCTTGTCGGCCGAGGCCCGCGCCACCTCTTTCATGCGGCGCAGCGCGATCGGGCTCTTGGCGGCGATCAGTTGCGCCAGCTCGAGCGCCGCATCGGCCAGCCCAGCATCGGCATGGACTTCACTGACCAGTCCGAGCGCCTTCATTTCCGCCGCCGCCAGGGTCTTGCCGCTGAAGAGCAGGTACAGGGCCATGTGCATCGGCAGCACGCGCGGCAGGACCGCCGCGCCGCCGCCGCCCGGGTAGACGCCGAAGTTCGCATGGGCGTCGCCGATGCGTGCGCTCTCGGCCGCGAGCAGGATGTCGGCGCACAGCGCCAGCTCGAGCCCGCCGGCCATCGTGAGGCCGTTGAGCGCCGCGACGACCGGCTTCGGAAACGCCGCCAGCAGACCCAGCACCTCGCGTGCGCGGTCGAGAAAATCGGGCTCGCCCGGCGCGGCCGCGGCCAGCGCCTGCTCCAGGTCGGCACCGGCGCAGAAGGCGGGGCCGGCACCGGTGAGCACGAGCACGCGAATCGAATCGTCGGCGGCGAGCGCGGGCAGCGTCTGCGCCAGCGCCGCGAGCAAGGCGCCGTCCAAGGCGTTCATCGCCCGCGGCCGGTTCAGCGTCAGGCGCGCCACCGCGTCGATTCGCTCCAGGATCAGCACCTCGTCGTTCATGGCCTGGCTTTCAGCTCGTTTGCGATGCGTTCGATGCTAGGCAGCGCGCCCCGTTCGCACCGGTCCCTGGCGCCAATTCGCTGGTCCGCAGCGCTCGTCCTGGCGCCCGCGCCGCGACCGGCGTCGCCGTGCTGCGCGCTCGAGGCGCATCGCTATCATCGCCAGCGAACGCACCGCGTCAGCGCATGAGCCCCCAAGAATTCGCCCGAGCCGACCGCCACGGCGCCGGACCCGCTGACGAGCGGCGGTCGGTGATCGCCGGCTACGCCATCGCCATCGCACGCGCGCTCGAGCACAAGGGCGTGGATTCGCGCCGCGTCTTCCGCGCCGCCGGCGTGCCCGAGACGATCAGCAACGATCCGCTGGAGCGCCTGTCCGGAGCCAAGACCGCGGCGCTGTACCGGGCCTGCGTCGACGTCACCGGAGACCCTTATTTCGGCCTCGCGGTGGCGAAGTTCATCCACGCCTCCAACATCCACGCCGTCGGCTACGCCTTGCTCGCGAGCAGGACGCTGCTCGACTTCTGCCAGCGGCTGGAGCGCTATTTCGCGGTCGTATCGGGCTCCGCGATGCTGCGCCTCGAGCGCGACGACGCCGAAGTGGCGCTGCGCTTTCGCCACCTGACGCTGATCTGCAGCGGCAACGAAGACGCCTGCCTGGCATTTGTGCTGCACTTCATGCGCCTGCTCTACCGCTCGGACTTCAGGCCGCTGCGAATCGAGATCCACCATCCCTGTCCGGTCGAAGGACCGGAGCCTTACGAAGCCAGCTTCGGCCTGCGGCCCAGTTTCGACCACCCGGAATCGGCGCTCGTCTTCGCGGCCAGCGCGCTGACGGCGCCGCTTGCCGGGGCCTGCCCCGAACTCGCCCAGTTGAACGACCGCATCGCCAGCGAAACGCTGGCGCGGCTCGACAAAGGCGACCTCAGGGCCCGCGTGCGCGAGCGCATCGTCGAGCTGATGTCATCGGGCGACTGCAGCCGCCGCCGCGTCGCGCGCGAGCTGTGCATGAGCGAAGCCGCGCTGAACCGGAAGCTGGCGCAGCGCGGCACGCGCTTCCAGGACCTGCTCAACGAGACCCGCAAGGAACTGGCGCTGGGCTACCTCGCGCAGCGCTCGCTCTCGGTGACCGAGATCGGCTTTCTGCTCGGCTTTGCCGACACCAGCAATTTCACGCGCGCCTTCAAGCGCTGGACCGGCCGCTCGCCGACGCAGCACCGCAGCGACGCGTCGGGCCCGTCGGCCTGAGGCGAGCGGGCAACCGGGAGACCGGGCGTGCGGGCTGTCAGGGCGAAGCCGCCGGCTCGCTCATCGGCGCCGGGAACGCGACCTTGCTTCTGCGCGCGCTGGCGCGGGCGCGCGATCCACGAGTCGGCATCCGGCGCTGGCGGGCGTGCCCAGGTGCAGATTCACGCAGATTCCCGCCAACACGCGCTGGTCGCGGAAAATAGACCCGGCCCCAGGCGCGTGGCGGGATGGAGAATCGAGCCCCCTGCGCGGCCGATCAGGGGAGGAAACACGATGTTGAATGCTCGAGAAATCGTCTGGAAGCCGGCCTATGAAGTGGGCGACGCCGTGATCGACGCCCAGCACCGCGAATTGCTCGGAATCGCGAACTCGCTGATCGTCGCAACGGCGGAACCGATCGAGGCCTACCTGAAGCTGCACGAGCAGGTTCGATCGCACTTCGCCCATGAGGAGGCGCTGATGCGCCGAACGGGCTACCCAGGCCAGCTGCACCATGAGAGCGAGCACGCTCGACTGGTTGACTTGCTGACTTCCGTCAGAGGCAATTTCAGCGGCGGCGCCTGGGGGTTCGAGTCCGTTCGGTCGTTCTTCCAAAGCTGGCTCATCGACCACATCCTCAGCTACGACGCGCCGATGATTCGCTACGTCCGTTCGGCCTCTGCAGAGGGCGATGCTGCCCGGCGCGCAGCGTGAGGGCGGAGCGCGCCGGTGCGGCGCCGCTTCGGCGCATTCAGCTCAGCGGAGCCACGCCTCTTGACCCGCGACCGGCGCGCCACCCGCGAACGTCGCCCGATAGATCTGGCCATCCTGGGCGACGAGCAAATGAAAGCCTGGTCCGGGCGACTCGCCGTCGAGTTCGGAGCCGACCTCCGGGCAGTGGTTCGCGAATCGGGCCTCGTGAAGTCGATAGTTCGAATCGACCAGGGTGACAAACCTTCCGGAGGTGCTGCGGGCGACAACGTTGTAGTGTTCGGACATGGTTTCTCCCGGCTTTGCGGCAAGTCTATTGACGCTCGGCTTGCATGTCGACCCCGCTTGGCGGGAGATGTGAATAGTGCCGTTTCCCCAGGGAACGTGCCGACTTTCGGCCGGCCACGATCCGCGGCAGCCCGCATTCACTCGACCCGCATATTGGCGATATGCAGCCGCATCCGGCTTCGAAATCGACATATCGAGGAATCAGGAGTTCGATCGAATATAATTCCGGACTTCATCAACGAATCACTCCCACCCATGGCCTCTCAATCCTA
>JAGWTS010000033.1 GCA_028868875.1 Burkholderiales bacterium | reverse complement strand
CCCTCGACCGAGCCGCCCAGGCAGTAGCGGCTGCCCACGACGAGGTCCAGCCCTTCGTCGCACATCCGGTCGACCATCGCCGGCAGCAGCGCCTCGTCGTGCTGCAGGTCCGCGTCCATCACGGCAACCTGCGGTGCGGTCGTCGAGAGTATCCCTTCGATGACCGCGCGCGAAAGTCCGCGCCTGCCGATGCGATGCAGGCAGCGCACGTTCGGATGCGACCGCGCCAGTTCGCGCACGACGCGGGCCGTCTCGTCGGGCGAGTCGTCGTCGACGAACACCACCTCCCAGGCCCGGCCCGCGAGCACGATGTCCAGGCGCCGCACCAGCTCGACCACGTTGTCGCGTTCGTTGAAGGTCGGCACGATGACGGAGAGGTCCACGGGCCGCGCCGGCTGCGACTGCGCCGGCCGCGCGGCCGGGCGCGCGCCGTCACCGGCTAAGGCGCCCGCGACGCGGGCGCGCGTGAGGGGAGGCGCTTCAGCGAGGCGCATCATCCGCCTTCCTCATGTGCACCACCGCCACGGTGTCGGTGTAGACGCGCTTCCAGCCCGGCATCTGGTCCATGGCGTAGGCTGCCGGCGTGTCGGGCGGCAGCAGCGTCCAGCCGACGTGATATTGCGTCAGCAAGCCGGGCAGATCGGCGGCATGGGTGAGATCGAGCGCTTCGATGTACCGCTTCAGAAAAGCGTCGCCATAGAGGTCCGCCCGGTCGTCGATGAAGACCTTGACGCCGCGGAAGATCAGGTAGCCGCCGAACCCGTAGGCGTTCAGCACCGGGCCTTTGGCGCCCGCCGCCCGTGCGGCCGCGAACGCCGCCGCGGGCGTGAAGGTGGGGGCGATCGCCGGCGCGCGCTCCCGCACGATGACCGTCAGGCCGGCGGCGGCGAGGCCCATGGTCAGTGCCACGGCGCCCGGTGCGGCGCGGCAGGAGAAGGCGCGGAACCAGCGGTCGAGCGACTCGGCGTCTTTCGCGCCTGTCGCGGAACTGCCGTGATACCAGTCGCGCGCCATCGGCGCCGCCAGGAGGTACGACGACACGAGACCGAGCAGGGAGACGCTTCGCCCGGCCGCCAACGCCAGGTGCACGAGGCCGAGCAGCAGCAGGCTGCGTACGACCGGAAGCCTCATCCGGCCCGACCACGCCATCGCCAGCGCAAGCAGAAGCCAGATCTCCAGCGCCTGCAACTGGTGGAAGTCGGGAGAGCGCCATTCGTCGAGTACCGACTTGGCGTAATCCATCCGCAGCAGGCGCACGGTGAACCAGATTCCACCCCAGCCGCTGGGCGTGAGCATCGAGACCGCGAGCGCCGCCGCGACGAAGCTCAGCCAGCGCGCGGCGACGCGGCTGCGAGTACCACGCGGGGCCGAGACGAGCGCATCCAGCCCGATGCCGGCGCCGAGCACGAGTCCGAGCGTGAATCCTCCGTGGAGATTGGCCCAGAGGACCATCACGATCAGCAGCCACCAGGGCGGATCGCGCTCGGCCTCGCAAGCGTCGATGAGCGTGCCGACCCAAAGTGCCAGCAGCGGCCAGGTCAGCAGATGCGGTCGCACGAGCAGATGGTTGAGCATCATGAAGGCGGACAAGCTGACGAAGAGCAGGGCGTGAATCGGCTCCATCCGCGCCAGCAGGAAGCGGGTGAGCAAGGCCAGCGTGAGCGCGAACGACGCTGCGCCCAACATCACCATCGCGACCCAGCCGCCGGCGCGGAAGATCAGGGCCATGGCCAGCTCGGCGAGCCATTCCTGTCTCGTCCAATGCGCGCCGGGCATGGAGTACGAGAAGATGTCGGTGCTGGGTACGGCGTGATGTGCCAGCGTCCAGTTGCCGGCCACGATGTGCCAATAGATATCGGGGTCGCCCAGGCTGCGGTCGATCGGCAACAGGCACAGCGAGCCAAACAGGGCGGCGATCGCCACGACCAGGGGCCATGACAGGCCCAGCGTGCGCACCGCCGGCGCCGTGATGCTGGTTTGTCGGATCGCCGTGTCCATTCAGTCCCTTGGGGCGCAATTCCCGCATTGCACGAAATTCCACTCTAGCAAGCGAAGGCGGCGCCCAGAACACCCGAATGCAGGGGAATCCCGGGCCCGAATTCGTTGGCGGGACAAAGCTACCTACCCCGCTGGCGCGGCGCCCGATCGCGAATGCGCTGCTATGTGACCCGGAGCGAACCGGATTCCGGTCCATCGCCCCCGAGTTGCGGGGGGGAGGCGAATCCCATGCCGACACGACGATCCTCCCGGCCGGGCTGCGCCGATCGTCACTCGCGGCAGCGCTCGCGTCGGCACTACCCTCGGTGCCATGGATGGATTCGAGCATTCACCCGAGCACATGGTTGCCCAAGACGGCGTGACCTGTGGGCGCAATTGGATGGCGGACGAATCGGGTGTGACGGCGATCGAATACGGATTGCTGGCGGCGTTGATCGTCGTGGTTGCGATCGCCGCGTTTTCGACCACGGGGGACAACTTGAGTGCCGTCTACGCGAAGTGGTCGGTCGCGGTAATCGCCGCTCTATAGCAAAGGTAATGACTTCAAGAACGCGATGCGGGCCGGCGTGACGAGAACAGGCCAGCAGGGTATCGATCCGGCCCATAGCGGATCGGTGGCAGCGAAAGCGGTCTCCGACCGCGGTTTCTTCAATCTCACTGGAGCAACACCATGAATCTCGTGCAATCTTTCAAGAATTTCGTGCGTGACGAAGAAGGCGTGACGGCGATCGAATACGGCTTGATTGCCGCGCTGATCGCGGTCGTAATCATCCTCGCGGTCACGGCGGTTGGCACCAATCTCAGTACCGTGTTCAGCAGTGTTGCGGCCGCCCTCTAGCGAGCGACAACATTGGCCGAAGCGTCGAACGCGATGGTCGACGCCGGACTGGCGCCGTGGTGTCGCGGCGTCCTGTCGATTCGGCGATCGAGGCGACCATTCTCGAACTCGAGGCCAAGCACCTCGGACTCGGCCAAAAAAGGGTATGAATACCGCATTTATCGCTCTGCTGGCCCTGCTGTTGATCGCGGCCCTGGTGGTCGACTTGCGCGCACGCCGGATACCGAACCGACTCATCCTGGTGGGACTCGCCGGGGCCTCGATCCTTCATGCCATCGCCCTGGCTGCGCACCAGCCGGGTCGCGCCGGGCCCGATGCCTGGTCGCCGCTGGCGGGCCTGCTTGCGGGGGGGGCCGCGTTGCTGCCGTTGTATTGGCTCCGCGCCTGCGGCGCCGGCGACGTCAAGCTGATGGCCATGGTCGGCGCCTTCATCGGCGCCCCGCTTGTGCTTGTCGCGGCGCTGTATACCTTGCTCGCCGGCGGCCTGTTGTCGCTGGTCTTCATGCTGCCCCGCGGCGTCGCGGCGCAGACACGCGCCAATGTGCGCTTCATGCTCACCGACTGGTCACTGCGCCTGCGCACAGGCCAGGGCGCTCGCATCGAACCGCTGGCCATGACGGCGGCGCGGCTGCCTTACGCCGTGGCGATCGCCCTGGGCACCGCCGCGGCGCTCATCTGGCCGCTGGCCAGAACGGCCTGAACGGCGCCGCGCCCAGCACCGGACGAGACGATCGAGCGCCCCGATGAGCCTGGTTCTCTTCCCTTCCCCGCCGGCCGCACATGCGTCGATCGAGGGCATCGCCCCCGGGCCTGCGCTGCTGCCGCGCGCGCCGCAGACCATCGACGAGACCGGCCTCTCGATGCCTTTCCTCGTCGAGCTGGTCGCCAAGACCATGTACCAGCTCGGCCTGACTCATCTCACCGAGCTCAGCCAGCAGCTGTGCCTGGGAGTGCCGGTCACGGATGCGGTGTGCCAGTTCATGCGCCGCGAGTCGCTCATCGAGCTCACGCGGCGCGGCCAGCACGATGCCGACGTCCAGTACGACCTGGTGCAGTCGGGCCGCGGTCGCGCCGCCGACTGGCTGGCGCGCAACAGCTACGTGGGTCCGGCGCCGGTGCCGCTGGAAGCCTATGCCGAGCGCGTGCGCGCACAGTCGGTGACGCATCACAAGGTCACCGCCTCGACGATGGCCGCCGCCTTTGCCGACCTGGTGGTGCCGCCGCGCCTGCTGGACCTGCTCGGCTCGGGTGTCAATTCGGGCCGTGCGATCCTCTTGCACGGCGCTGCGGGCTCGGGCAAGACCTATCTGGCCGAACACCTGCAGCGGCTGCTCGGAGGTGCGGTGGCGATCCCGCACGCCATCATCGTCCACGGCGAGGTCATCCGCGTCTACGACGCCGAGCACCACCATGCCTTGCCCGCCACCGGCAACGCGGCGCGCTCCGCGCTCGACAGCCGCGCGCGACCCGACGCGCGCTGGCTCTCTTGCGGGCGCCCGGTAATCGTCTCCGGCGGCGAGCTCACGCTCGAGATGCTCGACCTCAGCTTCGACGCCCGCGCCGGCTATTACGAGGCGCCGCCTCACTTCAAGGCCAACAACGGCTTGTTCGTGGTCGACGATCTGGGTCGCCAGATGATCAGCCCGACGCAGCTGATGAACCGCTGGATCGTGCCGATGGAGCGCCGCTACGACCACCTGATGCTGCGCAACGGCGGCAAGTTCACGATCCCCTTCGACCTCGTGCTGGTGTTCTCCAGCAACCTGTCGCCGGCGCAGCTCGAAGACGCGGCCTTCCTGCGCCGCATCGGCCACAAGATCGCCGTCGGCGCGCTGTCGGCGGCCGAATATCGGATCGTCTTCGAACGCGAATGCGAGCGCGCCGGGCTCGGTTTCGACGCCGCGGTGTTCGAGTCGATGCTGCGCGACTACCACGCCGGTCAGGGGCAGCCTTTGTATGCGGCTGTGCCGCGCGATCTGGTGGACCTGATGCGGGGCCGCTCGGTCTACCTGGATCAACCCGCGGCGCTTACGCCCGAGTTGCTCGACTGGGCCTGGAACGCTTATTTCTCCCGGGACGACCGGGTTCCCGAACCACCAGCGGGGGGGCCGACGTGAACGCAAGCGATCCCTGCAGAGATGCTGGCTGCGGTCGGCCCACGACGAAGGGTGAACGATGAGGTCGCGCGGCTTGCTGATGCTCTTGCTGGCCGGCTTGGCCGGCCTGGTTGCCGTCGTCATGGTGTCGCGCTGGATGCACGGCCAGGCCGGCGGCAGCAAGGGGCGCGTCGCGGTGTCCACCGCCGAGATCCAGCTCGGGTCGCCGATCACCCCCGAAATGGTCCGGCTCGTCGACTGGCCGAAGGGCAGCGTGCCGCCGGGCGCATTCGACGATGTGGCCAAGCTCGATGGCCGCGTCGTCACCGGCACGGTGCAGCCGGGCGAGCCGGTGCTCGAGTCGCGCCTGGCGCCGGTCGGCACCAAGGGCGGCCTGTCGGCGGTGGTGCCGACCGGCAAGCGGGCGATGACGGTGCGCGTCAACGATGTCATCGGCGTCGCCGGCTTCGCGCTCCCCGGCACCTTTGTCGACGTGATGGTCAACACCCAGGAGGCGGGCGCCAAGGGCAGCGACCGCGACCACGCCATCTCCAAGATCGTGCTCGACCACATCCTGGTGCTCGCAGTGGCGCAGGAGGCCGACCGCGACTCGACCAAGCCGAAGGTGGTCAACGCGGTGACGCTGGAAGTCACGCCGCAACAGGCCGAACTCCTGGACCTGGCGCGCAGCGTCGGCACGCTGTCGCTGGTGCTGCGCAACCAGTCCGAATCGACGGTGGCGGTAACCTCGGGCGCGACCAAGGATTCGATGCTCGGCCTCGCCGCGCCCCTGCCGGCGCCTGCCGCCCATCCGCGCCGGGCGGCGCCCCGGCATGTCGCGGCGGTCATGCGCGTGGCGCCGCCCCCGCACCCGGCGCGCGATTGCGTCGATCTCATCCGCGGCCTCAGCAAGGTGACCGAATGCTTCTGACCTTCGCAATCGGCCGCCTGCGCAAGGCGCCCGCACCAGCCGCCCTCGGCGCCACGCTGTCGCTCGCGCTGGCGCTGCCGGTCCTCGCAACCGGGGCGCAAGCCGCGCCGAAGCCTGCCCGTGTAGCCAAGGCCGTGCCGGCGGCCGAGGCGGCGCCCCGGCCCTCGCTGTGCAGCCGGGTCGAGGTCGCACCGGCGGTGTCGCTGACGGTCGGCAAGTCGACGGTGATCAAGCCGCTGGCGCCGCTGGTGCGGCTGCTGCTCGGCAACCCCGACAACACGCGGGCCGCGACGCCGACCGAAGGCGGCGGTGCCAAGAAAGAGGCCGACGCCGGCGCCCAGCCGGCAGCGCTCGACTTGCGCCCCGGCGTCGCCCAGGTCGACGTGCTGCTGCTCGGGCCGAGCGAGGTCTACCTGCTCGGCAAGACGATCGGTTCGACCAACATCGTGATGCTCGACCGCAGCGGTACCTGCACCGCCTTCGACGTCGTCGTCGGCATGGACACGGCGGCGCTCCAGGCCTCGCTGACCGACCTGCTGCCGGACGAGAAAGGCATCCGCGTCTCTTCGGCCTTCGACTCCGTGGTGCTGTCCGGAACCGTCAGCGACGCCGAGGCGCTGGTGCGCGCGACCGACGTCGCCAACGCCTACGTCCGGTCGGGCAGCGGCGGCGCCGCCGGCAACCCGCGCGTGATCGACATGCTGTCCCTGGGCGCGCCGCAGCAGGTCATGCTCGAGGTCAAGGTGGCCGAGGTCTCCAAGAGCCTGCTCGACCAGTTCGGCATCGATTTCTCCCGCATCTACACGGCCTCCGGCGGCGCCATGATCCGCTTCCTCTCCGGCCTCATCGGCGGCGGTGCGGCGGTGGCGGGGCAGATCGCCGGCACCGGGCCGACCGGGGTGCCGCTCAGTTCGGTCGGCGCCGTGGTCGGCGGCAGCGTCAGCGGCGGCTTCGGCAATTCCAGCACCAGCAGCGGCGTTGCCGCGGGCAACGTCACCGCCACCTACGATCCCCTGACCGGCCGCCCGACCTACACGACGACCTACGGCACGGTGCCCGGGCAAGGCGTGACCAACGTGTCGCTCAACATGCAGAAGAACGACGGCGTGGTCAAGGTCCTGGCCGAGCCGACGGTCATGGCGGTCAGCGGCCAGACCGGCAGCTTCTTGGCCGGCGGCAAGATCTTCATCCCGGTCGCCAGCCCGAACGGCAGCGGCGGCACCTCGATCACGCTGGAGGAGAAGACCTTCGGCGTCTCGGTGCGCTTCACGCCGACGGTGCTCGGCGGCGGGCGCATCAACCTGAAGGTGCGCCCCGAGGTGTCGGAGCTCAACGCCGCCGGGGTCACGATCTCCGGCATCGGCATCAATACCGTGCTGCCTTCCTTCAGCACCCGCCAGGCCGAGACCACGGTGCAGCTGATGGACGGCCAGAGCTTCGCCATCGGCGGGCTGATCAAGAACAACACCACGACCAACATCAGCGCCTTCCCCTTCCTGGGCGAGTTGCCGGTCATCGGGGCGCTGTTCCGCAGCACCAGCTTCCAGACCGACAAGTCCGAACTCGTCTTCCTCGTCACCCCGCATCTCGTCAAGCCGCTGCCTGCCGACTACAAGCTGCCGACCGACAACTACACGCCGCCGACGCGCAAGGAACTGATCTACGAAGGCCGCGTCGAGGGCCGTCCGCAGGCGCCGCCCGCCCCCAAGGAGAGCAAGCCATGAGCCTCGCCGCCTTCCGCCTCGCCGTCCTGGGCGCCGCCTGCCTGCTCGGCGCCTGTGCGGCCAGCACCTCGCCGGGCTACGACGCGCGCTTCGGCGACGCCGCACGCGCCCTCTATGCGGGCCAGACCATCGACCCCGACGCGGCGCGGCGCCATGCCGGCATCCTGCCTCCGGTGGACGGCCGGACGACGCGCGAGGTGATGGACCGCGCGCTCGGCAGCTACAAGGCGCCGCCGCCGCCGAGCATGCCGATCAACATCGTGGTCGGCCACTGAAGCCGCCGCCGTCGCGCCGCAGCGCCATGTCCGCAAGCCCACGCCGCTCTGCTGCCGCCCGCGCGCCCGGGCGCGGCCGCCGCGAGCGCGGCGCCGTCAGCATCATCGTCGGCCTGTCGCTGGTGGTGCTGCTGGGCTTCGTCGGGCTGGCGATCGACGGCGGCCACCTCTATCTCACCAAGACCGAGCTGCAGAACGCCGCCGACGCCTGCGCGCTCGCCGCCAGCTACGAGCTGACCGGGGCGCCCGCGATCGCCCCGGCCACCTTCACCCGCGCCGACGCGGCCGGCGTCGCCGTGGCCGAGCGCAACAACGTCAATTTCCAGGGCTCGCCGATCGCGGCGGCCGATGTCACGCTGGAGTACAGCGACAGCCTGACCGGCGGCTGGACCGCGTCGGGCAGCGCGCCGGCGGACGCCCAATACGTGCGTTGCACGATCCAGCGCGGCGGCATCCAGCCTTACTTCATGCAGGTCCTGGGCGCCGGCAACCAGACCGTCAGCTCCCTGGCCACCGCCACGCTGGCGCCGGCGCAGACCAATTGCGCCATTCCGCTGGGCATGTGCTCGGCGGGGTTGGCGACCGACACGCCGCCCTTCGGGCTCACCCCGGGGCAGTGGATCAACGGGCGCTTTAGTTCCGGGGGCGGCCTCACCGGCAGTTTCAACTGGATCGACTTCTCGCCGCCCAATGGCGGCGAAACCGAGTTGGCCAACCAGCTCACGGGCAGCGGTGTCTGCTCGCTCAACGTCCCCACGCCCGTCGGTCAAACCGGCCTCATGGGCGATGCGCTCGCCAAGGCCTGGAACACCCGCTTCGGCCTCTACCAGGGCAGCTACAACCTCAGCAATGCGCCGCCGGACTTCACCGGCTACGCCTACACCCCGTTCGACTGGCCCAGCCAATCCAATGCTCTGGCCGATTTCCGCTCCAAGCGCACGACGTTCACGCCCTATGGCACGGACGTGGCCAACGGCAACACGATCTCGGGGCTGTCGATGAGCAACGCCTACAACCCGGTCACCACCGCGGCCCAGCACCAGCAGTCCGGGGCCGACCGGCGCCTGGCCGTCTCGCCCATCATCAACTGTGCCGACTGGGCGACGAGCCAGACGGTGCCGATCCGCGGCTGGGCCTGCATCCTGATGCTCCATCCCATCGCCAGCGCGGGCTCCACGATCTACATGGAGTACGAAGGCACGTCCAACACGCCGGGCAGTCCATGCGCCAGCTCGGGCATCACCGGCGACGCCAACAGCGTGGGGCCGCTGGTCCCGTCGCTGGTGCAGTGAGCGGCGCCGTGAGCACGCCGGGGAGATGGCGGCGGGCGCGCGGGGTGGCTGCCGTCGAGTTCGCGCTGCTGCTGACGCCGATCCTGCTCATGGCCTTCGGCGCCACCGAATTCGGGCGCGCGATCTACACCTACAACACCCTGGACAAGGCGGTGCGCGACGCCGTGCGGCACCTGTCGCAGAACGGCCCCGGCCAGTCGACGATCCAGGCCGAGGCGCAATGCCTGGCCGTGTACGGCAACCTCGGCTGCACGGGCACGGCGCTCGCGCCCGGCCTGACGACCAGCCAGGTGACGATCTGCGACGCCGTGAGCTGCCCCGCGACCTGCGCTGCGCAGCCGACCGGCGACGGCGCGGTGAACCTGGTCTCGGTGACGATCACCAACTATGCCTACAGCTCGCTGGTGCAGTTCGTGATGCCGAGCCTGAACTTCAACAACATCTCGGCGACGATGAGGGCGCAGCTGTGAGACCCGATGCCGCCGCGCGCCACCAGGCCGGCACCGCCGCGGTCGAGTTCGCCCTCGTCAGCGCGGTGTTCTTCACCGCCTTGCTCGGGGTGGTGGAGATGGGCCGGATGCTCTGGCTCTGGAACGCCGCGGTCGAGGCCACGCGGCTGGGCGCGCGGCTGGCGGTCGTCTGCGATCTCAACGACGCCGACATCAAGACCCGGATGATGCAGCGCCTGCCCGACCTGACGAGCGCGGAGATCACGGTGACCTACCTCAATCCACCGGCCGCCGACAACACCTGCACCGCCGCGACCTGCAAGGCGGTGAGCGTGCAGCTCTCGGGCTACGTGCACCAGACCCTGATTCCCTTCGTCTCGCTGTCGGTGAGCATGCCTTCGTTCATGACCACTCTGCCGAAGGAGTTCATGAACAGCACCAACAACCCCGCGTGCCAGTAGCCCCCGCCATGTCCGCCCCGATCGCCATCAGCATCAAGATCGTCTCGCCCGTGCGCGGCCACGCCGAGGCCTGGGAGGAGGCGCTGCGCAAGGGCGAGCCCTCGTACCCCGCGACGACGATCCCCCAGGCCCTGCATGAGGTCAGCGTGATCGTCAACGGCAGCCGGCCCGACCTGGTGGTCGTCGAGGTGACGGCGAGCGAGGACCTGGCGGCGCTGGAAGCGCTCGCCAAGGCGCACCCCGAGATCGACTACCTGCTGGTCGGCGCCGAGATGACGGCCGAGGTGCTGATGCGCGCGATGCGTGCCGGCGTGCGCGACGTGCTGCCCGCGCCGGCGGCGCCCGAGGCGGTGCGCGACGCCGTGCTGCGCTTGCTGCGCAAGCGCCCGGCGGCGCTGGCCGCGGCGGCCGAGCGCCACGGCCAGGTGCTCGCCTTCATCAGCTGCAAGGGCGGCAGCGGCGCCACCTTCACCGCCGCCAACCTGGCGCACATGCTCGCCGCCAAGGGCGAGCGCAACGTGGCGCTGATCGACATGAACCTGCAGTTCGGCGACGCGCTGCTGTTCGTCAGCAGCGTGCAACCGGTGAGCAATGTCGCCGACGTGGCGCGCAACATCCAGCGCCTGGACCGCGAGCTGCTGCAGTCGGCGATGCTGCGCGTCGGGCCCGGGCTGCACGTGCTGGCCTCGCCCGACGACCCGGCGCAGGCGAGCGACGTGACGCGCCCGAACGTGCAGGCGATCGTGCAGCTGGCGACGACGATGTTCGACTACGTCGTCATCGATGTCGGCCGCTCGCTGAGCGCGGTGACGCTGCAGGTGCTCGACCTCGCCGACCGCATCTATGCGGTGATGCAGCTCACGCTGCCTTACATCCGCGACGGCAAGCGCCTGCGCGACGTCTTCCGCTCGCTCGACTATCCGGCGCAGAAGATCCACTGGATCGTCAACCGCTACGAGAAGAGCGGCCAGCTCACGCTGCAGGACGTCAAGAAGGCGATGGGCGTGCCCGAGCTGCTGACCCTGCCCAACCAGTACGACGTCGTGGCGGCCTCGGTGAACCAGGGGGTGGCGGTGGGCACCTTGTCGCCCAAGAGCCAGATCGCGCGCGCGCTGCAGGAACTGGCCGAGAGAATCGCGCCGCCGCCGCTGGCGCCGGCGCGCAGCGGCTGGCTGGGCGGGCTGTTCCGCGGCGCTTCGCCGTCGACCGGGAGTGAGGCATGAGTCTGAGGGAACGCCTGGGCGTGAACACCGCCGACGCGAGCGCGCTCGCCGAGGTGACCGAGGCGGCGGCGCATTCGAGCCGCGCCTACCAGGACACCAAGGTGCGCATTCACCAGGCGCTGCTGGCGCGGCTCGACCTGGAGGCGATGGCCGAGCTGGCGCCCGAGCGGCTGCGCGACGAACTGCGCCAGATGGTCGAGCGCCTGCTGGCCGAAGAGAACCTGGTGCTCAACGCGACCGAGCGGCGCAACCTGGTGCGCGACATCCAGTACGAGATGCTCGGCCTGGGCCCGCTCGAGCCGCTGCTGGCCGACCCCACGGTCTCCGACATCCTGGTCAACACCGCGCGCCAGGTCTACGTCGAGCGCAAGGGCCGGCTCGAGCTGACGGCGATCAGCTTCGCCGACGACGACCACCTGATGAAGATCATCGACAAGATCGTCTCGCGCGTCGGCCGCCGGGTCGACGAATCGAGCCCCATGGTCGACGCCCGGCTGCCCGACGGCTCGCGCGTCAACGCGATCATCCCGCCCCTGGCCATCGACGGGCCGATCCTCTCGATCCGCCGCTTCTCGGTGGTGCCGCTGAAGGTGGGCAACCTGCTCGAATACAAGTCGCTGTCGCAGGAGATGGCGCAGTTCCTGGGCGCGCTCGCCGAGGGCGAGGTCAACATCCTGATCTCCGGCGGCACGGGCTCGGGCAAGACCACGCTGCTCAACATCCTGAGCAGCTCGATCCCGCACAGCGAGCGGATCGTGACGATCGAGGACGCGGCCGAGCTCCAGCTGCAGCAGCCGCACGTGGTGCGGCTGGAGACGCGGCCGCCGAACATCGAAGGCCGCGGCGAGGTCTCGCAGCGCGCGCTGGTGCGCAATTCGCTGCGCATGCGGCCCGACCGGATCATCCTCGGCGAGACGCGCGGGCCCGAGGCGCTGGACATGCTGCAGGCGATGAACACCGGCCACGAGGGCTCGATGACGACGATCCACGCCAACACCCCGCGCGATGCCCTGGCGCGCCTGGAAAGCATGATCGCGATGGCCGGGATCGACCTGCCGGCGAAGGCGGCGCGCGCCCAGGTGGCCTCGGCGATCGGCGTCATCGTGCAGGCCAACCGCCTGAGCGACGGCGGCCGCAAGATCACCAGCATCCAGGAGATCACCGGCATGGAGGGCGAGACCATCAGCATGCAGGAGATCTTTGCCTTCAAGCAGACCGGCGTCGCCGCCGACGGCGCGGTGCAGGGCTACTTCAGCGCCAGCGGCGTGCGGCCGCGCTTCTGGGACCGGCTGCTGACGCGCGGCATCAAGCTGCCCGAGGCGCTGTTCCAGCCCGTGCGGCGTCCCGTCTGACGCCATGGACCGACCGGCGGAGCCCTTAATCATGGAACTCACCCAGCTCGTCATCGCGGTATTCGGCTTCCTCGCTGTGGTGCTGGCGCTCGAGGGCGCCTACAACCTCTGGGCCAGCCGCAGCAGCCCCGAAGCCAAGCGCATCGCGAGCCGGCTGCAGGCGCTCTCGGGCGAGGTGCGCACCGAGGTTTCGCTGGAACGGGTGCAGCAGCGCGAGCGCATGCGCTGGCTGCAGGACCTCATCAACAGCACGGCGCCCGGCGAGCGGCTGTCCGACTTCGTCAAGACCTCGGGGCTGACGGCGACGGTCTCCGAGCTGGTGCTGCTCTCGGCGGCGCTGGCGCTGGCCGGCTGGCTGCTGCCGGCCTTCCTGGGCAAGCCGCCGATGTTCAGCGCCACGCTGACGCTGGTGCTCGGGGTGCTGCCCTGGTGGCGCGTGTCGAGCGCGCGCAAGAAGCGCATCCTGCGTTTCGAGCAGCAGTTTCCGGAGGCGCTCGATCTAATGGGGCGGGCGATGCGCGCCGGGCACGCCTTCCCGACCGCGGTCAAGATGTGCGGCGAGGAGATGTCCGAGCCCATGGGGCGCGACTTCCGCATTCTCTCCGACGAGATGAACTACGGCGTGCCGGCGGCCGAGGCGCTGCAGAACCTGGCCGGCCGCGTGCCCTTGCCTGACGTGAGCTATTTCGTCGTCGCGGTGCTGATCCAGCGCGAAGCCGGGGGCAACCTGGCCGAACTGCTCGACAGCATCAGCTCGATCATCCGCCAGCGCCTGAAGCTGCACGGCGAGATCCGCACGCTCTCGGCCGAAGGCAAGCTGTCGGCCTACATCCTGACCGGGCTGCCTTTCGGGGTAGCCGCGGTCGTCAACCTCACCAACCCCAAGTTCATGGCGGTGCTGTGGACCGATCCATTCGGCCTGCGCATGGTGGGTGCGGCGGCGTTCATGATGGTGCTGGGCATCCTCTGGATGCGCAGCATCATCCGCATCCGCGTCTGAACCCTGCGAGCGAGGAAACCATGTCGCTGATCCAGATGGTCGTGCTGCTCCTGGTCTTCGTGACGGTGATGGCCTCCACCGCCGGGCTGCTGATGCTGCTGCGGCCGAACGAGGCCAAGGCGCGGCTGCGCCAGATCGTGGGCGAGCAGCGCGAGGAGGCGGCGCCGACCTCGCACTGGGTGCGCATCATCGCCGACCTGACACGGCCGGTGAGCCAGCTCGCTTCCCCCGAAGAGGGCTTCGAGAATTCGAGCGTCAGGCTGCGCTTCCTGCACGCCGGCATCCGCAACCCGGCGGCGCCACCGGCCTTCTTCGGCATCAAGACCGTGCTCACGCTCGGCCTGCCGCTGGTCGGATACGCCGCGGTCGCGCTCGCCGGCGGCGTCGCCAAGGGCAACCAGTTGCTGTTGCTGCTGCTGGTGCTCGCCGCGCTGGGCTACTACGGGCCCAACCTCGTGCTCGCGCGCTTGTCGGCATCGCGCCAGCGCGAGATCTTCGAGAATTTTCCGGACGCTCTGGACCTGATGACGGTATGCGTCGAGGCCGGCCTGGGCACCGAGGCGGCGATGGTGAGGGTGGCCGAGGACATGCAGGTCAAGAGCCCGGCGCTGGCCGACGAGATGCGGCTGGTGAACCTGGAGCTGCGCGCCGGCGCCGACCGCCAGCGCGCGCTGCGCAACCTGGCCTTTCGCACCGGAGTCGACGAGGTCGACGGTTTCGTCACCATGATCAACCAGGCCGAGCGCTTCGGCACCAGCGTGGCGGCCTCGCTGCGCATCCAGTCGGACCTGCTGCGCACGCGGCGCCGCCAGAAGGCCGAGGAGGCGGCGGCGAAGATCGCGCTCAAGCTGCTCTTCCCGCTCATCTTCTGCATCTTTCCCTCGCTCATGGTCGTGCTGATGGGGCCGGCCATGATCTCGATCTACCGCACCCTGCTGCCGTCGATGGGCGGCCATTAGCCGGGCCCGGCGCCGCATCCCATGCCCTTCGAACGGAGGTCGCCATGATTCAGAAATGCAAGCCGGCTGCGGTGGCCCCACGCGCCGCCCCCGCAGTCGGAAGGCCCGCGCTCGCACGCATGCGCGCGCGCTTTCCGGCGCCCGCGGGCGCGCTGCCCCAGCCTGCGTCGGCGCGGACTGCGAAGCCAGCGCCGCCGCGGTCGTCGCGGCGCGCCATGCTGCCGCTGGGCATGGTGCTCGGGTCGGCCTTGCTCGGCTGTGCCGCGCTGCCGCCGTCGCGCGCGCCGCGCTCGGCCCCCGAGGCGGTGGTGCCCGTCGAGCCCGGGCGGCTCGCCCAGCAGTCCACCGATGCCCAAGGCTGCTACGCCGCCGGACGGTTGTCGCTGGACGCTGGGCACTTCGAGGTCGCGCTGGCATATTTCGAGCGCGCCGTGGCCTTGCGGCCCGGCTGGGTCGAGGCCGAGAGCGGGCGCATCGTCGCGCTTTCCAGGCTCGGTCGAACGGACGAGGCGATGAAGGTCGCGCGCGAAGCCTTCGACGCGCGCGGCGCGGTCGCCAAGGTCCCGGCCGCGGAGGCGCCGCCCGTCGCGGTTCGATCCGCGCCGCCCGTGGCACCCGACAAGGCAGCAGCCGCGCCTGCGGCCTCGCCGGCCGTCGTTGCCGGCGTCGCCGGCAGCGCGGCGCCCCGGCTGACCTGGGTGCGCGAGGGCCCGTACATGTACGAGCTGAAGTGGCGGGGTGTTGCCGCCCGGGTGGCGCACGAGCGCGAAGAGCCGGCCGCCGCGTCGGTGTCGGCGGCGGCGCCCGAACGCGCCGCGCGCGCTGTCGTGGCCTCGATCGAGATCAGCAACGGCGTCGGCCGCGCCGGCCTCGCGAGGCAGGCCGCACAGGCCCTGAGCCAGGCCGGCATCGCGACCCATCGGCTGACCAACAACGTGCGCTACGACGTCAAGCGGACCGAGATCCAGTACCGCCGCGCGCAGGACCACGCCGCCGCGGCCGAGCTGGCGCGCAACTTCACGCTCTCGATGAACCTGGTCCCGAACCCGAAACTGCGCGCCGACGTCGACCTGCGCGTTCTGCTGGGCAGCGATGCCTTGACGACGGCCCTGGTCCGGCCGGCGGGCATGCGGGTGGCCTCGAAATCCTGAAAGTCGGCTCGCTTCTTTGCTGTTGAAGGTATCTCACATGCGAACAATCACGGGGATGTTGGCGGTCCTGCTCGTGGGCCTGCTCGCCGGTTGTGGAGGGGGAGGAGGCAACGGCGTCGTCGCCTCTTGCGGGACCATGCTGCATCCCGATGCCTGTGGATCGACGACGGGAACGACGGCCGCTGCCGGAGCGCCGGTGTTGGGACTGGCGCTGACTTCCGGCACGGCCACCGTGACCGAGGTTTCGCCGGGCAACAGCGCCACGCTGACGGCGACGCTGACCGACAGCGTCGGCAACCCGGTGCCAGACGCTGCGGTCAGCTTCTCGACCAGCGACAAGACCGGGACCTTCGTGCCGAGCTCCGGCACCGCTTTGACGAGCGACCAGGGCATTGCGGCGGTCCAGTTGCCGGCCGGCACTCAGGCAGGCGGCTACACGGTGACGGCCAGTGCCGCGGTCAAGGGCGTGACCGTCACTGGCACGCTGGGCTACGCCGTGAGCTTCCCGACGCTCACCCTCGGCCCCTTGGCCGTTGCCCCGTCGACCTTGTCGGCGGGTGGGAACGCCAGCGTCAGCGTCAGCGTACTCAGCGGTTCCCTGCCTTACCTGCCGTCGCTGGCGGTCACATTCACCTCGCCCTGCATCGCCAACGGGAAGGCTACGATCGGCTCGCCGGTGCTGACGCAGAACGGCGTGGCAACGGCCAGCTATTCCGACAAGGGTTGCGGCGCACCCGACATCATCACGGCGACGGCGTCGATCGGCGACTCGAATGCGACGCAGACGGGCGCGATTAACGTGCTCCCGGCGGCTGTCGGGTCGATCGGCTTCGTGAGTGCGAGCACCACCAACATTGCGCTGCAGGGAACCGGTGGCTTCGGGCGCCAGGAATTCTCCACGCTGACCTTCAAGGTCTTCGACAAGACCGGCAATCCGGTTTCGAATTCGAGCGTCGACTTTGCATTCTCGGACACGGGCAGCGCGCAGACCGTCGGCGGACTGATGCTGAACCCGGCCGTCGCGACCTCGGCCGCGGACGGCTCCGTGACGACCTTGGTCACGGCGGGAACGATTCCCACCTCGGCGCGCGTCGTCGCCTCCATCGCCGGCAGCCAGCCCTTGATCACGACCTTGTCGAACGTCCTCGTCATCTCGACCGGAGTGCCGGACGAGGCGCATTTCTCCTTGGCGACGGCGACCGGCAACTGCGAGGGCCGGGACATCGACCAGACCTGCAGCTTCGTCACCGCCACGCTGGGCGACCACTTCGGCAATCCGGTCCCCGACGGCACGGCGGTGAACTTCACGACCTCGGGCGGCGTCATCGACGCCTCTTGCGTGACCGGTTCGCTGCCACCTGCGGGTGCGACGCCGAGCGGCCAGACGACCGACTCGAAGGTCGGGCCGGGTTCCGGGACCTGCACCGTGACGCTGCGGGCGAGCAGTCCGCGTCCGTCCAGCGGGCTGGTAACCGTGCTGGCGTACGCGCAAGGCGAGGAGACCTTCATCGACAGCAATGGGAACAACATGTTCGACGCGACGACCCTGGCGTGCAACCAGGCGATCGGCCACCCCGACGGCATGCCGTATTGCAACGATCCGGGATTCCTCAGCAGCTTGTCCGCCGGACTATTGCCGCCCGATGTCTTCTACGACTTGAGCCCGGACATCTTCCGCGACGACAACCAGGACGCCCAGTGGAACCCCGGCGAGCCCTGCATCGGCCCCGTAGATCCAAGTGGCTGCAGTGCGCCCGGCGACGGCCAGTACAACGGCGTGCTGCGGATTCCGCAGCTGCCGAGCCCGCAGACGCTGTACGTCTCGGCGGACCTGGTGCAGATCTTTTCGGGCAGCCACGCCACGATCAACTTCAGTCCGGCGAGCCTGACCTGTGCGGCCGGGGGCACGGCCGACGCCCTGGTGACGGTCGTCGACGTGCCGCTCACCGACGCCGCCGGCAACCTGATCGCCCCCGGCGGCAACATCATGCCCTTCGGAACGAAGATTGCGTTCAGCGCGATCTTCGGCGCCAGCTCGGCGACAGCCACGCCCGCCTCCTATACCGTCGGCAACGTGGTGCTGGGGATCAGCGCGGCGGCGCCGCACCTGCTGAAGCCGGCCGGGATTTATCCGGTATCGATCGCCTGCCCGACGACGCTCGGCAGCGGCGTGCTGAATGTCGACGTCACGACGCCGAGCGGAACGCTTTCGCGGGGCAGCGCATCGATCACGGTGCAGTGAGGCAGCGTACGAGTCTATTGACTATTCCCGCCGAGGCCCTTGTCACCGGCGGCGCGCGCGGCCTCGGCGAAGGCATGGCGCAGGCGCTTGCGGCCGCCGGCGCTTCCGTGATGATCGGCGACGTCTTGACTGCGCTCGGCCGCGATGCCGCCGGAAAACTCAGCGCCGGCGGTGCGAAGGCCGGCTTCGTGCAACTCGACGTGACGAAGGAAGCCGACTCGCACGCTGCCGTCGAGGTGACGCTGCGGACGCTGGGCGGCTTCGACATCCTGGTCAACAACGCCGGCATCGAGGTCACGGCCCTGGTTGCCGATATCGACCCGGCCGACTTGCGCCGCATGCTCGACGTGAACATCGTCGGCACCACGCTCGGACTGAAGCATGCCTTTCGCGCCATGCGCCCCGGCGGCGCGGTCGTCAACATCTCGTCGGTCGCGGCGACGATCGCGTTTCCGGCCATCGCCGGCTATTCTGCGACCAAGTCCGCCGTGGATCGTCTCACCCGGGTGGCGGCGATGGAGGCCGGCAAGCTCGGCTACGGCGTTCGCGTCAATTGCATCTTGACCTTGCCCCCGAAAAGCGTATTCCTTGCTGAGTGGTTCAATGCAAGCAAGGAGAGCGGAAATGCCGAAGGCAAAGACGACATCGACGAGGGCCGAACCCGACGCCCATCCGCGTCGCCGCCGACACCATTGTGCTCGGCGCGGCGCTCGGCCTCGATACGGCGACGGGCAACTCGACGTCCTATTCGAGTCAGGTGAAGGTCGCGCAAGCGACGACAAAGACTAATGTCCATACGGTGCGGATGTTCGACCTACCCGCGGTCGCCAGCTACGGCCTGTCGCCGGGCGCCATCTCGCACAACCAGGGCATCTGCGACGCCAGCGGCAACTACATCCTCGATGTGCCGCTTGGCATGCCGCTGCTCACTTACAACAATCTGCAACTTTCCGCTGTGGACCCGGTGACTGACAACACGCTGAGTTCCATCGTGTCGATAGATCTTTCCTCGCTTGCGGCCCGCGGCGTGTTCACCGCGCCGACGCTTCGCGGCATGTGCACTGACAGTGATGCCGGCTCCCCCGACTCGGACGACCCTGACTGCGACTGAGCCCGCTGAGGCAGGGCAATGTGTGCTCCCCGTGGACTTCGCGCACCAAGCCCTCAACTGTCAAGGCGCGCGCAGGCACCTTTGATGCTGATCACGCAATACGCGCCGTGGATACTGGCTCTCGTCCTCGCCGCGGGGGCCGGCTACTCATGGCAGGCCAGCAACGGTCCGCTCGCCGGCAAGCTGCTGACTGCGGCCAGCTTCGCGTTCATGCTCAGCACCGCAGTGAAGCATCTGCCGTTCTTTTCCGAGGACCCCAAGAGGCTCGCCTTGGCCGCAGTCCTATGTAGCGGCGCGGCCCTGTTCTTGCTGGTGCTTGCAATCTATCCGGCGACGTATCAGGAATATCGGCGCGCTTCGCAGCCTGTCCTGGAAAGCGTGGTCACCGGGTTTAGCGACCAGAATCATTGCCGCATCGACTACCACGACCCACTCCGGTCTACGCACTGGGCGAGCGGATTCAATTGGTCTACGACCCATTCCAGGGTGTGTACGTCCGCTATCACCCGTTCTGGTCGCGTAGCTATTGGCCACTGATTGGCAGCCTTCTCGCGTTCGGGCTCAGCCTGCTACTGCTGGCGTTGGTTGCGATGGTGCGCCATCACGCGCTGCGGTCCGCCCACGCCGGCGGGTGACAGGCTTTTCTCACAGCCAAGCTCGTAAAAGCTCGGTGAGCTTCCCGGCGCTTGCCGAACATGACCGATCCGGTCTCGACGCCGCGGCTGCTGCCCTCGAAGTACAGCGCGTTGCACAGCGCCCAGGCCGGGTCATGCGCCACCGCCATGTCCGGAAAGACTGATCGGGCGTCGATGCAGACGGCGTGGCCACCGCCGGTGGGCCGGACGAAGCCGACGCCGGCGGCTTCGAGCCGCTCGCCGCGGGGGGTCCTGCGGATCGGCCCCTGCAACGAGACCCTGGGTTCGATACGGAACGGAAATATCCGTGTCACAGTAAGTCATGAAAATAGCGTCTGAAGTGTGGGCACCGCGAACCCCGGCCCCATCCCGCCAACTCCCTTCAAACGCGCATTCGAGGAACCTCCCCCATGAGCAGCCGCTCCATCGTCCATTCAGCCGTGCTCGCCCTTGTCGCCCCATTCGCCCTTTCCGCGGTGGCACCCGCCCATGCCGCCGACCCCGTCGTCAAGGGCCCCGAATCCGTCTCCGACTGGTACCGGGCAGGCACCGACTTCATCGAAGCCGGCAAGGCCCTGCACCCGAACTCGCGCCGCGCCAGGAACGTGATCCTGTTCGTGGGCGACGGCATGGGCATTTCCACGCAGACGGCGGCGCGCATTCTCGAAGGCCAGTTGAAGGGCAAGGCAGGTGAGGAGAACCGCCTGTCCTTCGAGACCCTGCCTTACTCGGCGCTTTCCAAGACCTATTCCTGGGACCAGCAGACCTCCGATTCGGCGCCGACGATGACCGCCATGGTCACGGGCTACAAGGCGCGCGAAGGCATGCTGTCGGTCAACCATCTGACCGCGCGGGGCGAATGCAACGCCGCCACCGTGAACGCAAACTCGCTGCAGACCATCCTGGAACTGGCCGCCGGTGCGGGCAAGGTCACGGGCGTCGTCTCCACCGCGCGCCTGACCCATGCCACCCCCGCGGCCACCTACGCTCACACGGCGGTGCGCGACTGGGAAGCCGACTCCGACCAACCCGCCGGCTGCGGCGTGAAGGACATCGCACGCCAGTTGATCGAAGTCTCGCCCACGGTCCGGTCCAGCCTGATGGTGGCGATGGGTGGCGGCCGCGGCTACTTCCTGCCGAAGACGAAGGCCGGTGCCGACTTCTTCGATCCCGAATATCCGGGCAAGCGGGGCCGGCGCAACGACGGCCGCGACCTCACCGCCGAGTGGATCGCGACGCGCGGCGCGAACTCGGCCTACGTCTGGAACAAGCGCCAGTTCGACGCCGTCGATCCGATGAGCACGAACTACCTGCTGGGCCTGTTCGAGCCCTCGCACATGCAATACGAGGCGGACCGCGGCGTCGACCCCGCGGGCGAGCCGTCGCTCACCGAAATGACCGAGAAGTCGATCCGCATGCTCCAGCGCAGCCAGAACGGCTTCTTCCTGCACGTGGAGGCCGGCCGCATCGACCACGCCCACCACGCCGGCAACGCGCGGCGGGCGCTGCAGGACACGATCGAGCTGTCCAACGCCGTGCGCAAGGCGATGGAGCTCACGAGCGCGCAGGACACGCTCATCATCGTCACGGCCGACCACAGCCACACCTTCACGATCGCCGGCTATCCCCATCGCGGCAACGACATCCTCGGCCTGACCCGGGAGGTGCCCGCTGTCGACGGCATGGCGCCGCGCAACTCGAAGGACGCCAACGGCCTGCCCTACACGACGCTGGGCTACCAGAACGGCCCCGGCTACCGCGGCCCCGCCGGCCGGCCCGACCTGACGAGCGTGGACACGACGGCGCTCGACTTCATGCAGGAAGCCGCGGTGCCGATGGGCAGCGAGACCCATGCCGGCGAGGATGTCGGCATCTGGGCGCGCGGGCCCAAGGCGCAGCTGGTGCACGGCAGCATGGAGCAGAACTGGATCTTCCACGTGATGCGCGAGGCCTTCGGTCTCTGAGCGCCCCCAGGGCTGGGCTGTGCCCGCCGCGCCGCCCGGCTCGTCCTTCCCACTCGCTCGATCGGGTTCCCGACATGAAGATCTCCAGGTTCGCCGCCGGCCTCCTCGCCGCCTGGCTGACGGCGGGCTCCTGCGCCGCCATCGCATCCGCCGCCGAGGCCGATCCGCCTTGCGCCACGCCGGCGCCGCTGGTGGCGAAATTCCGGGTCACGCTCACGGCCCCCGGGGCTGCGCCAAAGCGCAGCCAGGAGTGGTGGTTCCTGCGCGGCGCCGGCGAGCTCGTGCTGACCAAGCCGGGCGTGTCCGAAGTCTGGCGCTGCGAAGGCGAATCGGGCGTGAGCCTGGAGCGGGTCTTCCACGCCGACCGGCGCGTCGTCGAATATCCGGCGGGCGAACTGCGCGCCCTTCACATCGAGCCCTCCTGGCCCGCGCTGGCGACGCTGTTCGACGAACGCAAGCTCCCGCGCCTGCGCCCGGCCGGCACGCAGCGCCTGGGATCGCACAGGTTCCTGCGTTATCGCGGCACGCTGGACGGTGAGCGCATCGATCTCGCCTGGGACCCGGTGGCGCGGCTTCCGGCGCGGATGCTGCGCAGCAAGGGCCGGGAAAGCGCGCTTTTCGAGCGCCTCGAAGCGCATGCGACGGCGCCCGCCGGCTGGCCGGTCGCGGGCGCGGCCGCTGCCGACTATCGGCGCGTCGATGCCGCCGATTTCGGCGACATGGAGTACGACGCCTTCGTGCGCAAGGCCGAGGCCCGCGACGTGGCGGCGGGCTGGCGCGACCGCCACGGGCACTGATGGCGCCGGCGTCCCGCAGCGCGCCGCCCCCGGCGCGTCAGCGCTGAGCCGGCTCGCGGCCGGGGGCCCGGCGGCGCAGCAGCAGGGCGCGGGGCCTGCGCTTTGCTGGAGCAGGCCGCGGGCGCCATGCCGAGCCCGGGCCGCAGGCTCGACGGCGAGCCCTGAACCCCCTCGGCGTCGAGGACCTGAGGCGCGACCGATCGGCCCCTCGTCCGGGTTCGTGCACGGCTACGGCTGCCCGCTCGCAGCGCTGCGCCCGCAACCGGGTGGATCCGCCGGCGCCGGCGCGGCGACACCCGCGAACAAGCCGGCCTCCTCGCGCAGGCGGTGCGCGTCGCGCACGCGGCGCAGCAGGCCGACGCGATCGAAGTATTCCAGGATCTGGATCGCGCGCTTGCGACCCAGCCCGGTCGCGTCGCGGAACGCGGCGGCCGTGACCGCGCCGCCTTGCTGCGCGGCCACTTCGCGCACCAGCGCGGCGAGCCGCGCCAGCGTGGGCTCGGGGTAATACAAGTCCTTTACCACCGCGTGCAGCTCGCCCTGCCGCGCGAGGCGCGCGAACACGGCGCGCAGCAAGGCCTCGCTCTCGCCGGCCTCGGCCGCCAGCTCGCGCACCCAGGGCGGGTCGAAGCCGCCTTGTTCCAGCCGCGGCAGCAGCCGGCCCGCGATGCGCGCTTCGTCGGCCGAGAGCTGCACGGCGTGTTCCGGGAGTTGCAGCCAGGCGCCGCGCTGCAGGACCTGCCCCCGGGCGACGAGGTCGGCGACGAGGCCACGCCACAAAGGCTCGGCCAGGCCCGGCGCGAACAGGCGCCGCGCGCGTGCGAGGTCGGGTCCCGTCTCCTGCGGCTGCCGCGCATGGAAGTCCGCGAGCCCGGCGAGCAGCGCCGCGGCGGTGGCCTCGCGATGCGCCTCGGCCAGCGCCCAGTCGCCCGCCCGCAGGCCGGCTCCTGCCAGCGCCGGCGGCGCCGCGACCCGGCCTTCGGCGCGCGCCCAGGCCGCGATATCCAGGCCCTCGGGCGAGGCCGCGAGCAGCGCGCCGAGGCGTGCTTCGGCGTTCGGTTGTTCCCAGGCGTCGAGCCGCGCCCGGCGCAGGGGCGCGGCGCGTCGGCGCGTCGGCGGCTGCGGGTCGAGCACGACGCCGCCGGCCAGCGTGCGGGTGGCCGAGGCGTCGCGCAGCAGGAAGCGGTCGCCGTGCCAGGCCGCGATCGGCGCAGCCAGGCGCAATTGCACGCGCGCACTGGCGCCGGGCTCCAGCGCCTTCGGGGTGTCCAGGCCTGCGTCGAGCAGGGTGACGCTGGCCACGGTGTCGGCGGCGCCGAGATGCAGGTGGACCGAGGCGCCCGAACGCAAGGCCCGGGCCTCGCCATGCCACAGCGTCAGGCGCGCGTCCAGGCGTTGCGTGGTTGACGCGACCTGCGGCGCCACCAGCCATTGGCCGCGTTCGACATCGTCCTTCGCCAGCCCGGCCAGGCCGAGTGCGCAGCGCTGCCCGACGCCGGCGCGCGCCACCGCCTCGTCCTGCGCGCGCACGCTGCGAACGCGCGCCGACTTCGCCAGCGGCACGAGCAGCAGTGCGTCGTCGATCTGCACGCCGCCGGCGTGGACGCGGCCGGTGACGACCGTGCCGATGCCGGCGAGCGTGAAGGCGCGGTCGAGCGCGAGGCGGAAGCCGAGCGCCGCGTCGCTTCGCGCCGGCGCTTGCGCCGCCGCGTCGAAGATCCAGGCGCGCAGCGCATCGACGCCCTGCCCGGTCAGGGCCGAGACCTCGAGCAGCGGCCAGCCTTCAAGCGTCGAGCCGGCCGTGAGGGCCGCCACTTCGGCGCCCAGCGCGGCCAGGCGCTGCGCGTCGGCGCGATCGATCTTCGTCAGCACCACCGCGCCGCGCGCGACGCCCAGCAGCGACAGCACCGCCAGATGCTCGCGCGTCTGCGGCATCACGCCGTCGTCGGCGGCGACGAGCAGCAAGGCGAGGTCGATGCCGCTTGCGCCGGCCACCATGGTGTGCACCAGCCGTTCGTGGCCGGGCACGTCGACGAAGCCGATGCGCCGGCCGTTCGGTGCGGCGAGGTAGGCGTAGCCCAGCTCGATGCTGATGCCGCGGCGCTTCTCCTCGGGCAGGCGGTCGGTGTCGACGCCGGTGAGCGCGCGCACCAGCGTCGTCTTGCCGTGGTCGATGTGGCCCGCGGTGCCGACGATCATGCGGCGCTCGTCACTCCCCCACGCGCGCGGCGTGGGTGTAGAGCACCGCCTGGTTGCCGCGCACGAAGCCGGCGAGGGTGAGGCCGGCGCTGTGCGCGGTCTCGATCGCGAGCCGGGTCGGCGCCGAAATCGCGGCGAGCAGCCCGATGCCGGCAGCGGCCGCCTTGTGCACCATCTCGTAGCTGGCGCGGCTGGTCACGGCGACGAAGCCCTGGCTCGCATCGATGCGGCCGCGCGCGAGCGCGCCGACCAGC
>JAGWTS010000364.1 GCA_028868875.1 Burkholderiales bacterium | reverse complement strand
TCGTCGCGCTTGACGAAGGTGCGCTTCTTGCGCACCTCGACCTGGATCGTGCGCGCCTTGCCGCTGGCATCGGCCTGCTTGATCTCGGTCGTCGACTTGCGCGTGATGGTGATCTTCTTGCGCTCGGCGCCGGCCGTGGTTCCGTGCGACGAGCGCAGGAATTCGAGCAGACGCTCCTTGTCTGCTTCGGTCAGCGCGTCGTCGGGCGACTGCTTGGCGACGCCGGCCGACTGCAGCTGTTCCAGCAGCGCGGCCGTCGGGCGGTTGAGCTGAAGCGCGAACTGGGCGACGGTGGTCACGGCCATGTGGCGGGTTTCCTAGGAGTTCAGGCCGTGAACCAGTGTTCACGGGCCTTCATGATCAACGTGCGAGCCTGGGTTTCGTCGACAGCGGTCATCTCGACGAGTTCGTCGACCGCCAGGTCGGCGAGGTCATCGCGGGTGTGGATGCCGCCATCGGACAACTTGCCGATGAGCTCGGGCGTGAGGCCTTCGAGGTCGCGCAGATCCTGCGAGACCTCGTCGACCTTCTCTTCGCGCTCGATTTCCATCGTCAGCAAGGCGTCCTTGGCCCGGGTGCGGAGTTCCTGCACCGTGTCTTCGTCGAAGGACTCGATCTCGAGCAATTCCGACAGCGGCACATAGGCCACCTCTTCGAGGCTGGTGAAGCCTTCGGCGATCAGGATGTCGGCCACCTCGGCGTCGACGTCGAGCTTGTCGACGAAGAGCTCGCGCACCGACTCGCTTTCGGTCGCCTGCTTGGCCTGCGATTCCTCGGCGGTCATGATGTTGATGCGCCAGCCGGTGAGCTCGGAAGCCAGGCGCACGTTCTGGCCGCCGCGGCCGATCGCGATCGCAAGATTCTCTTCGTCGACGACGACGTCCATCGAATGGTGCTCTTCGTCGACGACGATCGACTGCACGTTCGCCGGCGCGAGCGCGCCGATGACGAACTGCGCCGGATCCTCGGACCACAGCACGATGTCCACGCGCTCGCCGGCGAGTTCGTTCGTCACGCCGTTGACGCGCGAGCCGCGCACGCCGACGCAGGTGCCGATGGGATCGACACGGCGATCGTGCGAGATCACGGCGATCTTGGCGCGGCTGCCGGCGTCGCGGGCGCAACTCTTGATTTCGAGCAGCCCTTGTTCGATTTCCGGCACTTCCTGTGCGAAGAGCTCGATCATGAAGCCCGGCGCGCTGCGCGAGAGCATGATCTGCGGCCCGCGCTGGGTCGGGTCGATGCCGAGGATGAAGGCGCGCACGCGGTCGCCCGAGCGCAGGTTCTCCTTCGGGATCATCTCGCTGCGCTTCAGTCGCCCTTCGACGCGCCCCGACTCGACGACGATGTCGCCCTTGTCCAGGCGCTTGACGGTGCCGACGAAGATCTTGTCGCCGCGCGAGAGGAAGTCGTTGAGCAGCTGCTCGCGCTCGGCGTCGCGGATCTTCTGCAGGATGACCTGCTTGGCGGCCTGGGCGCCGATGCGGCCGATCGGCACCGAATCGACCGCTTCCTCGATGTAGTCGTCGACCTCGATGTCGGCGATCTGCTCCTGGGCTTCGAAGAGAAGCACCTCGGCATCGGCGTTCTGCAGCCCGGCTTCGTTGGGAACGACGTGCCAGCGGCGGAAGGTCTCGTAGTCGCCGGTGTCGCGGTCGACGGCGACGCGGATGTCGACCTCGCCGCCGTGCAGCTTCTTCGTCGCCGAGGCGAGCGCGGCCTCGACGGCGCCGAAGACGACGTCGCGCTCGACCGTCTTCTCGCGCGAGATCGCATCGACCAGCATCAGCATTTCGCGGTTCATTCTTTCAGCTCTCCACTCTTGTCCGCGCTAGGGCGCCGGCTTCTTCTGCCGGCGCAGACCTTCGGGCGCGACCCCGTCCGCGAGGGACGGGCCCGCAGCGCGGGTTCGCCCTTTGAAATTCACCACCGGCACCAGGCGCGCCTCGCGCAACTCGTCGAGCGCGAAGGCCAGCGCCTGTTCGGTCTTGCCATCGTTGAACACCAGTCTCCAGCCGCCGGCCTCGGTGCGTTCGAGCCGGCCTTTCCAGACCTTGCGGCCGTTGAACGGCAGCTTCAGCGTGAGGCTGATCTCCTGGCCGGCGAAGCGCTCGAAATCGGCCTCGCGCTTGAGCGGGCGGTCGAGCCCGGGCGACGAGACCTCGAGGCGCTCGTACGCGACCGAATCGACCTCGAGCGCGTATTGCAGCTGGCGCGTGACGGTTTCGCAGTCGTCGACGGTGACGAACTCGCCGCCCCCGGACGCGTAGCTGCGCCCGGGCAGACGGTCGATGAAGACGCGCAGCAAACCGCGGCCCGATCGCTCGATCTCGACCAGCTCGTAACCCAAGCCGGTCACCGTCTGCTCGATCGCCTCGCGCCAACCCGGGCGCCCCGCTCGCGCCGCACCCGTCGGCTTCGTATCGCCTGCCGCCGTTTCGCTCAAAATTCTCGTTCCGCCTTCCTGGTTTTCTCGTGACCTGGCCACCCCCGAATGAGGCCGGCGCAAAAAAAATGGGCTGGAAGAATCCGCCCACGTTCCGGTCACTCGGGAAAGGCGCATTATAGCCCGCGCCAAGGAGGCCGGCAAGGCGCGTGCTCGCAGCGTTCTCTGGTGCGAGAATCCGGCGCCCCCGAACTGACGGAGACGACATGGGTTTTCTCGCCGGCAAGCGCCTGCTCATCACCGGCCTGCTTTCCAACCGCTCGATCGCCTACGGCATCGCCCGCGCCTGCCACGCCCAGGGGGCGGAGCTGGCGTTCAGCTATGTGGGCGAGCGCTTTCGCGACCGCATCGTCGAATTCGCGCGCGAATTCGACAGCGACATGGTCTACGACTGCGATGTCTCGAGCGACGAGCAGATCGCGGCGATGTTCGAGAACATGGGCCAGCGCTGGCCCGAATTCGACGGCTTCGTCCACTCGATCGGCTTTGCGCCGCGCGAGGCCATTTCCGGCGACTTCCTCGAAGGCCTTTCGCGCGAGGGATTCCGCATCGCCCTGGACATCTCGGCCTACAGCTTCCCGGCGATGGCCAAGGCGGCGGCGCCGCGGCTGCGCCAGGGCGCGTCGCTGCTGACGCTGACCTACCTCGGCTCGCAGCTCGCCGTGCCCAACTACAACACGATGGGCCTGGCCAAGGCCGCCCTCGAAGCCAGCGTGCGCTACCTCGCAGCCAACCTCGGGCGCAAGGGCATCCGCGTCAACGGGGTCTCGGCCGGGCCGATCCGCACCCTGGCCGCCTCCGGCGTCAAGGACTTCGGCAAGCTCATGAGCATCGTCGCCCAGAGCTCGCCGCTGGGGCGCAACGTGACGATCGAGGAAGTCGGCAACGTCGTCGCCTTCCTGCTGTCGGACCTGGCCTCGGGCGTCACCGCCGAGATCACCTACGTCGACGGCGGCTTCAGCCAGGCCCTGGTGGGCTCGGGGCCCGAGGCCTAGCCTGGCAGGCCGCGCGTCGCGGGAAGCGACGCCCCATCGCCCGTCCATGCCCGCGCCGGCGGGCACGGGGAGCCTCGGGCTCAGGCTTCGACGCAGTCGACGTAGTAGCTGAATCGGCCAGCCTCGTCCTCCTCGGCAACGAGGCCGTGGACATCGGTGTCGAAGCCCGGGAACGCGGCATTGAACTCGCGCGTGAAGCGCAGGAAATCGACGATGCGGCGATTGAAGCGCTCGCCCGGGATGAGCAGCGGGATCCCGGGCGGATACGGCGTGAGCAAGGCGGTCGTGATGCGGCCTTCGAGTTCGTCGATGCCCACGCGCTCCGTGCGGCGGTGGGCGATGCGGGCATAGGCCTCGCTGGGCTTCATCGCCGGCTGCAGGTCCGAGAGGTACATCTCGGTCGTCAGGCGCGCGATGTCGCCCTTGGCGTAGAAGCGGTGGATGGCCTGGCACAGGTCGCGCAGGCCCATGCGCTCGTAGCGCGGGTGGGCGGCGCAGAACTCGGGCAGGATGCGCCACATCGGCGCGTTCTTGTCGTAATCGTCCTTGAACTGCTGCAAGGCGGTGAGCAAGGTGTTCCAGCGGCCCTTGGTGATGCCGATCGTGAACATGATGAAGAACGAGTAAAGCCCCGTCTTCTCGACCACGACGCCGTGCTCGGCGAGAAACTTGGTGAGGATGCTCGCCGGGATGCCGCTCTGGGCAAACTCGCCCGAAAGGTCCAGCCCCGGCGTGATGATCGTGCACTTGATCGGGTCGAGCAGGTTGAAGCCGTCGGCCAGGGCGCCGAAGCCGTGCCACGTGTCGTCGGCACGCAGCACCCAGTCGGCGCTGCGGCCGATCCCGTCGGCGGCCAGCTTCTCGGGGCCCCAGACCTTGAACCACCAGTCGTGGCCGTACTCGTCCTCGACCTTGCGCATGGCGCGCCGGAAGTCCAGCGATTCGGCAATGCTCTCCTCGACCAGCGCGGGCCCGCCCGGGGCTTCCATCATCGCTGCGGCGACATCGCAGCTGGCGATGATGGCGTACTGCGGGCTCGTGCTGGTGTGCATGAGGTAGGCCTCGTTGAAGAGGCTGCGGTCGAGGCGGCGTTCCTGCGCGTCCTGCACCAGCACCTGGCTCGCCTGGCTGATGCCGGCGAGCAGCTTGTGCGTGCTCTGGGTTGCGAAGACGATCTGGTCGCGCGGGCGCCGCCTCTTCTTGCCCATCGAGTGGAAGCTGCCGTAGAACGAGTGGAAGGCCGCGTGCGGCAGCCAGGCCTCGTCGAAATGCAGGGTGTCGATGTAGCCGTCGAGCGCGTGCTTGATGGTCTCGGTGTTGTAGAGCACGCCGTCGTAGGTGCTCTGCGTGACCGTCAGGATGCGCGGCTGCACCGTCGCCGGGTCGACATCGGCGAGCAGCGGGTTCGCCGCGATCTTGGCGCGGATGGCCTCGGGCGAGAACTCCGATTCGGGAATCGGGCCGATGATGCCGTAGTGGTTGCGCGTGGGCGTCAGGAAGACGGGGATCGCTCCCGTCATGATGATCGCGTGCAGGATGCTCTTGTGGCAGTTGCGGTCCACGACCACGACGTCGCCCGGCGCCACCGTGTGATGCCAGACGATCTTGTTGCTCGTGCTCGTGCCGTTGGTGACGAAGAAGCAGTGGTCGGCGTTGAAGATGCGCGCCGCGTTGCGTTCGCTCTGCAGTACCGGGCCGGTGTGGTCGAGAAGCTGGCCGAGCTCCTCGACCGCGTTGCAGACGTCCGCGCGCAGCATGTTCTCGCCGAAGAACTGGTGGAACATCTGGCCCACCGGGCTCTTCAGGAAGGCGACGCCGCCGCTGTGGCCGGGGCAATGCCAGGAGTACGAGCCGTCCTGCGCGTAGTCCATCAAGGCCTTGAAGAACGGCGGGGCGAGACCATCGAGGTAGCTGCGCGCCTCGCGGATGATGTGGCGCGCCACGAACTCGGGCGTGTCCTCGAACATGTGGATGAAGCCGTGCAGCTCGCGCAGCACATCGTTCGGGATGTGCTGGCTGGTGCGCGTCTCGCCGTAGATGTAGATCGGGATCTCGGCGTTCTTGAAGCGGATCTCGCCGATGAACTTGCGCAGGTTCAGCACCGCCGGGTCGAGCTCGGGGCCGGGCGTGAACTCCTCGTCGTCGATCGACAGGATGAAGGCGCTGGC
>JAGWTS010000363.1 GCA_028868875.1 Burkholderiales bacterium | reverse complement strand
GTGGCGGCCGATCAGGCGCTCGCGGCGGAAGGCGTCGTCGATGTCGAGGTACCAGACCTCGTCGAGCAGGCCCGCAACCGGCGCCCAGGCGCCCTGGTCGAGCAGCAGGTAGTTGCCTTCGGCGATGAGCAGCCGGGTTTCGGCCTCGATCGCGATCGCGCCGGCGACGGGCTCTTCGATCTCGCGCCGGAACTCGGGGGCGTAGACCGTCTCGCCCGCCTGCTGGCGGCGCAGGCGGCGCAGCAGTTCGACATAGCCCGCGGCGTCGAAGGTGTCGGGCGCGCCCTTGCGCTCGGCGCGGCCCAGGCGCCGCAACTGCACGTTGGCGAGGTGGAAGCCGTCCATCGGCACGATTTGGGCGATCGCCTCGAATTCGCGCCGCAGCGCCTCGGCCAGGGTCGACTTGCCGGCGCCGGGCGCGCCGACGAGGCCGAGCATCACGCGCTGGCCGCGCCCGAGCAGCCCGCGCAGGCGGTCGAGGGCGGCGGCAGGGGCCTTTGGGCAGGAGGTCGGGTTCGTCATGGTGCTGCGCCGGTTTCGGGTCCGGCGCGAGCATAACCAAGCCGCGGCGCTCAGCGGATCTTCAACCCTGCCTGCTCGCCGCGTAGACGGCGGCCTGGACGCGCGAATTCAGCCCGAGCTTGCGCAGAATGTGCTGGACGTGGATCTTCACCGTCGTCTCGGCGATGTCGAGCGCGCGCGCGATCTCCTTGTTGCTGGCACCGCGCGCGATGTGGACGAGGATCTGGTGCTCGCGCGGCGACAGGCTGGCGTAGGGATCGCTCGACGCGGCCTCGGGCGCCGGCTCGGCGGGTGCGGCCTGCAGCGACTGGAAGGCGGCGACGAGCTTGGTCGTCATCTCCGGGCTGACGATCGAGTCGCCCGCCATCGTGCGCAGGATGGCGCTCGCGAGCACGTCGCTGTCCACCGTCTTCAACAGGTAGCCGCGGGCGCCGCCGCGCAAGGCCGCGGCGAGGTCGGCCTCGTCCTCGCTCACCGTGAGCATGATCACGCGCGCCTGCGGCGCGACCTCGCGGATGCCGGCCAGCGCCGCGATGCCGCTGACCCCGGGCATGTGGTTGTCGAGCAGGATCACGTCGGGGTGGGTCTCGGCCGCGCGGCGGATCGCCTCGCCGGCATCGCCGGCTTCGGCGACGACCTCGAAATCGGGCGCGGCCTCGAGCAAGGCGACGATGCCGCGCCGCACCAGGGTGTGATCGTCGACGACGAGGACGCGCACCGGCGCCCTCATGCCGCCGTCTCCTGCACGGGCGCGAGGGTGAGCACGACGCAGGTGCCCGAGCCCGGCACCGAATCGAGCTCGACGCGGGCGCCGATGCGCTGGGCGCGCTCGCGCATGATGCGCAGGCCCACATGGCTGGAATCGGCGCCCGCCGCGGCGTCGAAGCCGCTGCCGTCGTCGCGCACCTCGAAGCGCCATGCGGGCGCGCACTGCACCTCGACCCAGACCGCGTTCGCGTGCGCGTGCTTGCGCACGTTGGACAAGGCTTCCTGCACCACGTGCAGCACCTGCACCTGCTGGTCCGATGCCAGCGGCAGGCCATGGCCCTCGACCTCGAGATGCGTCTTCAGCCCCGTCTGGTGTTCGAACTTCTGCAGCGTGAGCTGGAGCGCGGGCACGATGTCCTCGGCGTTGGTGCGGGTGCGGAAATGCACGAGCAGCTCGCGCACGTCGGACAGGCTTTCGGCGATGCCGGCGTCGAGTTCGGCGAGCCTGCGGTCGACGGCGCCGCGGTCACCGCCGTCCAGCGCCACGCGCAGCAGCCCGGACTGGATCTTCAGGAACGCCAGGCTTTGCGCGATCGAATCGTGGAGCTCGCTCGCGAGCAGGCCGCGCTCGTCGGCGACCGCCGATTCGCGTGCGAGCGAAGCCAGGCGCAGCCCCTCGATCGCCCCGGCGAGGTGGCTGGCCAGGGTTTCGAGAACGGCGCGGTCTTCGCCAGCGAGCTGCGGCTCTTCGCGGTAGAACAGGTCGATCTCGCCCACGCACCGCTCCTGCAGCCGCAAGGGCACGTTGACGACGCTGCGGAATCCCGCCTTGACGCAGCGCGCGACGAGCACGCCGCCGCTGTCGGGGCGGATCGGGATGATGCGGGTGTCGGCCTGCCCCTGGCCGCACAGGCAGTCGCCGCTCGAGATGCACTGCTCGCCCTCGACCAGCGCCGCCGGCAGGCCGTCGGCGGCCAGCATCAGATGGCGCTGGTTCGATTCGTCGCTCCAGCGCACCGCCACGGCGTCGGCATGGACGACGGCCCGCACCTGCGGCGCAAAGCCGCGGCCGAGTTCGGTGAGCGTGGTCGCGCGCGCCATCAGCGCCGCGGCTTCGTACAAGGCCGCGAGGCGGGCACGCTGGGCTTCGAGGTGCAGGGTCTTCTCATCGACCTTGGCCTCGAGGTTCTGGTACAGGTCCTGCAGCATGCGCGCCATGCGGTTGAAGCCGAGTGCGACGGCGCCGAACTCGTCGTTGGATTCGACCTCGACGCGCGCGCCGAGGTCACCCGCGCCCACGCGCTCGAGCCCGCGCTGCAGCCCGTTCAAGGGCGCGAAGACGAAGAGATAGGCCGAGTACATCAGCATCAGCGCGCTGCCCAGGGCGAGCGCCATGAGCACGAACTGGAAGGCGTTGAGGACCGAGGTCAGGCGCGAGATCTGCGACTCGATGGCGCTGACGAAAGCATCGACCTCGGCGACGAAGGCACCGGCCTGGCGCGCCGCCAACGCGGCCGGCGGATAAGGCGGCGCCCCCCAGACGCGGCGCAAGTCGAGCCAGGCGCGGCGCACCTCGGCGAAGCGCTCCATCGAAGCGCGGTCGTTGGGCAGGAACAGGGGCCGGGCGGGGTCGCCCGAGCGCAGCAGCTCGACGCTCTGGTCGAAGCGGGCAACCAGGCGGTCGACCTCGCGCGGGTCGCCGCTGGCCAGGGTCTGCGCCAGGCGCCAGGTCTGCATGCGCATGCGCCCGGCTTCGTTGAGCGCGGCGGCCCCGCCTTCGAGCTTCCAGGTGAGCCAGAGCGTGACGCCGATCGAGATCAGCGCCGTGAGCAGCAGCATGCCGCCGACGGCGCCGATCTTTCCGGACAAGGTGTGCGGGCGTCGCATGGCCGCACTGTACGGGCTCGGCCGCCCCGCAGCGCGAGGGTCAATGCACGAGCGGCGTGGCCGCGGCCTCGAGCGCCACGCCTTCGACCACGGCCTGGCCGGCCAGCAACTGCAGGTACTGGCGCAGCGCGGTCGCGAACGCCTGCTGGCGCAACGCCTGCGCCACCGCCGAGCGCACGGCCTCGAAGGGTTCGACCTGGCCGGCGTCGCGCTCCTGCACCTCGACCACGTGCAGGCCGAAGCGGCTGTGCACGAGGCGCGGCAGCACGCCCACCTCGGCGTGGCCGAAGAGTTCGCGCGCGAACTCGGGGGCGCAGTCCCGGCTTTCGAGCCAGCCCAGCTCGCCGCCCTGCTCGGCGCTCGGGCAGTTCGAGCATTCGGCGGCGATGCGGGCGAAGTGGCCGCCGTCGACCGCGCAGCGCAGGTCGAGCAGGCAGGCTTCGGCGCGGCGGCGCAAGGCCGCGAGTTCCACCCCCGGCGTCACCGCGAAGAGCACGTGGCGCGCGCGCACGCGCTCGCCGCGGCCAAAGCGTGCGGCGTGGGCGGCGTGGTGGCGGCGGCAGGCCGCTTCGTCGGGCTCGGGGCAGTGGAGTTCGCGCTCGAGCAGCGCCTCGATCGCGGCCGCCGCGGCTTCGCTCATCGCGCCGTCCACCGGCACGGGGTCGGCGCCATCGAGCAGGCCGGCGGCGATGGCCCCCTGGCGCAGCAGTTCGCTGCAGGCGCGCTGGCGCAGCGACTCCGCGTCGAGCGCCTCGCCGGCGCGGGCGAGCGCGACGCCGTTGATGCGGGCAATGGAATCATTCATGGCAAGCCCTCGGCCGTTCAGCGCGCGCGCTGCGGCGGGTTGTGTGGGTCGGGCAGGTTCAGACGGCGCGAGCGCACGATCTGGTAGGGGCGGAACAGGTAGGCGACCGAACCGAAGCCGCTCCAGACATGGACCAGCCGGCTGAAGGGGAAGAGCAGGAAGATCGTCATCCCCAGCACCATGTGGACCTTGAAGGGCCAGGCGACCGTGGCCAGCAGCGCCGCGGAGTCGGGCCGGAAGGTGGCCATGCCCTGCAGGTACGCGGCCAGGATCAGCATCTCGTGCGCGTCGGCGCGCTGGGCGAACGAAAACGGCAGGGTCAGCAGCCCCAGGCAAAGCTGGATCCAGAGGATGAACAGGATGGCCAGGTCGGTGCGGTGGCTGGTGAGGCGGATGCGCGGGTCGAACAGCCGCCGGTGCAGCAGCAGCGTGATGCCGATGAAGCAGGCGCTGCCGGCGATGCCGCCCGAGATCACCGCCAGCATCTGCTTGTGCGGCGCCGAGATGAAGGGCTCGTAGACCCAGTGCGGCGTCATCAGCCCGAACAGGTGGCCGAAGAACAGGAACAGGATGCCGACGTGGAACAGGTTGCTGCCCCAGCGCAGCTGGCCGCGGCGCAGCAGCTGCGACGAATCGCTCTTCCAGGTGTACTGGTCGCGATCGAAGCGCGCCAGGCTGCCCATCAGGAAGACCGCGCCGCACAGGTACGGGTAGACGGTGAAGAGGAAGTCGTTCATGCGCGGGCTCCTTGCGGCGGACGGCGTTGGATGCGGATCGGCTGCTCCTGGCCGGCGCTGGAGCAGCCGGCGAAAGCCGCGGGCTCGTTCCAGGTCTCGTCCAGCTCGGGCTGGGCCGGCAGCGGCACGGCGCAGGCCGGCACGCCGGCGAGGTCGAGCAGGGCCGCGATCACGCTCGCGTGCGCGCTCTCGCGCTGCAGCAGCGCGCTGTACAGGCTCTGCAGGATGTGGGCGAATTCGCCCAGGAATTCGCGGGCGGCGGCCGGCGGCTGCGTGCTCGCGTATTCGAGCACGACGCCGAGGTGGTCGGGCAACTCGCCCTCGGCGAGCATCAGACCGGCATCGAGATAACTGCGCTCGAGGTCGATCATGGCCGGGCCGCGCTCGCGCGAATCGCCGTGCACATGTTCGAACAGGTGCAGCGAGGTTGCGCGGCCGCGGTCGAAGAGCTCGACGTATTCGGCCTCGACCGCCAGCGGCGCGTGGCCTTCAGGTCGGTCGCTCAGGCGCTGGATCAGGCGCTCGATCTCGGCCAGGCGCTCGCGGCTCAGCGCGCGCTCGGCCTGCAGCGCCTCGCGCAAGGCGGGCAGCGCCGCGCGGTGCTCGGCATCGGGGTAGGCGAGCAGCCAGGCCAGGGCGCGCAGCGTGTGCGCGACTGACGACGGCTTGAAGTGGTCCATTTCAATTCTCCAATTCGACATGCGGCCAAGCGGACGCCGCGGAACCGGCTCTGCCGGGCCGCTGGCGTCGCCCCCTGGGGCACGAAGGGGCCCTGCGTGGCCCAGGGGGAGGCGCCGAAGGCGCTTCGGGGGGAATCACACTTGCGCCTTGATGGGAATGGTGCGCTTCTTCTCGCTGCCGAAGAGGCTGGTCTCGGTGACGCCTTCGCTGCAGCCGTTGCCGAAGCTGAAGCCGCAGCCGCCGCGCACGTTGAAGGCGTTCTCGGCGTATTCGCGGTGCGTCGTCGGGATCACGAAGCGGTCTTCGTAGTTGGCGATCGCC
>JAGWTS010000362.1 GCA_028868875.1 Burkholderiales bacterium | reverse complement strand
CGCCTCTTCATCGAGCGGCCGGTCGCGACCTCGCTGCTGATGCTGGCGATCCTGCTCGCCGGCCTGCTCGCGTACCGCCTGCTGCCGCTGTCGGCCCTGCCCGAGGTCGACTACCCGACGATCCAGGTCACGACGCTCTACCCCGGGGCCAGCCCCGACGTGATGTCGACGACGGTGACGGCGCCGCTCGAGCGCCAGTTCGGCCAGATGCCGGGGCTGGCGCAGATGACCTCGACGAGCTCGGGCGGGGCTTCGGTGATCACGCTGCGCTTCTCGCTCGAGCTCTCGCTCGACGTCGCCGAGCAGGAAGTGCAGGCCGCGATCAACGCCGGCAGCAACCTGCTGCCGAACGACCTGCCGATGCCGCCGGTCTACGCCAAGGTGAACCCGGCCGACGCCCCGGTGCTGACGTTCGCGATGACCTCGCCTTCGCTGCCGGTGACGAAGATCCACGACCTCGCCGAAAGCCGGCTCGGCCCGAAGCTCTCGCAGGTCGACGGCGTCGGCCTCGTCACGATTTCCGGCGGTCAGCGCCCGGCCGTGCGGGTCCAGCTCGACCCGGGCGCGGTGGCCGCGCTCGGCCTCGGCCTGGACGACGTGCGCATGGCCATCGCCGCCGCGAACGTGAACCAGGCCAAGGGCAGCTTCGACGGCCCGCAGCGGGCTTCGACGATCGACGCCAACGACCAGCTGCAAAGCGCGGCCGAGTACCGCCGCCTCGTCATCGCCTGGCGCAACGGCGCGCCGATCCGGCTGCAGGACCTGGGCCGGGTCGTCGACGGGGCCGAGAACGAGAACCTCGCGGCCTGGGCCGACCGCAGCCCGGCGGTGATCCTGAACGTCCAGCGCCAGCCCGGCGCCAACGTGATCCAGACCGTCGACCGCGTCAAGGCGCTGCTGCCCCAGCTCACCGCGTCGCTGCCGGCCTCGGTCGACGTGAAGGTCGTCGCCGATCGCACGCTGACGATCCGGGCCTCGGTCGCCGACACCGAGTTCGAGATGCTGCTCGCCGTCGCCCTGGTCGTGATGGTGATCTTCCTGTTCCTGCGCAGCGCCAGCGCCACCGTGATTCCGAGCGTCGCGGTGCCGCTCTCGCTCGTCGGCACCTTCGGCGTGATGTACCTCGTCGGCTTCTCGATCAACAACCTGACGCTGATGGCCTTGACGATCTCGACCGGCTTCGTCGTCGACGACGCGATCGTGATGATCGAGAACATCGCCCGCTTCGTCGAGGAAGGCGACCCGCCGATGGTCGCGGCGCTGAAGGGATCGCGCCAGATCGGCTTCACCATCATCTCGCTCACGGTCTCGCTGATCGCGGTGCTGATCCCTCTGCTCTTCATGGGCGACGTGGTCGGGCGCCTGTTCCACGAGTTCGCGATCACGCTCGCGGTGGCGATCCTGATCTCGGCCTTCGTCTCGCTCACGCTCACGCCGATGATGAGCGCGCGCCTGCTGCGCCCCGAGAGCGAACGCCGCCCGGGCCGCCTCGGCGCCAGGGCCGGGCGCGCCTTCGAAGACGGCATCGCCGCCTACGGCCGGGCGTTGGACTGGGTGCTCGACCGGCCGCGCTCCACGCTCTTCGTCTTCGTCCTCACCGCGGTCGCGACCGGGTTGCTCTACATCGTCGTGCCCAAGGGCTTCTTCCCGGTCCAGGACACGGGGCTGATCCAGGTCATCACCGAAGCGACGCAGACGACCTCGTTCGCGGCCATGGCCGAGCGCCAGCAGGCCCTGGTCGAGCGCATCCTGAAAGACCCCGAGGTGCAAAGCGTGGCGTCGATCATCGGCGTCGACGGCCAGAACCCGACCCTCAACACCGGGCGCATGCAGATCACGCTCGTGCCTTTCGCCCGGCGCGCCGATTCGGCGGCGCAGATCAGCCGCCGCCTGGAAGCTGCGACCTCCGACGTGCCCGGCATCCGCGCTTACATGCAGCCGGTGCAGGACCTGACGATCGAAGACCGGGTCGCGAAGACGCAGTACCAGTTCCTGCTCAGCTCGCCGAGTTCGACCGACCTCGCCGCCGCCGGCACGGCGCTGCTGGCGCGCCTGAAGACGCTGCCGCAGCTCGCCGATGTCGCGACCGACCTCCAGGACCGGGGCCAGCAGGCCTGGGTCCAGATCGACCGCGAAGCCGCGGGGCGCCTGGGCGTCACGGTCGCGGCGATCGACACCGCGCTCTACAACGCCTTCGGCCAGCGCCTCATCTCGACGATCTACACCCAGTCCAGCCAGTACCGCGTCGTGCTCGAAGTCGGACCGGCCTTCCGCCAGGGGCCGCAGGCGCTGGCCGGGCTGTACGTGGCCGGGACGACGACGACCAACGCCAACGGCGCGACGAGCACGGTGCAGGTGCCGCTGACATCCGTTGCGCAGTTCATCGAACGGCCGGCGCCGCTGGCGGTGAACCACGTCGGCCAGTTCCCGTCGGCCACGGTCTCGTTCAACCTCGCGCCCGGGGCCTCGCTCGGCGCCGCGGTCGACGCCATCAAGGCCGAAGAAGCGAAGCTGGATCTGCCGCCCAGCGTCGAGACCAGCTTCCAGGGCGCGGCCGAGGCCTTCCGCGCCTCGCTCAGCAGCACGCTGCTGCTGATCCTGGCGGCGGTCGTGACGATGTACATCGTGCTCGGCGTGCTCTACGAGAGCTACATCCACCCGGTGACGATTCTCTCGACCCTGCCTTCGGCGGGGCTGGGCGCGCTGCTCGCGCTGCTGGTCTCGGGCCAGGACCTGGGCGTGGTCGCGATCATCGGCATCGTGCTCCTGATCGGCATCGTCAAGAAGAACGCGATCATGATGATCGACTTCGCCTTGTACGCCCAGCGCGAGCAGGGCATGGATCCGCGCGCCGCGATCCACCAGGCCTGCCTGCTGCGCTTCCGGCCGATCCTGATGACGACCTTTGCCGCCCTGCTCGGGGCGCTGCCGCTGATGCTGGGCACCGGGGTCGGCCACGAGTTGCGCCACCCGCTGGGCGTGACCATGGTCGGCGGACTGATCGTGAGCCAGCTGCTGACGCTGTTCACGACCCCGGTAATCTACCTCGGCTTCGCGCGCCGGGCGCAGCAGCTCGAGGCCTGGCGCGCGCGGCGCAACGCGGCGCGGCGCGCGGCCGCCGACGAGGCCGGGGCGCGATGAACCTCTCGGCGCCGTTCATCGCGCGCCCGGTCGCGACGACGCTGATCACGCTCGGCATCGCATTGGCCGGGGTGCTCGCCTTCGGCCTGCTGCCGATCGCGCCGCTGCCGCAGGTGGACTTTCCGACGATCTCGGTCAACGCCTCGCTGCCCGGCGCCAGCCCCGACACCATGGCGGCCACGGTCGCCACGCCGCTCGAACGCTCGCTCGGCACCATTGCCGGGGTCAACGAGATCACCTCGCGCTCGTCGCTGGGATCGACCCGCATCACGCTGCAGTTCGACCTCGGCCGCGACATCGACGGCGCGGCGCGCGACGTGCAGGCCGCGATCAACGCCGCGCGCAGCCTGCTGCCCAGCGGCATGCCGAGCAACCCGAGCTACCGCAAGGTGAACCCGGCGGGCGCGCCGATCATGATCATCTCGCTGACCTCGGCCACGCTCACGCGCGGCCAGATGTACGACGCGGCCTCGACCGTGCTCGCCCAGCGCCTGTCGCAGGTCGAGGGCATCGGCCAGGTCAACGTCAGCGGCGGCGCCTTGCCGGCGGTGCGGGTCGAGCTCGACCCGGACAAGCTCGCCTCCACCGGCATCGCCCTGGACAAGGTGCGCGCCGCGCTCGTCGCGACGAATGCCAAGGCGCCGCAAGGCCTGGTGCAAGACGCCACGCGCGCCTGGCAGCTCGGCGTCAACGACCAGGCTTCGCGCGCCGCCGAATTCGCCCCCGTGCTGCTCAAGGTCGTCAACGGCCGGCCGGTGCAGTTGCGCGACGTGGCCGAAGTCGTCGATTCGGTGCAGGACCTGCGCAACTACGGCGTCGCCAACGGCCGCCCGTCGATCCTGCTGTTCCTGCTGAAGCAGCCCGGGGCGAACATCATCGAGACCGTGCAGCGCGTGCGCGAGATCCTGCCGCGGCTGCAGGCCTCGATCCCGCCCGCGATCGACGTCGCCGTGGTGAGCGACCGCACGCCCACGATCCGGGCTTCGCTGCGCGAGGTCGAGCGCGCCCTGGCGATCGCGGTCGGCCTCGTCGTCCTCGTCGTGCTGCTGTTCCTGCGCAACTGGCGCGCGACCCTGCTGCCGGCGATCGCGGTGCCGGTTTCGCTTTGCGGCACCTTCGGCGTCATGTACCTGTGCGGCTACAGCCTGGACAACCTCTCGGCGATGGCGCTCACGGTGGCCACGGGCTTCGTCGTCGACGACGCCATCGTCGTGCTCGAGAACATCACGCGCCATCTCGAGCGCGGCCTGTCGCCGCGCGAGGCGGCGCTGCGCGGGGCGCGCGAGATCGGCTTCACCGTGGTCTCGATCAGCCTGTCGCTGATCGCGGTGTTCATTCCGATCCTGCTCATGGGCGGAATCGTCGGGCGCTTGTTCCGCGAGTTCGCGGTCGTGCTCTCGTCGGCGATCCTGGTCTCGATGGCGGTGTCGCTGACGGCGACGCCGATGATGGCCTCGCGGCTGCTCGTGCCGCGCGTCGAGCCCAGGCGGCCGAACGCGCTGGCGCGCGCCGCGGCGCGGGCGAACCGGGCGCTGATCCGCGGCTACCGCCGCAGCCTGCTCTGGACGCTGCGCCACCAGCCGGTGGCGATGCTCGCGCTGGCGGCCGTGATCGCGCTCAACGTCCACCTCTACGCGACGATCCCGAAGACCTTCTTCCCGCAGCAGGACACCGGCGTCGTCGTCGGCGGCGTCCAGGCCGATCAGAGCAGTTCGTTCCAGGCCATGAGCCGGCGCGTCGACCGCTTCTCGAAGATCCTGCTCGCCGACCCGGCCGTGGCCACGGTCAACGGCTTCACCGGCGGCGGCCAGCTCAACTCGGCCTTCTTCTACATGACCTTGAAGCCGCTGGCCGAGCGCAGGCTCTCGGCCGACGCCGTCGTCGCGCGGCTGCGCGGCAAGCTCGCGCACGAGCCCGGCGCCCGCCTCTTCATGGTGCCGGTGCAGGACATCCGCATCGGCGGGCGCCAAAGCAATTCGCAATACCAGTTCACCCTGCAGGCCGACGACCTCGACGTGCTGCGCACCTGGGAGCCGCGGGTTCGCAACGCCTTCTCGGCGCTGCCCGAACTCACCGACGTCGACTCCGACCAGCAGGACCATGGCACCCAGACCTCGCTCGTGATCGACCGCGATGCCGCGGCGCGCCTGGGGGTGTCGGTCGCGAACCTGGACAGCACGCTCAATGACGCCTTCGGCCAGCGCCAGGTCGGGGTGATCTACAACGCGCTCAACCAGTACCGGGTCGTGATGGAGCTGGCGCCGCCCTTCCTGCAAGGCCCCGCGACGCTGGACAAGCTCACCCTCACGCGCGGCGGGGGCGGGCAGGTGCCGCTGTCGGCCTTCGCCCATTACGAGACGACGAACACCCCGCTCGCGGTCAACCACCAGGGCGGCGCGCCGGCGTCGACGATCAGCTTCAACCTGCCGCCGGGCGTCTCGCTCGGCCAGGCCAGCGCCGCGGTGTCCAACGCGATGGCCGAGCTCGGCGTGCCGGTCTCGCTGCGCGGCAGCTTCGCCGGCACGGCGGGTGCGTTCCAGAG
>JAGWTS010000032.1 GCA_028868875.1 Burkholderiales bacterium | reverse complement strand
GAGGCAATCATTGCGACTGCCAATCGATTCCGTCCGCCCACAGTCGAAGAGCCACTGCGCTGACCCTTGCTGAATATTACGCACGTCCTGGACCGGAAGTTCTCAAACATTGGCGCCCCTCGGCGAATCAGGGGGTTGCCGCCGTATCACTGGAGCTAAGTTCACGCCCGCGTCCAAAAAGCAGTCGCTGAGCGCTACGACCTGTTCAGAGGCAACGTCTTGGGCAGCATTTAAAAGGGCTCAATAGATGACCTCGGTGATAGCTGCACTTGTGACGCCTCCCACTTTGCGGCTTGCTCCGACCTATCGATCTTGCAGAGGCGCGACGACAGCGCAATTGACCACACGCGCGCTACTGCTGGCCGAGTGTCGCACGGCTTGCCACAGCATCTGCGCACCTCCCGGCCTCTCTCGCGGAAGCAAGTCGTAGCCCAAGGCTTGAACCTGCCAGGCTGAGGTTCCTCCGACCGAGGCGCTCGCGACCCGAGGCTCCTTGAAGCTGCCGACCGTCGACCGGTCCTTTGGGTCGTTCTGAAACAGCCGACACTCCTGGCACGCTGCCCTGGCAGCAGTCACTCAGTGAAGCTCGGCGCGGAATGGCAGCCGCCTTCTCCCGTCAAGACGAACCAGGTCAGGCGCGCGATCGCGGCGGCGCAGCAGCTGATTTGCACCAACGCGCGACTTCTTGTAGCAGCACTTGGCCGCTCTTTTGCAGTTGCTTTGGCGCCCTGCGCGCGCGAAGCGGCCGGCGCGAACCACGCGTCGCCCTTCGGCGCCTCAGCCCTCGCGGATCAGTGCCGCCACCGCAGCCGCAGCCTGCGCGCGCAGTTCCCCGAGATCGAGCCCCGGAATCGCATCGTCCTCGACGACGATGCGGCCGTCCACCAGCAGCCAGCGCAGCCGCGGCCGCCCGCCGCTGACGATCGGCCCGAGCGCCGGGTCGTGCAGGCCGAAATAGCGCGGTTGGTCGAGGCCGTAAACCGCCAGGTCCGCCGCCTGGCCGACGGCGACGCGGCCCACCCCTTCGAATCCCAGCATCGCCGCGCCCGAGGCCGTGCCCCAATGCAGCACCCGCTCGGCGGTGACGGCGTCGGCACCGGCCTCGCCCGCGCCGTCGGGTTGGGCCCGCGAGGCGCTGCCGGCGAGCGCGCGGTGCACGAGCCAGCACATGTGGGCTTCGGAAATCATGTCCGCGGCCTCGTTCGACGCCGCGCCGTCGACTCCCAGGCCGATGCGTGCGCCCAGGGCCGCCAGCGCCGGCGCCGGCGCGATGCCGTCGGCCAGGCGCGCGTTGCTTTGCGGGCAGTGCGCGATGCCGGTTCCGCTCTCGCCCAGCAGCCTGCGCTCGGATTCGCTCACGTGGACGACGTGGGCCAGGAACACGTCCGGCCCCAGCCATTCGTGCTCGGCCAGGTATTCGATCGGCAGGCGGCCGAAGGCGGCACGGCATTGCTCGATCGTCGCCACCGACTCCGACATGTGGCTGTGCAGCGGCACGCCCATGGCCCGCCCCGCACGCGCCAGCGGCACGAGCTCTGCGGTGCGAACCGAGACGTTGACCGTGGTCGGCGCCAGCGCCACCCGGCGCATCGCCCGCGCGCCGCGCTGGTGGAATTGCTGCACCGTGCGCTCGACCGAGGCCAGCATCTGGTCGAGCGATTCGGGCTCGACGCGCAGCCGCGCATCGACTTCGAGCGAGCGCGTCACCGTCGCGCCGCCGCGCAACAGCATGAAGCGCAGGCCCAGGCGCTCGGCTTCGTCGAACAGCACCGCGGCCGCGTCGTAGCTCTGGCCGGGGGGAAAGATGTAGTGGTGGTCGGCCACCGTCGTGCAGCCCGAGAGCATCAGCTCGACGAGGCCGACCCGCGCCGCCAGCCGCAGCCGCGCTTCGTCGAAGCCGTGGCGGTAGCGGTAGGGCACGGCCTTGAGCCAGGGGCCCAGGGTCAGGTCGATGCCCGCGGGCACGCCCTTGAGAAGCGACTGGAACAGGTGGTGGTGGGTGTTGACCCAACCGGGATAGACGACGCAGCTGGCGGCGTCGAGCAACCGTTCACCGGCCGCGGGCAGCAGGCCCTGGCCGAGTTCGGTGATCACGCCGTCGGCGACGCGGAGGTCGCTGGCGCGCAGGCGAGCCGCGCTGCCGGCGTCGCCGCTGAGAACGGCCTGGGCATTGCGGATCAGGTAGGAGGCATTCATGTTTCGTTGCGGGTCCGGGTTCTCTCGATGCCGGGGCCTGCCGCGAAAGAGGCAGAAGAGGCAGGCCCCGCTGGCTCAATTGCTCTTCTGCAGCAGGCCGTCGACGCCCTTGACGAGATAGTTCATCGAATCCATCTCCTGCTGCGTCATCACCTTGCCGGCGGCCAGGCGCTCCTTGCCGTCCTGGTCGACGATCGGGCCGGCGAAGACCTGCAGCTTGCCCGACTCGATGTCGCGCTGGATGTCGGCCACCTTGGCCTTCACGTCGGCCGGGATCACCGGGTTCAGCGGCGCCATGTGGATCATCCCTTCCTTCAGGCCGCCGAGCGCGTAGCCCGGCTTCCAGCGGCCGGCCAGCACTTCCTCGACCACCTTGATGTAGTACGAGCCCCAGGTCTGGACGATCGACGTGAGGTTGGTCTTGGGCCCGAACTTGGACATGTCCGAGTAGTAGCCCAGGGTGTAGATGCCCTTCTCCTCGCCGGTCGTGACGATCGAGACGCCGGAGGTGGCATAGGTGAGTGTGTCGGCACCGAGCTTGATGAGCGCGTTCGCGGTGTCGCGTTCCTTGCCCGGGTCGTACCAGGAATTCACCCAGATCAGCTTGACCTGGCCCTGCGGCTTGACGCTGCGCAGGCCGAGCGTGAAGGCGTTGATGCCTTGCAGCACCTCGGGGATCGGGTAGGCGCCGACGTAGCCGATGACGCCGCTCTTGCTCATCGAGCCCGCGATCACGCCCTCGATGTAGCGGCCCTCGTAGTAGCGGGCGTTGTAGACGCCGACGTTGGGCGCGGTCTTGTAGCCCGTGCCGTTCATGAAGATCACCTTGGGCGCCGTGCGCGCGACCTTGATCGTCGGCTCCATGAAGCCGAACGAGGGCGTGAACACGAGCTTGCAGCCTTCCTGGACGAAGTTGCGGATCACGCGCTCGGCGTCCGGCCCCTCGGAGATGTTCTCGACGTACTTGGTCGTGATCTTGTCGCCGAGCGCGGCCTGCAATTCCTGGCGCGCCTGTTCCTGCTGGTAGGTCCAGCCGCTCTCGCCGATCGGGTTGGGATACAGGAAACAGACCTTGAGCGGCTCGGCCGCGGCGGCGCCCGCCGTGGCCGCCAGGGCGAGCGCGGCCGCGCCGCGCAGGAATCGGTGCAGGGATTGCTTCATCGGGGGTCTCCGTCTTGTTGAGGGGGGGTGACGTTCAGGAATCGGGTCGGTACGACTGACCCAGGGAAACCGGCGAATGCAGCCTGAGCGAGGCCGCATCGCGCGAGATCAGCACCAGCACGACGATGGTCGCCGCATACGGCAGGGCCGAGAGCCATTGCGCCGGGATGTCCAGGTGCACGCCCAGCCCTTGCAGGAAGAGCTGCGAGATCATCACGCCGCCGAAGAGGTAGGCCCCGAGCACCACGCGGATCGGGCGCCAGGTCGCGAAGACCACCAGCGCGAGCGCGATCCAGCCGCGCCCTGCCACCATGCCCTGCGACCACAGCGGCGTGTAGTAGACCGAGAGAAAGGCCCCGGCGACCCCGGCCATCGCGCCGCCGAAGGCGACCGCGGCGTAGCGGATCGCGATCACGGGGTAGCCGATGGAGTGCGCCGAGCCCGGCGACTCGCCGACCGCGCGCAGCGCGAGCCCGGCGCGGCTGCGGTAGAGGAACCAGGCCACCGCGCCGACCAGCAACCACGAGCCGTAGACGGGCCAGGGCTGGTTGAACAGCGCCGGGCCGGCCAGGGGAATGTCGGCCAGCCCGGGCAGCCGCAGCGAAGGCGGCATCGGCATAGCCGCCGATTCGTAGGGCTTGCCGGCGAACGCCGACAGGCCGACGCCGAAGATCGCCAGCGCCAGCCCGCTCGCCACCTGGTTGGCCAAGAGCGACAGCGTCAGCAGCGCGAACAGCAGCGACATCGCGACCCCGGCAGCGAGCCCGGCCGCGACCGCCAGCGGCGCATTCGAGCTGCCCTGGTAGGTGACGAAGGCGGCGAGCGCGCCGACGGACATCATGCCCTCGACGCCGAGGTTGAGCACGCCGGCGCGCTCGGCCACCAGCTCGCCCAGCGCCGCGATGATGAGCGGCGTGCCGGCGACCAGGGTCGCGGCGACGATCGAGGCGATCAGCGCGCCGTCCATGCCGGCCTCCCGCGTGCCGCCGCGCCCCAGCGCAGCCGGTAGTTGATGAACAGGTCGGCCGCGAGCAGGAAGAACAGCAGCATGCCCTGGAACACGTCGGCGATCGAGGCCGGCAGGTTCAGCACCTGCTGCGCCTGTTCGCCGCCCAGGTTGAGCAAGGCCATCAACAGGCTCGCCAGCAGGATGCCCAGCGGGTGCAGCCGGCCGACGAAGGCGACGATGATGGCGGCGAAGCCGTAGTTGCTCGAGACCTGGGTCGTGAGCTGGCCCATCGGCCCCGCAACCACGCTCATGCCGGCGAGCCCGGCCAGCGCTCCGCCGGTGAGCAGGCCGGTCCAGATCGTCGCCCGCGACGAGAAGCCCGCATAGCGCGCCGCCGCGTCGGCCTGCCCCGCCACCTGCATCTGGAAGCCGCCGAAGCTGCGCTGCATGAAGACCCAGGCCGCGAGCAGCGCCGCCAGCGCGAGGCCGAAGGCCGCCGTCAGCCGCATGCCGTCGAACAGGGGCGGCAGGAGGGCGCCGTCGGGGAACATCTTGGTCTGCGGGAAGTTGAATCCCTGCGGGTCCTTCCAGGGGCCGTAGACGAGCCAGGAGGCGATGAACTGGGCGACATAGACCAGCATCAGCGACACCAGGATCTCGTTGGTGCGAAAGCGCGTGCGCAGCAGCGCCGGAATCGCGGCCCAGAAGGCGCCACCTAGGACCCCGGCGGCGAGCATCGCCGGCAGCGCCCACCAGCGTGCGGCCGCATCCGGCAGGTGCAGGGCGACGCCGGTGGCGAAGATCGAGCCCATGATGTACTGGCCTTCGGCGCCGATGTTCCAGACGTTGGCGCGGTAGCCCACGGCGAGGCCGGCGCCGATGAGCATCAGCGGCGTCGCCTCGAGCAGCAGCTCGCTCAGGCCGTAGAGGTCGTGCACCGGGGCGACGAAGAACAGGCGCAGGCCCTGCAGCGGATCCTTGCCGAGTGCGGCAAAGAGGATGAGCCCGCCGACCACGGTGAGCGCAGCGGCGATCAGGGGCGAGAGCCAGCGCATGCGCGCCGAGGGCTGGTCGCGCTTTTCGAGGCTAGGCCACATGCATCTGCTCCTCGGCCACGGCGCCGGCATCGTCGGCCCACAGGCCGCTCATCCAGGCGCCGACCTTCTCGACGTTGAGCTGGCGCACCGGCAGCGCCGGCGAGAGGCGCCCGGCCGCGATCACCGCGAGCCGGTCGCAGATCTCGAACAGCTCGTCGAGCTCTTCCGAGACGACGAGCACCGCGGTGCCGCGGTCGCGCAGGTCGATCAAGGCCTGGCGGATGAAGGCCGCGGCGCCGACATCCACGCCCCAGGTCGGCTGGGCGACGACGAGCACCCGCGGCTCCTGGACGATCTCGCGCCCGACGATGAACTTCTGCAGGTTGCCGCCCGAGAGCGACTGCGCCAGGGCCTCGCTGCCGCTGCACTTGACGTTGAAGTCGGCAATGCAGCGGCGCGCGAAGGCGTGCATCGCGGCGCGCCGCAGCAGGCCGTGGCGCACGAGGCCGCGCCCGTGCGCGGTGAGCAAGGCGTTGTCGGCCAGGCTCATCGCCGGCACCGCGCCGCGGCCCAGGCGCTCCTCGGGCACGAAGCCCAGGCCCAGGCGGCGCCGTGCCGCCGCGCCCAGGCGCCCGGCGGCGACGCCGCACAGCCTCACCGCGTCCGCGGGGTCGAAGGTTCGCTCGCCCGAGAGCGCCGCCAGCAGCTCCTGCTGGCCGTTGCCCGAGACCCCGGCGATGCCGACGATCTCGCCGGCGCGGACCTCGAGGTCGATCCCGTTCAGGTCGGTGCCGAAGGGCTCGCGCGAAGCCAGGCTCAGCCCGCGCAGTTCGAGCCGGGCTGGGCCGCCGTCGGCCGGCGCGGCATGGCGGCAATGGGGCAGGTCGCGCCCGATCATCAGGCGCGCCATCGACGCCGCGGTCTCGTCACGCGGCCGGCAATGGCCGCTGACGCGGCCGTTGCGCAGCACGGTGGCGCTGTCGCAGAGTTCCTGGATCTCGTCGAGCTTGTGGCTGATGTAGAGGATGCTGCAGCCTTCGGCGGCGAGCTGGCGCAGGGTCTCGAAGAGCTTGCGCACCGCTTGCGGCGTGAGCACCGAGGTCGGCTCGTCCATGATCAGCAGGCGCGGGTTCTGCAGCAGGCAGCGGATGATCTCGACGCGCTGGCGCTCGCCCACCGAGAGCGCGTGCACGAGGCGCCGCGGATCGACCGGCAGGCCGTAGCGCCGCGACACGGCGTCGATGCGCCGCGCCAGGTCGCCGAGGTCGGGGCTTCCGGGCAGCGCCAGCGCCACGTTCTGGACCACGGTCAGGGTCTCGAAGAGCGCGAAATGCTGGAACACCATGCCGATGCCCAGGGCGCGCGCCTGGCGCGGGCTCGCCACCGAGACCGGCGCGCCGGCCCAGCGCATCTCGCCCGCGCTCGGCGCGGTGACGCCGTAGACGATCTTCATCAGCGTGCTCTTGCCGGCGCCGTTCTCGCCGAGCACGGCGTGGATCTCGCCCGGCTGCACGACCATGTCGATGCCGTCGTTGGCGACGACGGCGCCGAAGGCCTTGCAGATGCCGCGCAGCTCGAGCTGGGGCGGGCCGGGGGCGGCAACGGGATGGAGGGCCGTCACGCGAGACTCCGATCTCAGGCGGCGGCGCGCAGCGGCGCCAGGCCGTCCGCCACCCGATTCGCCGAGCCACCGACCAGGCATTGCGCGAAGCCGCGGCGCAAGGCGACGGCGTCGAGCCGGCGCCCGATGAGCACGAGCTTGCTTTGGCGCTCGGCCCCGCCCCAGCCCGCCGCGGGCCGCAGGTCGAACAGGCGGTGCACGCCTTGCAGCACGTGGCGGCGGTCGTCTCCGGCCAGGGCGAGCAGGCCCTTGAAGCGGAACAGGTCCTCGCCTTGCGCGGCCACCAGGGCGGCGAGCCAGGCTTCGAGGCGCGCGCGGTCGAAGTCCCGGTCGAAGACGAAGGACACCGAGCCCACGCTCGGGTCGTGCGCGTGGTCGGGCGCCAGGCGCTCGCGGTCGAGCGCGGCCGGCGGCAGCAGCGGATGGCGGCAGCTGTCGTCGCAGACGTGGCGATAGGCACCGAGGCCGAGTTCGTCGTCGATCAGGCGCGCCGCGGGCGCGAAGCCGCCGACGTTCAGGATCTGCCCCAGGTCGACCCGGGTGTGCTCCGAGCGCAGCAGGGTCGCCACCTCGTTCAGGCGCCGCAGCCGCGCTTCGATGCGGTCGAGCGCGGCGGCGTCGACGAGGTCGATCTTGTTGAGGACGATGCGATCGGCGGCGACGATCTGGTCCACCGCCTGGTTGTCGTGCTCGCGCAGCTGCGGGTCGTCCAGGTGCGACTCGATGTGCAGGGCGTCGACGAGGGTGACGATGCCGTCCAGCCGCACCTGGCGCGCGACCTCGTTGTCGATGAAGAAGGTTGCCGCCACCGGGGTCGGGTCGGCCAGGCCGCTGGTCTCGACGAGGATGTGGTCGAAGCGCTCGGGCCGCGCGAGCAGGGTCTGCAGGATGCGCACGAGGTCGCGGCGCACGTCGACGACGCAGCAGATGCAGCCGTTGGTCATCTGGAAGATCTCTTCTTCCGAGGTCAGCACCAGATCCGAATCGACGTCGACTTCGCCGAATTCGTTCTCGATGACGGCGATGCGCAGGCCGTGGCTGCCGCTCAGTATGTGGTTGAGCAGCGTCGTCTTGCCCGAGCCGAGAAAGCCCGTCAGCAGGGTCACGGGAATCGGCGCCGCGGGGGCGGCGGCCGCGGGCTCGGGCAGGGAGGCGGAAGCGGGAAATCTCAAGCGGGGCTCCTCTGATCGCGCTGCGCGGCCAGCGCCGCGAGCACTTGTTCGGGCTTGATCGGGTAGTGATGGAAACGCACGCCGATCGCATCGTATAGGGCATTAGCGATCGCCGGCCCGATGGCGACGATCGGGTCTTCGCCGATGCCCTTGGCGCCGAAGGGCCCGCCGGGGTCGGGCGCGGTCTCGAGCATCACGGTGCGGATGGGCGGCATGTCCATCGACAGCGGCATCTTGTAGTCGACGAAGTTGGCGTTGAGCGAGCGGCCGTTGCTGGGGTCGATCTGGTAGTCCTCGTACAGCGTGTGGCCGATGCCCTGCTGCACCCCGCCCTCGATCTGGCCCGCCGCGGCCACCGGGTGGATGACACGGCCGAGCTCGTGCACCGGCACCACCTGCAGCACCTCGATGCGGCCGGTCTCGGTATCGACCTGCACCTCGACGAAATGGGCCGCGAACGAATACGACTTGGTCGGGCTGTAGGTCGCGTTGCCGACGAATTGCGCCCCCGGGTTCCCCGGCGTCGCACCGACCACCTCGGCCAGCGGCATGCCGCGGTCGGTGCCCGCCACCCGCACCATGCCGGCGCTGACCACGAGATCAGCGGCATCGACCTCGAGCTTGCGGCCTGCGCGCTCGAGCACCTGCTTCTTCACCTCGGTGGCGGCCATCTGCGCCGCGCGCCCGGTGAGGTAGGTGGTGTGGCTGGCAAAGGCGCCGATGTCCCAGGGCACGGCGTCGGTATCGCCATGCACGACCGAGACGTTCTCGAAGCGCACGCCGATCTCCTCGGCGACGATCTGGGCCAGCGCCGTGTGGGTGCCGGTGCCGAGCCCGGCCGCGCCGGTGTAGAGCACGACGCTGCCGTCCTCGTTCATGCGCACGATGGCGTTGCCCTGCTCCTTGATGCCCGGGTAGGCGCTGCTGCCGTGCATCTCGCAGCCCAGGCCCCAGCCGCGGCGCATCACGCCGGCATCGCGCGCACGCCGGCGCAGCGCGCTCCAGCCGACTTCCTCGCAGCCGCGGCGGATGCAGTCTTCGAGGCCGTGGCCGACGATCGGGTGCTTCGACGGGGCGATGTCGCCTTCGCGCACCGCGTTCTTCAGCTTCATCTCGGCCGGGTCGATGCCCAGGCGCTCCGCCGCCTCGTCGACCTGGATGTCCAGCGCGTAATAGGCCTGGACGACGCCGAAGCCGCGAAAGGCCCCGGCGATCGGCGTGTTGGTGTAGATGCAGCGGCCTTCGAGGTCGACGTTCTCGCAGCGGTAGAGCGAGGTGAGGGCATCGGTGGCGACATGGGTCACGCCGGGGCCGTGCGAGCCGTAGGCGCCCGAAGTGAAGACGATGCGCGCCTGGCGCGCCGTGATGCTGCCGTCCTTCCTGAAGCCCTGCTTGAGCCAGATCTTCACCGGATGGCGCGAGCGCCCGGCGGTGAAGGTCTCTTCGCGCGTGTATTCGAAGCGCACCGGCCGCCGCGTCTGGCGCGCCAGCAGCGCGCACAGGAACTCGGTCTGGAACAGGTCCTGCTTGGCGCCGAAGCCGCCGCCCATGTGGTCGACCAGCACCCGCACCTTGTTCAGCGGCAGGCCCAGCACCTCGGCCAGGATGCCGCGGACCATGAACGAGGTCTGGGTCGAGATCCAGACCGTGAGGTTGCCGTTGCCGTCCCACTGGCAGGTGCAGACGTTGGGCTCCATGAAGGCGGGGGTGGGCCGCCCGCCTTCGAACTCGCCTTCGAGCACGAGGTCGGCCTCGGCGAAGCCGCGCTCCACGTCGCCTCGGCGCACCTTCACCGGAGGCAGCACGTCGTTGCCGTAGGCGCCGTTCGGGTTGACGATGGGCGCCCCGGGGGCGAGCGCGTCCTCGGCCGTGAAGACCGCGGGCAGCGGCTCGTAGTCGACCTCGATCAGCGCGCAGGCCTCGGCGGCGATGTCTTCGCTCGTGGCCGCGACCACGGCCACGCTCTCGCCCCAGAAGCGCACCCGGTCTTCGAGGATGTACTGGTCGCGCGCGAGCGACGAAGAGCGCGGCGGCGGCGAGCCGGCGTGGAGGATGCGCGGAACGTCATGGTGCGTGAGCACCGCCTTGACGCCGGGCAGCGCGAGCGCGCGCTTCGTGTCGATGCGCGCGATGCGGGCGTGGGCCAGCGTGCTGCGCAGCGTCTTGCCGTGCAGCAGCCCGGGCATGGCCATGTCGGCGACGTACTGGGCGCGGCCGGTGACCTTGTCGAACAGGTCGTTGCGGCGCACGCTGGTGCCGATGATCGTGGTCTCGCTCATCGCGCCACCTCCTGGCGGCGCAGCTGCCGCGCCGCCCGGTCCACCGCCTCGATGATCTTGGTGTAGCCGGTGCAGCGGCAGATGTTGCCGGCGAGCGCGAAGCGGATCTCGTCGATGCTCGGCTCGGGGTTCCCGTCGAGCAAGGCCTTGGCCGCGACGATGAAGCCCGGCGTGCAGAAGCCGCACTGGGCGGCGCCGCAGTCGACGAAGGCCTGCTGCAGCGGATGCAGCTCCTGCGCCGAGGGCGCGATGCCTTCGATCGTGCCGATCTCGGCGCCTTCGGCCTCGACCGCCAGCACGAGGCAGGCGTTGACCGGCTTGCCGTTGAACAGCACGGTGCAGGAGCCGCATTCGCCGACGTCGCAACCCTTCTTGGTGCCGGTGAGGCCGGCCTCGTCGCGCAAGGCGTCGAGCAGGCTGTGGTGCTCGTCGACGAGCAGCGTGCGCGCCTCGCCGTTGAGGCAGGTGGTGATGGCCTTCTTCATGCGTCGATTTCCTCCCCGGCCGTGCCGGCACGGGCCCAGGCCTGTTCGATCGCGCGCCGCGTGAGCACGCGCACCATTTCGCGCCGGTATTCGGCGCTCGCGCGCACGTCGGCGATCGGCCGCACCGCGTCGGCCGCGATCTCGCAGGTCTCGCGCAGGTGGGCCTCGTTGAAGACCTGGTCGCGCAGCGGCATTTCGGCCGCCTGCACGCGCAAGGGCGTGGGCGCCACCGCGGCGAAGACGATGCGCAGCTCGCGGCAGCGGTCCGCCTCGCGCGTGAGCGTGACCGCGACGCCGACCGTGGCGAGCTCCATCTCGATGCGCCGGCCATGCTTGATGTACGACTGCCCGGTGTGCGGCGCCGGCCTGGGCACGACGATGGACGTGACCATCTCCCCCGCGGCCAGCACGTTGCGGCCGGGGCCGGTGCAGAAGGCCCCGGCCGCGACCTCGCGCTTGCCGCCGGGGCCCGCGATGCGGATGCGGGCGCCGTCGGCCATCAGCGGCGGCAGGGTGTCGGCCGAAGGCGAGGCGCGGCAGGCGTTGCCGGCCAGGGTCGCGCGGTGGCGCACCTGGATCGACGCGAAATGCGTCACCGCCTCCGCCAGGCTGGCGTGGTGGCGCCGCACGTAAGGCGAGGTCTCGAGCGTGCGCGTCGTCACGAGGGCGCCGACGACGAGGCCGTCCTTCGCGTCGGCGTCGAGCCGGTCGAGCCCCGGAATGCGCTTGATGTCGATCACGTGCGCGGCCGTGCGCGCGCCTTCGCGCAACTGCACCAGCAGGTCGGTGCCGCCGGCGAGCACGCTGCACGACCCGGCGTGGCGGGCCAGCAGTTCCGTGGCCTCGGCCAGGGTCTTGGGGGCGTGGTATTCGAAGCTCTTCATCGATCGGTGAGCCGTCAGGTCCGCTGGACGGCGGGTTCGCGGCGCTCATGGGCGCGGCCGCGGTGGAACAACAGGTTGAGCACCACGGCGCTCAAGGCGCACAGCAGGGTTCCGTTCTGCATGAAGCGCGCGAGCACCGGGGGCAGCTGCGAGAAGAAGCGGTCGGCGAGCAACGGCGTCAGGCCGAGGACGACGCTGATCGAGACGATGTAGAGGTTGGCGCGGTCGCGCGTGAACTCCACCTCGCCCAGGATCTTGACACCGGTGGCGGCGACCATGCCGAACATGACGATCGCGGCGCCCCCGAGCACGTACTGCGGCACCGAGGCCACGACGAGCGAGAGCTTGGGCAGGCAGCCGAGCACGACGAGCACCCCCGCCGCCATCGCCACGACCCAGCGGCTGCGCACGTTGGTGACCTGCAGCAGGCCCACGTTCTGCGAATACGAGGTGTAGCAGAAGGTGCCGAAGATGCCGCCGATGACGTTGCCCAGGCCGTCGGCGCGCAGGCCGCGCGCGATGTCCGCGGAGTCGATCGGGCGCCCGGTGATGTCCGCCGCGGCAAGGAAGAGCCCGGTCGACTCGATCATCATCACCACCATGATGAGCGAGAGGGTGAGCGTCGACATCGCGTCGAAGCTCGGCAATCCGAAGTGGAAGGGCAGCACCAGGCTGACCCAGGGCGCGGCCTCGACGCCGGCGAAGCTGACCTGGCCGAGCGCGATCGAGGCCACGAAGCCCGCCCCCATCCCGACCAGGACCGCGACGTTGGCGAGAAAGCCGCGCCCGAAGGCCGTGACCAGGACCACGATGAGCAGCACGAGGCCGGCAATCGCCAGGTGCAGCGGCAGCCCGTAGTCGGGGTTCGGCACCGGCCCGCCGGGGCGGAACAGCATCGGCTGGCCGCCCGCGGCCCAGTTGATGCCCACGCGCAGCAGCGACAGGCCGATGACCAGGATCAGCGTACCGGTGACGACCGGCGGAAACCAGCGCACGAGCCGGCTCATGTAGGGCGCGGCGAGATAGGCGAAGACGCCCGAGCCGATGACGGCGCCGAACACCGCGCCGATGCCGAGCGCGGGATTGGTGCCGGTGGAGATGATGGGGGCGATCGCGGTGAAGGCGATGCCCATCATGATCGGCAGCCGGATGCCGACGTTGAAGATCCCGACGCTCTGGATCAGCGTGACGAGGCCGCAGCAGAACAGGTCGGCGCTGATCAGGAAGGCGATGTCTTCCTTGGGCAGCTTCAGGGCGCCGCCGATGATCATCGGCACCGCGACCGAGCCGGCGTACATCACGAGCACATGCTGCAGCCCGAGCGCGAACAGGCGCGCCGGCGGCGGCACCGAATCGACGGTGTTCGACGGGTCTGGCGCGGCGGCGATGCGGGCGGTGGTCATGGGCTCACTCCTCAGGCTGGCTGCATCGTTCCACCGGGCTTGCAATCGGTAAATGAGCTCAGTCGTATATATTCATTGAGCTTCAGCATGAATGAACCTTCGTCCCCGGGGAGAGCTCGCCTGCGGCGCGCCGGATGAGGGAAAACCACAGGGCCCCCGGCATCGACATGAACGTCACGTTGCGCCAGTTGCGCGCCTTCATCGCCGTCGCCGAGGTCCAGCACTTCACGCGTGCGGCGGAGCGGCTGGACATCTCGCAGTCGTCGATCAGCACCCTCGTGCGCGAGCTCGAGCAGAACCTGGGGCTGCGCCTGTTCGACCGCCACACGCGCATGCTGCGCCTGACCCATGCCGGGGCCGAGATCCTGCCGCTGGCGCGCAAGGCCCTGGCCGACCTGGACAGCGTGATCGGCAGTTCGAGCGAGTTGCGCACGCTCGGCCGCGGCCGGGTCTCGATCGCGGCCTCGTCGCTCCAGGCCGCGCTCGTGCTGCCGGAGATGATCCGCCGCTTCGTCGATGCCTATGCCGGCGTCAAGGTGCTGCTGCACGACGTGACCGACGACGAGGTCGTCGAGAAGGTGGCGAAGGGAGAGGTCGATTTCGGCCTCGGCTCGGCCCAGCTCTCGCGCGACGACATCAGCTCGCGGGCCCTGGTCAACGACGCCTTCGTCGTCGTGATGCCGGCCGACCATGCGCTCGCCCGCAGGCGCGAGCTCACCTGGCGCGACCTCGTCGACCAGCCGCTGATCAGTCCGCCGCCCGACAACGCGGTGCGCCAGCAGCTCGACCTCGCGCTGGCGCGCGCGGACATCCGCCTCACGCGCAGCTTCGAGGTGCTGCTGCCCTTGACGATCCTGGGCATGGTCGAGGCCGGGCTCGGCATCGCGGTGATGACCTCCAGCATCTCGCGCCTGGCGCGCGCCTTCGGCTTCGCGATCCGCGAGGTCGGCGGCCCGGTGATCCGGCGCGAGCTCTCGCTGATCTTCCACGTCGACCGCTCGCTCTCGCCGGCGGCGCAGAACTTCCGCGACCTGCTGCTCGACGCCCGCAGCCAGCTCGGCGAAGCCGGAGCCGTGCGCCCGGCCGGGTGATCCAGGCGGCCCGGGTCAGAACGCCGCCATCGCGGCCTTGACCCGATCGCGGAAGCGCTGCAGGGTTTGCGGGGTCGCGACGTTCATGTGGTAGTGCGCGTGGTAGTCGATGCGCGCCTTCGAGCCCGTCAAGGCCTTGAGATAGCGCGTGATGACCTTGCGCGGCGGGTCGCCCATGTACAGCGCCATCCAGCGCGGCCGGCCGTAGGTGACGACGGCGGAGATGCGGCGGATGTGGGTGAGCGCCGGCTTGACATGGGCCGGGTCGCTGATGTCGAAGGCGACGCCGGGCATCAGCAGGCGGTCGAAGAAGCCCTTGAGCATGGCCGGCAGGCCGAAGCACCAGGTGGGGAAACAGAACACCAGGGCCTCGGCCGTCTCGAGGCGCCGCAGATAGGGCTCGACCGGGATGCGGTTGGTCGGCACCTCGTGGTAGCCCAGCCGCTCCTCGCGCGACATCACCGGGTTGAAGCCCTCGGCGTAGAGGTCGAAGTCATCCACCTCGTGGCCCGCGGCGCGCAGCGTCTGGACGACGTCGTGGTGCATCGACGCCGCAAAGCTGGTTTCCACCGGGTGACAAAAGACGACGAGTATCTTCATGCGTGCCCCACTCATGTTCGCAGTGCGCGCACGGCTGCGGCACCGCGGGCGAATGTGACATGCGCCGATTCATTCTCAAACCGGGGCAGCGCGATAAATCGATCGCGGCGGACGATGACTCGGGGCCCTCGTCCGCCGCATGGGCCGAGGCGTTCAATGCGCCTGCATCGTCTTCGAGGCCTCGACCATCTCGCCGATGTCGGCGCGCGCGCCGTTGAAGAAGAAGTTCAGCAGCACCGCGGCGATCGAGGTCAGCAGGATGCCCGATTCGAGCAAGGGGCCGAGCTCGTGCGGCATCTGCTGGCTCCAGCGCGGGGCGACGAGCGGGATCAGGCCGGCGCCGATCGAGATTGCGACGACGTAGAGGTTGCTGGTCGAGCTCTTGAAGTCGACGTTGGCGAGGATGCGGATGCCGGTGGCCGCGACCATGCCGAACATCACGAGCCCGGCGCCGCCGAGCACGAACTGCGGCACCGCCTCGACGAGCGCGCCCATCTTGGGCAGCAGGCCGAGGATCACCATGATGATGCCGGCGGCGACGCAGACGTAGCGGCTGCGCACCCCGGTGACGCCGACCAGCCCCACGTTCTGCGAGAAGCTGGTGTAGGGGAAGGTGTTGAAGACCCCGCCCAGCACCGTGCCCAGGCCGTCGGTGCGCAGGCCGCGCGCGAGGTCGGCCTGGTTCAGCTTCTTGCCGGTCATGTCCGAAAGCGCGAGGAACATGCCGGTGGACTCGATCATCACGACCAGCATCACGAGCGCCATCGTCCCGATCGCGAACGGGTCGAAGGTCGGCACGCCGAAGGAGAAGGGCGTGACGAGGTCGAACCAGGCGGCCGTTCCCACCTTGTCGAAGTGCATGAGCCCGAGCAGCGCCGAGACGATGCAGCCGATGATCAAGCCCAGCAGCACCGCGATGTTGGCGACGAAGCCGCGCCCGAAGCGCACCAGCAGCAGGATCACGACGAGCACGAAGGCGGCGATGGCGAGGTTGCCCAGGGCGCCGTAGGCCGGGTTGTCGACCATCGGGATCGGCCCCAGCTGCATCTGGGCCGCGCTCGCGCCGGCCGCGGCGGCGCTGGCGGCCGCGGCCTTGGCGCCGTCGACCATCGCCACGAGCTTGGGCACGTCGGTGCGCTGGGCCAGGAAGGCCGGGCCGCCGAGGGCCCAGCCCACGCCGACGCGCATCAGGCTGATGCCGATGATGGCGATGATCGAGCCCGTGACCACCGGCGGGAAGAAGCGCAGCAGCCGGCTCATCAGCGGCGCGATCAGGATCGAGATCAGGCCGGCGCCGATGATGGCGCCGAAGATCGCGCGCGCCCCGTCGACCCCGCCATGGGCATTGGCCATCGCGACCATGGGCCCGACCGCGGCGAAGGTCACGCCCATCATCACCGGCAGGCGGATGCCGAAGAAGCGGCCCAGGCCGAAGGACTGGATCAGGGTCACGAGGCCGCAGCAGAACAGGTCGGCCGAGATCAGCATCGCCACGTGCTCGGGCGAGAGCTTCAGGGCGCGGCCGATGATCAGCGGCACCGCGATGGCGCCGGCATACATGACGAGCACGTGCTGCAGGCCGAGCGCGGTGAGGCGCAGCGGCGGCAGCTTTTCGTCGACCGGGTGAACGGCCGAGGGGGAAATTGCGGACATCTTGTCTCCTTCGCAGGGGGCTGCGCGTGAGGGCTTGCTGCCGGCTCTGAACCGGTCTGGCGGGGGGGGATCCGCCACGGCTTCACGCAGGCCGCGGCGGATGGGGGGAACGGTGGTTCGGTGGGTTCAGTCGGCGCGCGCGCCGCTTTCGTACCAGCGCTTGATGACGTTGCGCTCGGCCTCGGTGATCTGGGTCGCGTTGTTGAAGGGCATGAGTTTCAGCACCGCGGCCTGCTGGTAGATCTGCTGCGCGTGCTGGTGGATGAGTTCCGGCCGGTCGAGCTCGATGCCCTTGTTCTGCACCGCGGCGTTGTGGCACATCACGCAGCGCTGGCCGATGATGGCCTGGACCTCGGCGAAATGCACGGGCTTGGCAGCCGCGGCCTGCTCGGCCGCGCTCGGCGGCGCCGGCGCAAGCCAGACCACGAGCACCGCGATCAGCGCCGCGCCCGCCGCCGCATGTTCCCAGGGCACTCGCTTGCCCTGCACCAGGGCCTTGTGGCGGGCGACAAAGCTGTGGCGGATGAGGGCGCCGGCCAGCATCAGCAGCACCAGCACGATCCAGTTGCGCGGGCCTTCGTACAACCAGCCGTAGTGGTTGGAGAGCATCGCCACGATCACCGGCAGCGTGAAATAGGTGTTGTGCACGCTGCGCTGCTTGGCGCGCCAGCCGTGGATCGGGTCGACCTTCTCGCCCGCTCTCAGCTGGGCCACGACCTTGCGCTGGCCCGGGATGATCCAGAAGAAGACGTTGGCGCTCATCGTCGTCGCGAGCATCGCGCCGACGAGCAGGAAGGCGGCGCGCCCGGCGAACAGATGGCAGGCGAGCCAGGCCGCGAAGACGACGAAGACGAGGATCCCGGCGCCGACGATCAGGTCGCCGCCCTTGCGTTGGCCGAACGCGCGGCAGATCAGGTCGTAGACGATCCAGCAAACCACGAAGAAGCCCAGCGCCGCGGCCACCGCGGCGGCGGCAGGCCAGTCGTGGACGTTCTTGTCGATGAGAAAGGTGTTGGCGTTGAAGAGGTACAGCACCGTGAACAGCGTGAAGCCGCTGAGCCAGGTGGTGTAGCTCTCCCAATAGAACCAGTGCAGGTGATCGGGCAGCTTGCGCGGCGCGACCTTGTACTTCTGCGGGTGGTAGAAGCCGCCGCCGTGCAGCGCCCAGAGCTCGCCGCCAACGCCTTTTTCGAGCAGTTCCGGGTCGGTCGGCTCGGTCAGGCTGTTGTCGAGGAAGACGAAGTAGAACGACGAGCCGATCCAGGCGATCGCGAAGATCACATGCGCCCAACGCAGCAGCAGGTTGGCCCAGTCGAGCAGATAAGCGTCCATGCAGGTCCTGTGGTGGTTTGGAAGTGGCACCGGCATTGTTGGCTCCGGTGCTGCTTCCCCTCACCACAGCGGGCTCTGTGAGGAGCAAACGTCGCAAGCCGGCTTTGAGGACCGGGCTCCGCGGCGACGTGAAGAAAGTGTATACACATCCGTCTCGCCCTGAACTGAGTGAAAACCCGAATCACTCGCAAATCACCGTGGCAGCGGCCGGTCTTTCCCCCGAAGAACCGCGACACGGGCTGGTGAAAATAGAGCTTGCGCGCCGAATCAAAGTGTATACACTTCGGTTCACTCGCTTCTCCTCCGACGTCCATGGCCCGCTCGCCCGTCCCGCTCAAAGTGGTCACTGCCGCCGCCGCCCCCCGGTCGGCGCCGCAGGGCGCAACCGAGCGCATCGTCGAGTCGATCACCCAGGCCATCGTCGAGCGCCGCCTGATGCCCGGCACCAAGCTCGCCGAGCAGAAGATCGCCGACATCTTCGCCGTCTCGCGCACCCTGGTGCGGCAGGCCTTGAACCAGCTCAGCCGCGACCGCCTCGTCACCCTCGAGCCGGCGCGCGGCGCCTTCGTCGCCAAGCCCAGCGTCGACGAGGCGCGCCAGGTCTTCGAGCTGCGCGCGATGATCGAAAGCGCCATGGTGCGCCAGCTCTGCGCCCGCATCAGCGAGGCCCAGATCGCCGAGCTGCGCGAGCACCTGCGCGACGAAGCCGCGGCGGTCGGCCGCGTCGACGTGCCCGGGCGCACCCAGCTGCTGGCCGACTTCCACATCGTGCTCGCGCGCATGCTCGGCAACGCGGTGCTGGTCGAGACCCTGTCGGACCTGCTCAGCCGCTCCTCGCTCATCACCTTGATGTACCAGTCGGCGCATTCGGCCGGCCATTCGCAGGAAGAGCACGTGCACATCGTCGACGCGCTCGAGCGGCGCGACGCGCGCACCGCAGCGCGCCTGATGGAGCAGCACATCACCGCGGTCGAGCGCGAATTGCGCCTCGATCCGCATGCAGTGGACCTCGCCGCCGCGCTGCGGCCCGAAGGATGAAACCGAGATGACGAACGCCGCCTCCCCCGCCCCTTCCGCCTCCCCTCGCTATCCGCGCGACCTGCGCGGCCACGGCCACAACCCGCCGCACGCGCGCTGGCCGGGCAACGCCCGCGTGGCGGTCCAGTTCGTCCTGAACTACGAGGAAGGCGGCGAGAACTGCGTCCTCCACGGCGATGCCGGCAGCGAGCAGTTCCTGTCCGAGATGTTCAACCCGCCTTCGTTCCCGGCGCGCCACCTGACGATGGACGGCATCTACGAATACGGCTCGCGCGTCGGCGTCTGGCGCATCCTGCGCGAGTTCGAACGCCGCGGCCTGCCGCTGACGATCTTCGGCGTCGGCATGGCCTTGCAGCGCAGCCCCGAGGTCACGGCGGCCTTCGTCGAGCTCGGCCACGAGATCGCGAGCCACGGCTGGCGCTGGATCAACTACCAGACCGTCGACGAAGCCACCGAGCGCGAGCACCTCGAGCAGGCGATGAGCGTCATCCGCGCGCTCACCGGCGAGCGCCCGCTGGGCTGGTACACCGGGCGCGACAGCCCGAACACGCGCCGCCTCGTCGCCGACTACGGCGGCTTCGAATACGACGCCGACTACTACGGCGACGACCTGCCGTTCTGGCTCCAGGTGCGCAAGAGCAACGGTGCGCTCGCGCCGCAGCTCGTCGTGCCCTACACGCTGGACTGCAACGACATGCGCTTCGCGCTGCCGCAAGGCTTCTCGCACGGCGACGAGTTCTTCGAGTACCTGCGCGACGCCTTCGACGTGCATTACGCCGAGGGCGACGAGCGCCCGAGCATGATGAGCATCGGCATGCACTGCCGCATCCTCGGCCGCCCCGGGCGCCTGCGCGCGCTGCAGCGCTTTCTCGACCACGTGCAGCAGCACGACCGGGTCTGGGTGACGCGCCGCGTCGACATCGCGCGCCACTGGAAGGCCACCCACCCCTTCGACGCCGCCACGGCCTTCGTCTGGGAGTGAGCGCCATGGCCCTGACCCTGCAAGCCCTCAACGCCGCGAGCGCGGCCGAATTCGCCGCCTTGCTCGACGGCGTCTACGAGCATTCGCCCTGGATCGCCGAGCGCGCCGCCGCGAAGCGGCCGTTCGCCAGCGGGGCCCAACTCCAGCTCGCCCTGGTGGAAGTCGTGCGCGACGCAGGGCGCGAAGCCCAGCTCGCCTTGCTGCGCGCCCACCCCGAGCTCGCCGGACGCGCGATGGTGGCGAAGACGCTGACCGCCGAATCCACCAACGAGCAAGGCAAGGCCGGCCTCACCGACTGCACGCCCGAGGAGTTCGCGCGCATCCAGCGGCTCAACGCCGACTACAACGCGCGCTTCGGCTTCCCCTTCATCCTCGCGGTGCGCGGCCCGCGCGGCACCGGCCTGGGCAAGGCCGAGATCATCGCCACCTTCGCGCGCCGCCTCGCCAACCCGGTCGACTTCGAACTCGCCGAAGCCCTGCGCAACGTCCACCGCATCGCCGAGATCCGCCTCGCCGACAAGTTCGGCCACGCGCCTGAGCTCGGCAACCGGGTCTGGGACTGGGCCGAGCGCCTGGCCCAGCACAGCGACCCCGGCTATGCCGAGCGCGGCGAGCTCACCGTGACCTACCTCACCGAAGCCCACCGCGCGGTGGCGCAGCGGCTGGCGCACTGGATGCGCAGCGACTGCGGCTTCGACGAGGTCGAGATCGACGCCGTCGGCAACGTCGTGGGCCTCTATCACGGCAGCGACCACGCGGCGCCGCGCCTTCTCACCGGCAGCCATTACGACACCGTGCGCAACGGCGGCAAGTACGACGGCCGCCTGGGCATCCTCGTGCCGATGGCCTGCGTGCGCGAGCTGAGCCGCGCAGGCCGCCGCCTGCCTTACGGCCTCGAGGTCGTGGGCTTCGCCGAAGAGGAAGGCCAGCGCTACAAGGCCACCTTCCTCGGCTCGGGCGCGCTCGTCGGCCAGTTCGACGAGAAGTGGCTCGAACAAGCCGACGCCGACGGCGTCACGATGCGCCATGCGATGGAGCAGGCCGGGTTGTGCATCGCCGACATCCCGAAGTGCCGGCGCAACCCGGCGCGCTACCTCGGCTTCGTCGAAGCCCATATCGAGCAGGGGCCGGTGCTCAACGAGCTCGACCTGCCTTTGGGCGTCGTGACCTCGATCAACGGCAGCGTGCGCTACATCGGCGAGATCGTCGGCATGGCCAGCCACGCCGGCACGACGCCGATGGACCGCCGGCGCGACGCCGCCGCGGCCGCCGCCGAACTCGTGCTCTACGCCGAGCGCCGCGCCGCCGCGGTGCCGCATCTGGTGGCGACGGTGGGCATGCTCGAGGTGCCGAACGGCTCGATCAACGTCGTGCCCGGGCGCTGCCGCTTCAGCCTCGACATCCGCGCCACGACCGACGAAGTGCGCGACGCCTGCGAAGCCGACGTGAAGGCCGAGCTCGCGCGCCTGTGCGAGCGCCGCGGCCTGGCCTTCACGCTCGAAGAGACGATGCGCGCGAGTGCCGCGCCGAGCGACCCGGCCTGGCAGCAGCGCTGGGAGCGCGCGGTGCAGGCGCTGGGCCTGCCGCCCTACCGCATGCCCAGCGGCGCCGGCCACGACGCGATGAAGCTGCACGAGGTGATGCCGCAGGCGATGCTGTTCCAGCGCGGCCTGAACAGCGGCATCAGCCACAACCCGCTCGAAGCCATCACAGCCGACGACACCGAGCTGTGCGTGCGCGCCTTCCAGACCCTTCTCGAACAACTCGCCACGGAAACCCGATGAAGCCTGAAACCCTCGAGACCCTCGACGCCTGGGTCGATGCCCATTTCGCCGAAGAAGTGCGCTTTCTCCAGGAAATGGTGCGGGTGCCCACCGACACCCCGCCCGGCAACAACGCGCCCCACGCCGAACGCACCGCCGAACTGCTCGCCGGCTTCGGCTTCACGGCCGAGAAGCACGCCGTGCCGGCGGACGAAGTGCGGGCCGCCGGGCTGCAGACGATCACCAACCTCGTCGTGCGCCGGCGCTACGGCGCGGGCCGCACCGTGGGCCTGAACGCCCATGGCGACGTCGTGCCCCCCGGCGACGGCTGGAGCCATGATCCCTACGGCGGCGAAATCGCCGGCGGCAAGCTCTACGGCCGCGCCGCGGCGGTGAGCAAATGCGATTTCGCGACCTTCACCTTCGCCACGCGCGCGCTCGAAGCCGCGGGCCTGCCGCTCGAGGGCGCGGTCGAGCTCTACTTCACCTACGACGAAGAGTTCGGCGGCGAACTCGGCCCCGGCTGGCTCCTCGGCCAGGGCCTCGTCAAGCCCGACCTGCTCATCGCCGCCGCCTTCAGCTACCAGGTCATCACCGGCCACAACGGCTGCCTGCAGCTCGAGGTCACGGTGAACGGCAAGATGGGCCATGCCGCGGTGCCCGAGACCGGGGTCGACGCGATGCGCGCGGCGACGAAGATCCTGAACGCGCTGTACCACCAGAACGAGCTCGACCAGCAGATCACGAGCGAGGTCAAGGGCATCAAGCACCCCTACCTGAACATCGGGCTGATCGAAGGCGGCACCAACACCAACGTGATTCCGGGCAAGGTCGTGATCAAGCTCGACCGGCGCATGGTGCCCGAGGAAGATCCGTCCGAGGTCGAGGCCCAGCTGCGCCGCGTCGTCGCCGCGGCGGTGGCGGGCTCGCCCGGCATCACGGTCGAGGTCAAGCGCATCCTGCTCGCGCGCGCCTTGAAGCCGCTGCCCGGCAACAAGCCGCTGGTCGAGGCCTTGACGCATCACGCCAGCGAGGTGTTCGGCGAGCCCATCGAAGCCTCGGGCACGCCGCTGTACACCGATGCGCGCCTGTTCTGCGAGCGCGGCATCCCGGCCGTGCTCTACGGCTGCGGCCCGCGCACCGTGGGCGAGAGCAACGCCAAGCGCGCCGACGAGCACATCGAGCTCGAAGACCTGCGCCGCGCGACCAAGGTCGTCGCGCGCACGCTGGCCGAACTGCTGGCCTGACCCGCGCGGCCGCGCGCCGCATTTGGGGCATCATCGCCGCTCGCTCGGTTGTATGAGGCCCGGATGATTTCGAAGACCACGCGCCTGGCCTTGGGCTATGGCTCGATGCTGGTACACGGCATCACCCACGCCAGCCTGTTGCGCCGGCCCGGGGTGCGGGCCTCGCTGGTGCGGCAGATCCACGTCACCGGCGTCCAGGCCCTGCCCTATGTCTCGGCGGTGGCGCTGGTGTTCGGCGCCTTCGTCGTCACCGAGGCCTTCAAGCTCGTCGGACCCGACGACGACACCGTGTTGAAGGCGCTGGTCTGGGGCGGCATCCGCGAACTCGGGCCGCTCGTCACGGCCTTCATCATCGTCGTGCGCAGCGGCGTCGCCATCGCCGCCGAGGTGGCGCTGATGCGGCTGCGCGGCGCGATCAAGGACAGCCACTGGAACGACCTCGCGCACGAGGAGGAAGTGGTGCTGCCCCGCGTGCTCGGCGCCGCGATCTCGGCCGCCGCCCTCACCGTGTGCTTCCAGTTCCTGGCGATCGCCGCGGCGCTGGCGGCGAGCGCGCTCAGCCAGGGCACCGGGCTCGCGTTCGAGTTCGCCGCCTTCGCCGACACCGCGCCGCTGCACGAGCTGCCGCTGTCGATCGGCAAGGCGGTGCTGTTCGGCGCCGGCATCGCCGCCATCTCCTGCTACCACGGCCTGAAGGTCGAGTCCGATGTCTCCGAACTGCCCAAGGCGGTGGCCGCGGCCTGCGTCGGCTGCCTGAGCTATGTCATCGCGGTCGACGTCGTCGCCATCGTGCTGTTGTTCGAATGAACGAAGCCCTGCCGCCCAAGCAGCGCCAGCAGCGGCGCCAGATCGCCGCCTTCATCGCCCTCGCAGTGTTGATGGCGGCGGCGCTGGTCGGCGCCATCGCCTACCGGCGCGGCAGCTTTTCCGAACACGCCCAGGCCTATTTCATCGCCGACGACGTGAACGGCCTCGCCCCCGGCATCCAGGTGCGGCTGAGCGGGCTGCGCGTGGGCCAGGTGACCGCGCTCGAGCTGCAGAAGGACCTCACCGTGAAGGTCACGATGTCGCTCGGCAACGAGCCCTTCTCGTATCTGCACAAGGACGCCCAGGCCGAGCTCGTGCGCGAGCAGCTGAAGCCCGCGGCGATCGAGCTGCACGCCGGCCAGGCGGCCGAGCCCCTGCCCGCCGACGACCCGCGGCTGTCGTTCCGGCGCCGCGGCACGCTCACCGAGATCGCGGAAGACCTGCGCGCCCGGCTCGCCCCGATCCTGACCAACCTGCAGGGGCTCACCGGCGTCGCGAACGCGCACCGCGACGACATCGCGGCGACCCTGGCCAACACCCGGGCGCTGACGCAGGAACTCGCGGCCACGGCCAGCGAGCTGCACGGCCTCAGCACCGAACTGCACGGCCGCGTCGACCGCATCGCGCGCCAGACCGAAGGCGTGATGGGCCAGACCCGCCAGAGCGTGGCCCGGCTCGGCGGCGTCATCGGCCGGGCCGAGCAAAGCCTGGACAGCGTCAACGCCCGCCTGCCCGCGATCCTGGCCAAGACCGATGCCCTGGTGGGCAAGCTAGGCGCGGTGGCCGACGACGGCAAGACGGTCTCGGCCGCGGCCGCGGCGAACCTGCCCAGGGTGCTGCAAGCCGCGCCGCCGCTGGTGGATTCGTCGCGCGCCATCGTCGACGACTCGCGCGCGATGGTGCAGGGCGTGCGCCAGTCCTGGCCCCTGCGCAGCCTGCTGCCCCCGCCGCCGGCGCCGCTGCTGCCGATCGAAAGCTACGACGCAGCCACGCTGGCGCGTCCGGGGACGCCGCCATGACGCGGCGCGCCCGAGGCCGCGGGTGCCTCTCGTTCCTCCTGCGTCGCTGCGGCTGGATCGCCGCGATCGGCCTCGCCGGCTGCGCCGCCGGCTCCCACGCCCCGCCAGCCAACCCGGCGCAGCAGGACGCGCTCGCGTCGAACCAGATCGCCGCCCGCGACTTCGCCCGCGGCGACCTGAACGCGGCGCGCCGACGCTACGAGCACGCCCTGGCCGCGGCGCAGTCGGTCGAGGACTTCGAACTCGCGGCCACGGCGCTGCTGAACCTGGCCCAGGTGGAATCGGCCGCGGGCCGGCCCGCGGCGGCGATGGCGCGCGTCGACACCATCCTGGCGTCCCCGACGCGCTACGGCGCCGCGATGCAGGCACGCGCCGCCGCGCGCAAGGCCTTGCTCGAACTCGACCGCGGCGACTCACCGGCCGCGCTGCACTGGTCCGACGAAGCCGAGCGAGCCTGCGCCGCGCCCTGCGAGCTCGACGCCGTGGTCGCCGACCTGCGCGCCGCCCTGGCGCTGCGCCGCGGCGACGCCGCCGCCGCAATCGTCCAGGCCGGCCGCGGCGCCGAGCGCGC
>JAGWTS010000361.1 GCA_028868875.1 Burkholderiales bacterium | reverse complement strand
ACGCTGATCGAGTCCGAGCTCTTCGGCTACCGCGCCGGCGCCTTCACCGGGGCCCAGCGCGCCGGCCGGCGCGGCAAGATCCTGCAGGCCGACGGCGGCACCTTGTTCCTCGACGAGATCGCCGACATGGCGCTGGAACTCCAGGCCCGGCTGCTGCGCGTGCTCGACGAACGCCAGGTCACGCCGCTGGGCACCGAGGAGACCTACGCGGTCGATTTCCAGCTCATCAGCGCCAGCCACCAGTTCCTGCCCCAGCGCGTGCGCGAAGGGCGCTTCCGCGAAGACTTGTACTACCGCATCGCAGGCATCGAGCTGACCTTGCCGCCCTTGCGCGAGCGCAGCGACCGGCGCCGCGTGATCCAGGCCTTGCTTGCCGCCGAAGCGGGGGCCTGCCGTGCGCTCACGCTCGCGCCCGACGCCGAGCGCCTTCTGCTCGGCCATCCCTGGCCCGGCAACATCCGCCAGTTGCGCCACGTCTTGCGCACGGCAGCGGCCCTGGCCGACGGCGGCCTGATCACGCGCGAGCACCTGCCTGCGCTCGAAGTCCCGGTCGCGCCGCCAAGCGCGCCGAGCGCCCAGAAGCCGCCTGCCGCCGACGCCGTGGCCGCGCTGCCGCTCGGGCTCAACCCGATCCAGGCCAATGAACGCCAGGTTCTTCTCCAATTGCTCGAACAGCATCGCTGGAACGTGAGCAATGTCGCCAAGGCGCTCGATGTCAGCCGAAACACCCTCTACCGCAAACTGCACAAGCTCCACATCGAGGTCTCGCACCCCGAGTGAGGACGCTCCCGGCACCGGCGACGAGTTCAGCCGGCCGCAGGCGCCGCGATCGCGCTTCGCCTGGTGCATCACCGGCTCGGGCCATTTCCTCGAGGAGTCGATCGCGCTGGCCGGGCGTCTGCCGCGGGTGGACCTGTTCCTCTCGGACGCCGCCGAAGAGGTGCTGCCGATCTACAAGCTGCGCCTCGAAGACCTGCGCCCGCGCTTCGGCCCGGGATTCCGCCTCGTGCGCGACAAGACCGCGAGCGCGGTGCCGGTGGGCATGCTGTACGACGACATCTACCACACCGTGGTGGTCGCGCCCGCGACGAGCAACACCGTGGCCAAGTGCGCCTTCGGCATCAGCGACAGCCTGCCCACCAACATGTTCGCCCAGGCCGGCAAGCTCGGCATCCCGGGCATCGTCTTCGCCTGCGACACCGAGCCGGTGGTGGTGACGAAGTCGCCGCACGACTGGGTCACGCTGCGCCCGCGCGGGATCGAGTTCGACAACGTCGAGCGCCTGAAGCGGATCGACTTCTGCGAGGTCGTGAGCTCGCCGGCCGAACTCGAGGCGGCCCTGGCGCGGCGTTTGCATGCGCTCGCGCTCGAATGGAACACGTCTTATTCCTGACCGGGCGCCTGGCCGAGCCGGCGCTGCGGCGCGTGCTCGCGGGCATCGCCGATCTGCCCTTCAGCTGGGAGGTGCGCGAGATCGGCCTGCAGGTCGCGGCCCTGATGACCGCCGAGATGGTGGGCCGGCGCCTGCAGCCGCCGCTGGGCGCCGACCGCATCATCGTGCCGGGCCGCTGCCGCGGCGACATCGCGGCCCTGGCCGGGCGCCTGGGCGTTCCGGTCGAGCGCGGGCCGGACGAGCTCAAGGACCTGCCGCGCCACTTCGACCGCGCTGCCCTGGAACTGGACCTGAGCGAGCCCGGGCCGCTGATCTTCGCCGAGATCGTCGATGCCCCGCGGCTCGGGGTCGAGGCCATCGTCGAGCGCGCGGCGCGGCTGCGGCGCGACGGCGCCGACGTGATCGACCTCGGCTGCCTGCCCGAGACCGCGTTCGACCACCTCGAAGACAGCGTGTGCGCGCTCGTCGGCGAGGGCCATCGGGTCAGCGTCGACTCGCTCGACCCGCGCGAACTGCTGCGCGGCGGGCGTGCCGGCTGCCACTACCTGCTGAGCCTGAACGACACCACGCTCTGGATCGCCGACGAGGTGGCGGCGACGCCGGTGCTGATCCCGCGCAGCGGCGGCGACGAGGCCTCGCTCGACGCCGCGATCGAAGCCTTGAGCGCGCGCGGCCGGCCATTCCTGGCCGACGCCATCCTCGACCCGATTCCCTTCGGCTTCACCGCGTCGATCGGCCGCTACCAGCGCCTACGCCAGCGCTGGCCCGAGGCGCCGATCATGATGGGCATCGGCAACCTGACCGAACTCACCGAGGCCGACACCAGCGGCATCAGCGCGCTGCTCCTGGGCATCGCGGCCGAACTCGGCGCCGCGGCGGTGTTGACCACCCAGGTGAGCGCGCATGCCCGGCGCGCGGTGCGCGAGGCCGACTGGGCGCGCCGCATCATGCACGCCGCGGCGAGCCGGCGCGTGCTGCCCAAGGGCCTCGGCGACGCGTTGATGACGGTCCACGCCCGGCACCCGTTCCCCGACACGCCCGACGAAATCGCCGCCACCGCCGCGGCCGTGCGCGACCCGAACTTCCGGATCCAGGTCAGCGCCGCCGGCCTGCACGTCTACAACCGCGACGGCATGCGGCTGGGGCAGGGCGCATTCGAGTTCTGGCCCCGGCTCGGGCTGGAAGGCGACGCGGCGCATGCGTTCTACATGGGCGCGGAACTCGCCAAGGCCGAGATCGCCTGGCGCCTGGGCAAGCGCTACGTGCAGGACCAGCCGCTCGACTGGGGCTGCGCGGACGAGCGGGAGCGCGAAGATTTAACAAATTTTGCCTCCCCGGGGTCGACCGCCCGGAGGCCGGATCGGCCATGATGGAGCCCATCTATGAGGCCGTCGTCACGACGATCGGCCGCGAGGGGCGGGTCCATGTGGCGCCGATGGGCGTGCGCTACCGCGGCCCGCTCGTGGTGCTGATGCCGTTCAGACCGTCGACCACGCTCGACAACATTCTTGCCAGCGAGCATGCCGTGCTCAACCTCGTGACCGACACCCGGGTGTTTGCGGGCTGCGTGACCGGGCGCCGGGATTGGCCGACCGTGGCCGCGGACCGGGTGACGGGGGCGCGGCTGGCCTGCGCGCTCGGCCACGTCGAGCTCGAACTGGAGTCGCTGCACGACGATGCACAGCGCCCGACGCTGGACATGCGACGCGTTTTCGAAGCAACCCATGCGCCCTTCATCGGCCTGAACCGGGCCCAGGCCGCGGTCGTGGAAGGGGCGGTTCTGGTAAGCCGGCTGGGCCTGCTCAGCCGGGAAAAGGTGGCCACCGAGATGGCCTATTTGCAGATCGCGATCGACAAGACCGCTGCCGGGCCGGAGTGGGAGGCCTGGGGCTGGTTGCGCGAGGCGGTCGAGCGCTACGAAGAGAGGGAGAGGAAATGATGCGTTTGCTCGTGAGTGTGAGGGATGTCGACGAGACCCTGGCGGCGGTGCGCGCAGGCGTCGATTTCGTGGACTTCAAGGAACCGGGTGCCGGGGCCCTGGGCGGTTTGCCGCTGGCGACGATCCGCGCCTTGGTCGACGCGCTGCACGACGAAGGCGTTGGCCTGCCGCTGAGCGCGACCATCGGCGACCTGACGGATCCGGACGCGATCCGGGCCCAGGTCGACGCGGTCGGCCGCTGCGGCGTCGACTACGTCAAGGTCGGCATCCAGCGCGACGACCCCGCGGCGCCGGCCTTGCTCGAATGGCTTTCCGATTGCGGCCACGCCGTGGTGCCGGTGTTCATCGCCGACCAGGGCATCGACCCCGAACTCGTCGCGATGGCGGCGGAGCTGCCGTTTCCGGCCCTCATGGCGGACACCGCGGACAAGCTCGCGGGCAGCCTCTTCGACGTCGCCGGCTTGTGCGAGCTCCATGCCTTCGTCGAAATGGTGCGCGGCGCGGGCAAGCTCGCCGGGCTCGCCGGGGCGCTGCAGCTCAGCCACATCCCGGTGCTGATGGCGCTGGAGACTGACTTCGCCGGCTTCCGCAGCGCCGTCTGCCAGGGCGACCGCGCCGGCACGCTCGACCCCGCCTTGCTCGCGCGCCTTCGCGCCGCGCTACGCCCGGCTCAGGCCCCGGCGCGCCGGTCCTGGCCGAGCAGCAGCGAGCGCATGCGCGTGATGTCGGTGCGCTGAACCAGCTCGATCGAGAAGCCGGCGCCCGCGGCGAGTTCGACGAAGCGCCGGTCGACGACGCCTGCGGCGACGAGTTCGGTCGCCGTCGCCCGCGCGTCGACCTCACAGGACTTGACCAGCGCCATGTATTCGGCGTTGAGCCGGCGCGCGAGCTCGAGCGCGATGCTGTCGCCGCTGTTGTCCCAGTTGGTATGGGGCCCGGCCTCGTCGCGCAGCCATTCGGCCGGCAGCCAGAGCGCGGTGCCGCCGCCGTGGAGCACGCGCCGGATCTCGGCCTGGCTCGTCGCGAGCTGCAGCCGGGGCTCGATGCCCTGCGCCTGGTAGGCCGACTGCATCATCGCCAACACCGCCATGTTGTGCGCGGCGAGGTCGTCGAAGCGCCAGCGCCGCTGCGCGCGCCGCACCTCCTCGGCGTATTCGCCGCCGCCGCAGACCAGGGTCACGCGGCCGCCGCCGAGCTCGGCGAAAAGGGCCAGCCAGTCGCGCAGCAGCGGATCGTCGTTCAGGCTGCCGCCGATCTTCACGACCCACATCAGCGCCACTCCTTCCCGGCCAGTGCCGCCACCGCCACCGCCGCCGCGCCGACGCCCGCCCAGGCCGGCACCTGCGGCGGCGCGCCGGGGGCGGGGCGGGCCACGTCACCGGCGTAGTCGCAGCGGCGCCAGTGCGGCGGGATCAACTCGGCGACCAGAAACCCCCCGCAGCCGGCCGCGACCGCGACGGTGCCCGGCCCAAGCCCGTGGCGCGCGGCCACGCGTTCGACCTGGCCGCGCAGTTCGGCGAGTTGCAGGCCGCGCCAGGCGCGCGCGAATTCGAGCCACTCGGCGGCATCGGCGTCGCGCGCATCGAGGCCGATCATGCGGGCGAGGCGGGCCCGGCTGTGGGCCGCGTCCTTCGGCGCCCGGTCGGCGCTGGCTTGCTGGTCGTGTGCCGGATCGAGCTCGCCGGTGAGGCGGTAGACGTCGGCGCTGGTGGCGAAGATTTCGTTCATCACGTTGAGCGGGCGCCCGCGCCAGGCGATGCGGGGGCCGAAGGCGCACAAGGGCGTGCGCACGACGCCGTGGTAGACGAGTTCGCCTTCGGCCAGGCGATCGGCGTCGCTGCGGCACGCCCCGAGGACGCGGCCGCCCGCGAAGGCGACGAGGTCGGTGGTCGTGCTGCCGACGTCGACGAGCAGCCCCTGCTCCGAGGCGAGGGCGAGGGCGCAGTGGCGCGCGGTGGCGCGCCAGTTCGCCGAGGCGATGTCGCGCCAGGCGGCGCCGGCCTCGGCGGCACCGAACCAGCCCGCGTCGCCGCCGAAGAAGCGCGGCCCCGGCAGCGCCGCGGCGAGTGCGGCGGCGATGCGGGCGACGCCTTGTTCGCGGTGCTCGAAGAGGTCGACCAGTTCGCCCGTCATCGTCACCGCATGACTCGCATCCTCGAGGCCGGGCCAGCGCTCGAGCGCGGCGGCGAGGGCGGTGTCCAGGTGGTCCATGCCTTGCCACAGCGGGCAGGGCCATTGCACCGCGTCGCGCACCCGGCCGCCCTCGAGCAGTGCCGCCTTGACGTGGGCGCCACCGATGTCCCAGCCGACGATCGCGGCCGTCTTCATCGGGTCGAACTGCGATACTCGGCCGGCCGCGACACCCG
>JAGWTS010000360.1 GCA_028868875.1 Burkholderiales bacterium | reverse complement strand
TGCCAGCGCCGACAGCGCCAGCAGGGCCGAGGTCGCGGGCCAGCCCAGCAGCGCCGGCAGCAGGCTGGCGACGATCACGCCGGCCAGCGCACAGGCCTCGCGCGCGCCGACCCAGCGCGCCTGCGCCGAGGCGCCGCCGCCGAGCCGGGCCGCCCAGGCCTGGTGGACGACCAGGGCGACGCTGTAGCCCCACGAGGTCAGCGCCAGCAGCAGCGCGGCCAGCGCCAGGGCGCCGGTCGTCGACGCGGCCGGCGCCGGCGCCAGGAACAGCGCCGCGACGCCGGCCACCATCAGCGCCGCGGCGGCGCCGGCCAACCACCAGGCCTGGCGCGGCGCGCGCTCGAAGGCGGCGTCGGCCCAGCGCCCGACCAGCGGGTCGATCAGCGCGTCGGCCAGGCGCACCGCCAGCAGCAGCGCGCCCAGCGCGGCCAGCGGCAGGCCCCAGCGGGCGGCGGCATGGGCCGGCCATTGCACGGTCAGCGGCAGCGCGGCGAAGGCCAGCGGCAGGCCGAAGGCGCCGTAGGCGAGGTGGCGCGCCGGGCCGCCGGCGCGCGCCTCGACGGGGGCCGGCGTCATGGGCGGGCGCGCGCCGGCGCCTGCTCGAGCGTGAACTGGACGACCTCGGTCTGCCCGGTCTCGAACGCGGCCTCGCAATAGGCCAGGTAGAAGTCCCACAGCCGCATGAAGCGCTCGTCGAAGCCCTGGGCGGCGATCGCGTCGCGCCGCGCCTGGAAGCGTTCGCGCCACAGGTGCAGGGTGCGCGCGTAGTCGGCGCCGAAGGCGAGCTCCTCGCGCACCACCAGGCCGGCGCGGGCCGCCTGCTCGCGGAAGACCCGGGCGCTGGGCAGCATGCCGCCGGGGAAGATGTACTGCTGGATGAAGTCGGTCGAGCGTGCGTAGCGCGCGAACAGGTCGTCGCGGATCACGATGGTCTGGACGCAGGCCTTGCCGCCGGGGGCCAGGCATTCGCCCAGGGTGCGGAAATAGCTCGGCCAGTAGGCGCGGCCGACCGCCTCGAACATCTCGACCGAGACGATCGCGTCGTAGCGCCGGCCCTCGGCCGCGAGGTCGCGGTAGTCCTGCAGCCGCAGGTCGGCGCGCGGCGCCAGGCCGGCCTGGTCGAGCCGCCGCCGCGCCCAGTGCAGCTGCTCGGTCGACAGCGTCACGCCGGTCAGGTGGGCGCCGCGGCGCGCCGCGGCCTCGGCCACCGCGCCCCAGCCGCAGCCGATCTCGAGCACCCGGCTGCCGGCGACCACCCCGGCCTGGTCGAGCGTGCGCGCCACCTTGCGCTGCTGGGCCTGGGCCAGCGTCAGCGCCGGCTCGCCGCCGAACCAGGCGCTGGAGTAGTTCATCGTCTCGTCCAGCCACTGGGCATAGAAGGTGTTGCCGAGGTCGTAATGGGCGTGGATGTTGCGGCGGCTGCCGGCGCGGGTGTTGCGGCGCGCGAAATGGGTCAGGCGGTGCAGCAGCGAACCCCAGAAGCTGCCGTAGACGGCGCGCTCGAGCACCGCGCGCTGGCGCATCGCGCAGCCCAGCAGCGCGCGCAGGTCGGGGCTGGTCCACAGGCCCTCGAGGTAGGCCTCGGCCAGGCCGATGTCGCCGCTGCGCAGCACGCGCTCGAAGACCGAGGCGTCGTGGACGTGGAGCACCGCCGCCGGGTCGGCGCCGTTGCCGAAGCGGTAGCTGCGCGCCGGGGTGCGCAGCTCGAGCGCGTCGCCGGCGATGCGTTGCAGCAGCGAGCCCACGACCCGCTCGGCGCGTCCGACGGTGGCGCGGGCCGGCGCCGCCGGGTCGACGGCGGGCAGGCTGCGCGCAAAGGCGCGGGGGGCGACGGGATGGCTCATGGGGCTCGACCTCGAACTGCAGGGGGGGTGGCGCCGGCAGCACCCGGATACGGCGGCTTGCGGAACCAGGGCACGCGCTTGACCCACAAGCGCAGCGCCTGCCAATGGATGCGGGCGACGACGCCCAGCGTCAGCAGCGGCATGCGCCGCAGCGAGGCGCGGACCCGGGCCGCGGTGAGCGGCGCGGTCCGGCCGCTCACGCTCGTGACCAGCAGCAGCCCTTGCGCGTCGTCGAGCTCGACGCGCGCGACGATGCGCTCGCCGCTGCGCGCGAAGCGGAAACGGTAAGTGCCCTGGACCGGGCAGAACGGCGAGACGTGCATCTCCTTGCGCGCCTGCACCGTCGCACCCCAGGCCAGGTCGGGGTCGTCGAGGACGTAGCAATGGCGCTCGCCGAAGGTGTTGTTGACCTCGGCCACGACGGCGCGCAGGCGCCCGTCCGCGCCGTGGCAGTACCAGAAGCTCACCGGCTTGAAGACGAAGCCGGCGACGCGCGGAAAGGTCTGCAGCCAGATCTCGCCGTCGACCCCGGCCACGCCCTGGCGCGCGAGCAAGGCCTCGACCCAGGCCAGCGCATCGGCGCCGCCGTCGCCGTGGTCGGCGTCGTGAAAGCTCAGCAGCGCGGCGCGATTGCGGGCCAGCGCCCCGGCGCCTTCGCGCGCCAGCGCGCGCATCGGCAGCAGCAGAAAGGCGGTGGGATAGGCGAAAGCGTGGGCGGCCGGACGCCGCCGCTCGTGGCGGACGAGGCCCCAGGCGAGTTGCGGCTGGGCCGAAGCGGCCGGGATCGAGCCTTCAGGACTGCCCAGCACACTCATGCCGCCAGCCGCAGTTCGCTCGCCCGCGCCAGGCTGGCGGCAAGTTGCCGCCCCGCCTCGATGCCGGACCTGAGCCCGTCTTCGTGGAAACCGTAGCCGGTCCAGGCGCCGCAGAACCAGGTTCGCGCCAGGCCCTGGATCGTGCCGAGGCGGCGCTGGGCGTCGATCGCCGCGGCGTCGAAAACCGGGTGCGCGTAATCCAGCCGCGCCAGCACGCTCGATTCGCGCGGCGGGCGCACCGGGTTCAGCGACACCAGCACCGGCCGCGCGAACGGCAGCGGCTGAAGGCGGTCGATCCAGTAATGCAGGCAGACCGAGGCCGCGTCGCCGTCACGGCCGTCGTCGCCGGTGCTGCGCTCGAAGTTCCAGGCCGCCCAGGCCTTGCGCGAACGCGGCATCAGGCCCGTGTCGGTGTGGAGCAAGGCCCGGTTGGGCTGGGTGCGAAAGTTCGCCAGCAGCGCCCGCTCCTGCGGCGCGGCGTCGGCGCCGAGCAGCGCGAGCGCCTGCGGCGCGTGGCAGGCCAGCACCAGGGCGTCGAAGCGCTCGGCACCGCGGTCGCTGAACACCTCGACGCCGTGCGCGTCGCGCCGCACCTGCTGCACCGGCGTCGCCGGGCGCAGCTCGGAGATGCCGCCGAGCATCGCCCGCACATAGTGGCGCGAGCCGCCGCGCACGGTGCGCCAGGCCGGCCGGTCGGCGACCTGCAGCAGCCCGTGGTTGTGGCAGAAGCGGATCAGCGTCGCGACCGGGAACTCCAGCATCTGCCCGGTCGGGCAGGACCAGATGCAGGCCACCATCGGCAGCAGATAGCCTTCGGTGAAGGCGCGGCCGAAGCCGTGGCGCTCGAGAAAACCGCCCAGCGGCTCGCCCAGCGCCGCGTCGTGCGCGGCCGCCGCGATTCCGGTCGCCAAGGCATTGAAGCGCAGGATCTCGCGCAGCATCCACCAGAAGCGCGGCGACACCAGGTTGCGGCGCTGGGCGAATACGGTGTCGAGCGAACTGCCGCTCCACTCCAGTGCGCCGGAGCCGCCTCCCGCGCCGCGCGGCGCCTGGACCGAGAACGACATGTCAGACGGCGCGGTGACGACGCCGAGCGTCTCGAACAAATCGGTCAGCAGCGGGTAGGTGCGCTCGTTGTAGACCAGGAATCCGGTGTCGACCCCGTGCGTCACGGGCCGGCCGGCGCGGTCGGGCAGGGTCACGTCCAGCGTGTTCGCATGGCCGCCGAAGCGCTCGGCGCTTTCGAACAGCGTGACGCGCAGGCCCTCGGCGCGCTCGAGCGTGCGCGCCGCAGCAAGTCCGGCGATTCCGGAGCCGACGACCGCGACGCGTTTCATGGCGCGCGCCGCGGGCGCGGGTGCTGGGCGGCGGCCGGGCGCGCCGGATCGGTTCGGGCAATGTGAACTCGCATGGCCCGATCTTAAACTGATTAGTTCAAGTTGGGTACCGCATGGTCTATTCTTTTGCGTTTCGGGTCTTCTTCCGGCCTGCGCTTCGTTCTCCCGCCGACCCGGCCAGGCCCGAGAAGCAGGTGCGCAACACCCAGTCGATGATCTGCTCGGGCGGGTGGCCTGCCGCCTTGAGCGCCGGCAGCACCGGGTCGCAGGCGCGGGCGAAAAGCGTGAACAGCACGAGCTCGGGCGGGAGCGAGGCGTCGATCTCGCCGTCGCGCTGCGCTTGGACGATCCATTCGCCCAGGCGGTCGGAGACCTGCATCAGCAGCGCCATGTAGCCCTTGTCGGCGATCAGCGCATGGCGCAGGGCCGAGTTCTGCGAGGGCAGCGAAGGCATCTGGCCGTCGTTCTGCGTCTGCAGCGCCCAGCGCACGATGCCGCGCAAGCGCGCCAGTGCGCTCGCATCCGCCTCGGCCTCGAGCGCATCCATCTGCACCAGCGCCCGCTCCTGAACCCGCTGCATCGCTGCGGCGGCCAGCGCTTCCTTGGATGCGAAGTGCTTGTAGAGGCTGGCCTTGGCGATGCCGACATCGGCTGCGACTTCGTCGACCGTCATCATGTCGTAGCCGCGCTCGGCGAGCAGGCGGTTGACGCTGTCGATGATCGCTTCGTGACGCACCTGGAGCATGCGTTCGCGAATTCCGGTGGGCTTGTTCATGGGAGCCTGGGGTGACGCGTTGAAGAGAGAGGCGAAGGTGCCGACTCACCGGTCGATGAACCGGGCCAGTAAGTTCACAACCAAGACTTTGCAGTATGACAGGGTGGCCTGCCGTTCGCGTGCCCTCTCGAGCGCGGCGCCTGCGCCCGCCGGCCCGTGGCGCGAGGCCCGATCACAGGGCGCGGTTGGCGCGGTCGCACGGGCGCTGCCGGCGCGACGTCCGGCGCGCCCGGGTTGCGCCCTGGCGTTCGACGTTCGCACCGAGCCGCTCGGCGATGCCGCGCGCGTGCTTGGGTTGCGCCGCGTCAGCGAGGGTCCGTCGCGCTCCCGGCCTCGGCGATCGGACCTGCCTCGGCAGGCGCCGATGGCTTGCCCGCCAGCGCACGCGCAAAGGCGTCGACGGTCGCAAACGTGTCGAAGCTTGCGGCAGTGTCCGAAAGGGCCTGCGCGCGGTCGGCGACGGGGGTCGGTGCCAGCTGGGCGGCGAATTTGCGGCGCAGTTCGCTCCAGGACAAGGGGTCTTCCGGCTCGCCGCGTGCGACGTTCACCTGGGTCTCGATCGTCGCGCCAGCGCGGGTTTCGATACGCAGGTCGACCGCTCCCCACAAGCTCGGTTCGGCCGCCTGACGCGCCACGACGGCGTCCGAGGCGACGACAGAGATCCTGTCTTCGAGGTCGGCCATGCCCTCGTCTTCCAGTGCCGCCTGCAGCGTTGCCAGCGAGACCTCGCCGAACTTCACGGCGACCGCCAGGGCGAAGGGCAGGCTCCCCTGCGCGGCGATCAGGGTCCTCGGACGGCGCCGGTCGGACTTGACGACGAAAGGGCCGGCATCCACGGCGATGCAGCGAACGCTCTCGGGATCGAGAGCGTGCTGCGTGCGTGCCGCCAGCACGGCGTCGATCGCCGGATGCAGCCTGCGCAAGCAGGCGTGGACCTTGAA
>JAGWTS010000359.1 GCA_028868875.1 Burkholderiales bacterium | reverse complement strand
GGGCTGGTCATCGTCGACATGCACGCGGCGCACGAGCGCATCGTCTACGAGCGACTGAAGCGCGCCGCCGACGCCGCGGGCGAGCTGCCGGCGCAGCCGCTGTTGATCCCGATCACCTTCAGCGCCACCGCGGCCGAGATGGCGGCGGCCGAGGCCGGGCGCGAAGCGCTGCTCGGCCTGGGCCTGGACCTGGCCCCGCTCGGCGCCGCGACGCTGGCGCTGCGCAGCCGCCCCGCCGCCCTGCCCGATTCGGGCAGCGCCGACCTCGCCGAGCTGGCGCGCGCGGTGCTGGCCGACTGGTCCGAGAACGGCAGCAGCCGCGCCGTGCAGCGCGCCCGCGACGAGGTGCTGGCCACCATGGCCTGCCACGGCGCTGTGCGCGCCAATCGGCGCCTCGGCCTGGCGGAGATGAACGCGCTGCTGCGCGAGATGGAAGCGACCGAACGCGCCGATACCTGCAACCACGGCCGCCCGACCTGGCGCCAGGTCACGCGCAAGGAACTCGACGCCTTGTTCCTGCGCGGGCGCTGAACCGCTCTTTCTACGAGTGGATGTAGTTCTCGAGCTGGGCGATCGTTTCTTCGTGGCCGGCGATGATGTCGTCCATGATGTCGCGGATCGAGATCATGCCGTGCACGGTGTCGCCGTCGATCACCGGCAGGTGGCGGATGCGCTTGTCGCTCATCAAGGCCATGCAGGCGCGGGTGCCGGTCTTGGAGCTCACGCTCACCACGTTGCCGCTCATGATCTCGCGCACCGTGGTCGCGCGCGAATTGCGGCCTTGCAGCGCCACCTTGCGCGTGTAGTCGCGCTCGGAAAAGATGCCGATGACGCGGCCCCCTTCCATCACCATCAGTGCGCCGACCTCGTGGTCGGCCAGCAGCACCAGGGCGTTGTAGACGGTTTCGTCAGGGCGGACATGCCACAGCGCTCCCTGGCGGCCTTTGAGCAGTTCGGAGACTGGTTTCATCGGGGCCCCTTGTTGATGCCGACGACTGCCAAGCCTACACATTCCGGAATTCGGCGCAAGGGGCAACAGCCCAGGGGGCCGCGGCCCGCCATGGTCCAATCCCCCCATGCCTGACACCTCACCCCCCTCCACCGAGGGCGTTCGCGTCTCCAAGCTCATGACCGAGCGCGGCCTGGCCTCGCGCCGCGAAGCCGACGAATGGATCGCCGCGGGCTGGGTCCGCGTCGACGGCGCGCTCGCCGTTCTGGGCCAGCGCGCCGGCGCCGACGCCCGCATCGAGATCGACGGCCGCGCCCGCGCCGAGCAGGCGCGGCGCGTGACCCTGCTGCTGCACAAGCCGGTGGGCTACGTCAGCGGCCAGGCCGAGGACGGCCACGAACCCGCGGCCCTGCTGCTGACGCCGGGCAACCGTTGGCGCGGCGACGCCAGCGGCATCGAGTTCCAGGGTGGACACCGCCGCGGCCTGGCGCCCGCCGGGCGCCTGGACATCGATTCCACCGGTCTCCTGGTCTTCACCCAGGACGGGCGCATCGCCAAGCTGCTGATCGGCGACGAGACCCGGGTCGAGAAGGAATACCTGGTGCGGGTGCGCCACCTGCGCCCCGGGCGCCTGCCGGACGCCGAACTCGCGCGCCTGCGCCACGGCCTCGAGCTCGACGGCCAGGCGCTGCGCCCGGCGCGCGTGAGCTGGCAGAACGAGGACCAGCTGCGCTTCGTGCTGCGCGAAGGGCGCAAGCGCCAGATCCGGCGCATGTGCGAGCAGGTCGGCCTCGAGGTGCTGGGCCTGAAGCGCGTGCGCATCGGCAGCGTCTCGCTCGGCCCCCTGCCGCCGGGGCAATGGCGCTACCTCGGCGAGCATGAGCGCTTCGTCTGAGACGGTGGCGGCGCGCGCCGCTCCGCGCCTGACCCCGATCTTCGCCGCGCTCGCGATGGCCTTGCTGCTCGGGCTGCAGCCGGTCACCACCGACGTCTACCTGCCCTCGCTGCCCGCGCTGCGCACCGCCCTCGGCGCATCGATGGCCGGGGCCCAGCTCACGATGTCGATCGTGCTGCTCGCCTTCGGCACGGCCCAGCTCGTCTGGGGTCCGGTGGCCGACCGCTTCGGACGCCGCCCGGTGCTGCTCGCGGGCCTGGGCTGCTTCACCCTGGCCAGCCTGGGCGCCGCGGGAGCGGAGTCGATCGAGGCCTTCGTCGGCTGGCGCGCGCTGCAAGGGGCCTGCGTCGCCGCCAGCGTGGTCGTCGCGCGGGCGATGGTGCGCGACCTCTACGAGCCGCGCGAAGGCGCGCGCATGATGGCGCTGGCACTCACGGGGCTCGGGCTGATCGCCTGCAGCGGGCCGCTGCTGGGCGGCTGGATCGCCGGCGCCTGGGGCTGGCGCGCGGTCCAGGGCTTCGTCGCCGCGATCGGGGCCGGCGTCGGGCTCTTCGTCTGGCGCCGCCTGCCCGAGACCCTGCCGCCGCGCCATGCGCCGCCGCGGCGCCCCGCCGAGTTGCTGCGCGACTGGCGCGCCATCGTGCGCGAGCCGAGCTTCATCGCCTGGACCCTGCTCGTCTCCTGCAGCTACGGCGGGCTCTTCACCTTCCTGGCCGGCTCGTCCTTCGTCTACATCGGCATGCTCGGCCTCGGCCCCGCGGCCTACGGCGCGGTCATGGCCAGCGCCTCGATCGTCTACATGGGCGGCACCCTGGCTTGCCGGCGCTGGGTGGCGGGCCACGGCACCGCCGGGGCGGTGCGGCGCGCGAGCTGGGCCAGCCTCGGCGCCGGCGTGCTGCTGCTCGCCGGCGTGCTCGCTGGGGGGCGCTCGCCCTGGGTCTTCCTGCTGCCGCAATGGCTGTTCTGCTTCGGCCACGGCGTGCACCAGGCCTGCGGCCAGACCGGCGCGGTGGCGCCGTTTCCGCGCAGCGCCGGCAGCGCGAGCGCGCTCGCCGGCTTCGCGCTCGCCCTCGTCGCCTTCACGATCGGCAGCTGGCTCGGGCACTACCTGGCCAACGACCCGCTCCCCTTCGCGCTGTGCTTCGGCTTCTGGGCCTTCGCCACCGCCCTCGTCGCCCGCACCCTGGTGCAGCGCCCGGCGCGATGAAGCCGCGCGCGATCTGCCTGGCGGGGCCCACGGCCTCGGGCAAGACGGCGCTCGCCCTGGCCTTCGCCGAACGCCATCCGGTGGAGATCGTGAGCGTCGATTCGGCCCTGGTCTACCGCGCCATGGACATCGGCACGGCCAAGCCCAGCGCGGCCGAGCGCGCCGCCGTGCCACACCACCTGATCGACCTGCTCGACCCGGCGCAGCCCTATTCCGCAGCGCGCTTCGTCGCCGACGCGAACCGCCTGATCGACGAGATCGCCGCGCGCGGCCGGCTGCCCCTGCTCGTGGGCGGCACCATGCTGTACTTCAAGGCCTTGCGTGAAGGCCTCGACGAGATGCCGGGCGCCGACCCCGCGCTGCGCGCGCAGCTCGACGAACGCGGCGCGCGCGAAGGCTGGCCGGCGCTGCACGCCGAACTGGCGCGGGTGGACCCGGCCAGCGCCGAGCGCCTCGCGCCGCAGGACGCGCAGCGTATCCAGCGCGCGCTCGAGGTTTGGCTGACGAGCGGCCGGCCCCTGTCGGCCTGGCAGCAGCGCCCACGCGCGCCGGCGCCCGGGCTGCCGCTGGTGGCGCTGGAGCCGCTCTCGCGCGCCTGGCTGCACGGGCGCATCGCGGCGCGCCTGGACGCCATGTTCGAGGCCGGTTTCGTCGACGAGGTGCGCGCGCTGCGCGCGCGCGCCGACCTCCACCCCGGCCTGCCCTCGATGCGCTGCGTCGGCTACCGCCAGGCCTGGCAGGCGCTGGACGCCGGCGACCTCGCGCCGCTGCGCGAGGCCGCGCTCGCGGCGACGCGCCAGCTCGCCAAGCGCCAGCTCACCTGGCTGCGCTCGATGAACCCGCGCGAATCGATCGCGGCCGACGCCCCCGATGCGGCCGAGAAAGCCATCGCCACCCTGGAACGCCTGGCCACCGCCGGCGCACAAGCCTGATGCTCGAGCTCGAATCGCTGGCCAAGTCCTTCGGCCCGACCCCGGTGTTCAGCGGTGTGTCGCTCGAACTCGCGGCGGGCGAGTTCGTCGCGCTGGTCGGCGAATCGGGGGTCGGCAAGTCGACCCTGCTCAACTGCATCGCCGGGCTCGAACCGGTGGACGCCGGGCGCGTCACCGTGGCCGGAACCGACCTCGCCGCGCTCGACGAAGCCGGCCGCGCCCGCCTGCGGCGCAAGCGGCTGGGCTTCGTCTTCCAGGCCTTCCACCTGCTGCCGCATCTCACGGTGGCCGAAAACGTCGCCCTGCCGCTGCTGCTCCTGGGGCGCCCCGACGCGGGCCGGGTGCAGGCGCTGCTCGCCGCGGTCGGCCTGGACGGGCTCGGCGCGCGCCATCCGGCCGAGCTCTCCGGCGGGCAGTTGCAACGGGTCGCGATTGCGCGCGCCCTGGTCCACGCCCCGGGGCTGATCCTGGCCGACGAGCCCACCGGCAACCTCGACCCGGCCACGGCCGAGCGCGTGCTCGGCGTGCTCGTGGCCCAGGTGCGCGAGGCCGGCGCCGCCTGCCTGCTCGTGACCCACTCGGCGGCCGCGGCAGCGCGCGCCGACCGCGTGCTGCGCCTCGGGGCGCAAGGCATCGAGGCATGAGGCGCCGGTGATCCGCCTCGGCCTGCACCTGATCGGCCGCGAATGGCGCCACCACCCGGTGCGCCAGGCGGTGGCGCTGCTCGCGGTGGCGCTCGGCGTGGCGCTGGCCTATTCGGTGCACCTGATCAACGCCTCCGCACTCGCCGAGTTCTCGGCCGCGCTGCGCGTCGCCGACGGCGCGCCCGACCTTTCGCTGCGCGGCCCGACCGAGGGTTTCGACGACGCGCTGTACGAGCGCGTCGCCGCCGACCCGGCGGTGGATGTCGCGAGCCCTGTGGTCGAGGTCGAGACCTATGGCCGCGCCGCCGACGGCCAGCGCGTCGCCTTGCAGGTGCTGGGCATCGACGCCTTGCAGATCGCGCCGCTGGCGCCGGCGCTGCTGCCGCGGCCGGCGAGCCGCGAAGACCGGCTCGCCGTGCTCGACCCCGACGCCGTCTTCCTCAACGCCGCCGCGCGCAGCCGCCTCGGCGCCGCCGACGGCCGCATGCTGGACCTGCAGGCCGGGCCGCGCTGGCAGGCGCTGCGCGTGGCCGGCAGCGTCGCCGCGGGCGGGCGGCCGCTGGCGGTGATGGACATCGCCGGGGCGCAGTCGCGCTTCGGCTTCGCCGGCCGGCTCTCGCGCATCGACCTGCGCCTGCTGCCCGGCACCGACCACGAGGCCTTGCTGCGCCGCCTCGCGCTGCCGCCCGAGATCCACGCCATCGCCGCGGGCGAGACCGAGCAGCGCATCGCCGGGCTGTCGCGCGCCTACCGCGTCAACCTCACCGTGCTCGCGCTGGTCGCGCTGTTCGTGGGCGCCTTCCTCGTCTACTCGGTGGTGTCGCTCTCGGTCGCGCAGCGCACCCCCGCCTGGGCCCTGCTCGGCGTGCTCGGCCTGACGGCACGCGAACGCCGCGCCCTCGTCCTCGGCGAATGCGCGGCGCTGGGGGCCGGCGGCGCCCTGCTCGGCCTGCTTCTCGGCGCCGCCCTGGCCGAGCTCGCCCTGCGCCTGCTCGCCGGCGACCTGGGCGGCGGCTACTTTCCCGGCATCCACCCTGCCCTGCACGCGAGCCCGGGCGGGGCCGCGCTGTTCGCCGCGCTGGGCATGGCCTCGGCCGCGATCGGCGGCTG
>JAGWTS010000031.1 GCA_028868875.1 Burkholderiales bacterium | reverse complement strand
TCGATCGCCGCGCCGGTCGGGCCGATCGGCCTGCTCGTGATCCAGCGCACGGTCGAGCGCGGCCCGGCGATCGGGCTGGCGACAGGTCTTGGCGCGGCCTTCGCCGACGCGGCCTACGGTGCGGTCGGTGCCTTCGGCGTGAGCTCGGTCATCCGCCTGCTCGGCGCGGCGCGCCTGCCGCTGGCGCTGGGCGGCGGCGCCTTCCTGCTCTGGCTCGCCTGGCAGGCCTGGCGCACGCCGCCCGCCACCCGGGTGGCGGCCGCCGGGGGCGGCCCGGGGCGGCTCCAATGCCTGGCCGGCACCTTCGTGCTGACCTTGTCGAACCCGGCGACGATCTTTTCCTTCATCGCCGTCTTCGGCGCGCTCGCCGGGCGCGGCGCCCCGGCTTCGCCGCTGACGATGACGGCCGGCGTGCTCGCCGGCTCGGCGCTGTGGTGGATGCTGCTGAGCGGCGCCGTCGGCCGCCTGCGTTCGCGCTTCGACGACCGGGCGCGGCGCTTCGTCAACCGCGCTTCGGCGCTGCTGCTCGCCGGCTTCGCGCTCTGGCAATGGGCGGGGCTGCTCGGCCGCTGAACGCCGCGGCCTGTTCGAGCAACCAGTCGAAGGCGCGGTTCACGACGGCCGAGCGCGGCGTGAGCCGGCTGCGCATGAGCCAGAGCCCGGGCCGTGGCGTCGCCGGCACCTGGTCGAGGCGGTGGCAGCGGCCCTGGGCGAAGGCGTCGTCGGCGAGCAGTTGAGACAGGTAAGCGATGCCGAGATCGCGCTCGGCCGCGGCGAGCACGAGGCGCTCGTCCTGGATCGTCGCGGCGCGGCGCGTGCCGCGCGCGCTGCGGCCGGCCAGCAGCCCGCCCCATTCGGGCTCGCTTTCGACGAAGAGCAGCGGCGCGTCCTGCAGCACGCGCGGCCAGGGCCGGGCGGCGAGGCGCCCGGCCAGGCCGGCGCCGCAAAGCGCGACGGCGCGGTCTTCGAGAAAGGGGATGCATTCGACATCGGCGCCGTGCAGCGGCCGGCGCGCGACGATGAGGTCGACGTCGATGCGGTCGATCGCACTCAGCTCGCGCTCGGGCATCAGCCAGACCTCCACGCCCGCGTGCAAGGCACGCAGCGCGGGCAGGCGCGGCAGCAGCCAGCCCTGGGCGAATTCGGCCGGGCAGGCGAGCAGCAGCGAGGCCTTGCTGCGGTAAGGCTCGATGCGCAGCAGCCCGGTGTCCAGGCGCTCCAAGGTCTCGCGCACGGTCCGCAGCAGCAACTCGCCGGCGCCGGTGAGCTTGACGCCATGGCCCTGACGCAGGAACAGGCGCTGGCCGACGAAGGCCTCGAGCTTGAGCACGCGTTGGCTCACCGCCGACTGCGTCAGGTGCAAGGCCTCGGCCGCACGCGAGACGCTGCCCAGCCGCGCCGTCGCCTCGAAGGCGACGAGGCTGCGGAACGGCAGTTCGCGCGCGGGCGAGGTATCAGAATTTTTCATGTCACGGTGCGTGGCGCTGATGGGCGCGGGCGCTGCATTCTGCGAGCATGCGCGACTTCCCGCATCGCCCGGATGTGCCTTCTTCCTTTTCCCACCCCACACCGACCATGACCGACCCGATCCGCCGCGCCGACCTCGCCCTGCAGCGCAGCAGCGACCTCGGCTACGAGCCCGAGAACACCTTCGGTGGCGTGCTCTCGTTCATGCGCCGGCGCTACACGCGCGACCTCGCCGGGGTCGACGTCGCCGTCACCGGCATTCCGCTCGACCTCGCGACCACCTTCCGACCCGGGGCGCGCCTGGGGCCGGCGGCGATCCGGGCGGCGACGGTGCAACTCAACGAACGGTTGCACCCGTCGGGCAGCGGCCCTTGCGACCGGCTTTCGATCGTCGATTACGGCGATTGCGCGCTCGACCCCCATCGCCCCGCGACCATCGTGCCGAGCATCGTCGAGCACGCGCGCCGCATCGTTGCCAGCGGCGCGACGATGCTGAGCCTGGGCGGCGACCACTTCATCACCTATCCGCTGCTGCGCGCCCACGTCGAGCGCCACGGCAAGCCGCTGGCGCTGATCCATTTCGACGCCCATTGCGACACCTGGGCCGACGACGCGCCCGATTCGCTGAACCACGGCACGATGTTCTACAAGGCGATCAAGGACGGGTTGATCGACCCCAAGCGCTCGGTCCAGGTCGGCATCCGGACCTGGAACGACGACTTCATGGGCGTTGCCGTGCTCGGCGCCGACTGGGTCCACGGCGAAGGCGTGAAAGCCACCGCCGATCGGGTGCTGGAGATCGTCGGCGAGCATCCGGCCTACCTCACCTTCGACATCGATTGCCTCGACCCGGCTTTCGCCCCCGGCACCGGCACCCCGGTTCCGGGCGGCTTGAGCAGCGCCCAGGCCCTGGCCATCCTGCGCCGGCTCGGCCCGGCGAAGCTGGTCGGGCTCGACGTCGTCGAGGTTGCGCCGGCCTGCGACCACGCCGAGATCACCGCCCTGGCGGCGGCGCACATCGCGGCCGAGATGCTGAACCTGCTCGCACCGCGCTGCGCCTGAAGCGGAACCTGAGGCCGCGCAGGGTCGTCTTCAGCTCGCTGTATTTGTCCAGCGCGTGCAGCGACTTGTCGCGGCCGTTGCCCGACTGCTCGACGCCGCCGAACGGCACGGAGATGTCGTCTTCGTCGTACGGATTGAAGTGCGCGGTGCCGGCGCGTGCCGGTCCGGAGCGTTCATATTTGGTTCTCCCCGGTGACCGCGGCCACCGTCGCCGCACGAGTCAGCCCATCGAGCGGACGCCGCGGAACCGGCTCCGCCGGGCCGCTGGCGTCGCCCCAAGGGCCACGAAGGGGCTCCAGGTGGCCCAAGGGGGGAGCGCCGAAGGCGCTTCGGGGGGCAACCACATTAAAAGCTGACGACGGTCTGCAGGCCGAAGAGCTGGTTCGTCTTGCGGTACAGCCCGTCGTTGAAGTAATAGAAGGTCGGCTTGTTCGCCATGTCGAGCCGGTATTCGGCGCGGAACGAGACGTTGATCGAATAGTTGTAGTTCAGGCCGAAGGTAATGGCGCTGCGGTTCGCGCCCTTGTTCGGGTCGAAGCCGGGCGCGTTCGGGTCGCCGGGGCCGAAGCCGTTGATGAAGTCGCCGAGGTTGCCCGCGCCGCTCGGGTCGTTCGTAGCGAGGTTGTAGGTGCCGCCGCCGTTCTTCGAGTTGTGGAGGTAGTCCAGCCGCAGCGAGCCCTCGAACCTCGGCGTGAAGCGGTAGGCGTACTGGCCCGAGAGGCCGAACCATTGCGAATCGCTGCCGTTGAAGGCGCCGCCGCGCTGCTGGCCCATCACGTACTCGAGGAACATCGACTTGTTGCCGCGCAGGATCGAGCCGTCGATCTCGAACTGGTCGACGCGGCCGTGGGTGCCGTTGAGCGTCGGCACGCTGCCTTCGTAGCCGGTGAATTCGAGGGTGTAGAACTCGGCCTGGCCGGGCGCGTAGGTGGCGTTGTAGACGAGCGTCGGCGACTTGATCATGCCGTTCGTGCTGCCGGTGCTGCGGTCGTTGCGCGGGCTGTTGAAGTTGCCCAGAACGACCTTGTATTCCCAGGGCCCGCGCGTCAGGTCGAGTCCGGCGCCGGTATAGAAGGTGGCGGCGGTGAAATCGAACAGCAGGTTGCGCGTGATCGCGTGGTTCTGGTTCAGCAGCGTGTTCCACGAACTGGTGCTGAAGAACGACTCGTAGCCCGAGAAATCGGGGATCTGGCCGACCAGCAAACGCGTTTGCGCGTCGGTCAGCGGAATCGAGGCCGTGGCTTCGTGGACGATGTTGCCGGCGTTGTATTGCGAGCCGGCCGACTTGCTCGGCGCCAGGGTCAGGCGGAACTTGGTGCCGCCGTCGAGTTCCTTCTGGAAGTCGATCCAGCCCAGGCCGAAGTAGCCGTTGTCGTAGCTGTAAGACTCGCCGCTGCCGTTCAGGCTCACGAAGTTGTTCAGGAAGCTGTACGAGCCGCTGCCCTTGGCCTGGCTGTAGATCCACGCCGGGTCGATGCCGGCGCTGATCTTCAGGCCGCGGAATCCCGATGCCTCCTTCTGGTCTTCGAGCGCCTCCGCCTTCGTCTTGACGCGGTTGAACTCTTCCGGGTCGACCGGCGGCGGCGCCTCCGCCTGGGCCTTGTTCGCGGCTTCGAGCTGTTCGACCCGCGCTTTCAGCTCGGTGATCATCTGGCGCATCTCGTCGATGGATTGGGCGCGCGCCGGCAGCGCGATGGCCAGCTGCGCGGCCAAGGCAAGCACGCTCAAGCCGGTCTTTTCGAGGGCCCGATTCGGGAATTTCATGCTTCGCTCCGTTGGGGGTTGTGGGCTGGAAGGGGCAAGGCGCTCAGGCGCCGGCGGCATCGGCCATGGCTTCGCGGTAGGCCAGGGCCTGGTCGTGGGCACGGCGGCGTTCCTGGCGCGCGAGCCAGAGGCTGGCGCCGAGCACGCCGACCGCGACCACCGCGACCGTGAGGCTGGCGATGACGTTGACCGACGGGTTCAGCCCGAGGCGGGCGCGCGAGAAGATCACGATGGGCAGCGTCGTCGAGCCCGGGCCCGAGAGAAAGGCCGTGGTCACGACATCGTCGAGGGAGAGCGTGAAGGTCAGCAGCCAGGACGACATCATGGCCTGGGCGATCATCGGCAGCGTCACGAGGTAGAAGACCTGGAAGGGCCGCGCGCCCAGGTCCATGGCCGCTTCCTCGAGCGACTTGTCCATGTCGAGCAGGCGCGAGTTGACGATGATCGCAGCGTAGGACGCGAAGATCGAGGTATGGCCGATCCAGATCGTGAACAGCCCGCGCTCGGCCGGGAAGCCGAAGGCCTTTTGCGTCGCGACGAAGAACAGCAGCAGCGACAGGCCCGTGATGACCTCGGGCACGACCAGGGGCGCGTTGATGTGGGCGATGAACAGCGTGCGGCCGCGAAACACCTTGTACTTGGCCATGGCGATGCCGGCCAGGGTGCCCAGGATCACCGAGGCCGTGGCCGTCAGCAGCGCGAGCTTGAGCGAAAGCGCGAACGCGGCCAGCACCTCGTCGTCGTGCAGGATCTCGCGGTACCAGTGCAGCGAGAAGCCCGACCACAGCGTGACCATCTTCGAGCCGTTGAACGAATAGATCACGAGCCACGCGATCGGCGCGTAGAGGAAGAAGTAGCCGCCGATGAGCCAGGCGCGTCCGAGCTTGGAGTTCATGCGCGGGCATCCCGGCCGGAGACTTCGGCCTCGTTCTGGTAGCGGTTGAAGACGACGAGCGGGATCAGGATCAGCACGACCATCGAGACCGCCACCGCCGAGGCCATCGGCCAGTCGTTGTTCGAGAAGAACTCGTCCCAGAGCACGCGCCCGATCATCAGCGTCGAAGGCCCGCCGAGCAGTTCGGGGATGACGTATTCGCCGAGGCTGGGGATGAACACCAGCATCGAGCCGGCGATGATGCCCGACTTCGACAGCGGCACCGTGATGAGCCAGAACGCCTTCCAGGGCGTGGCGCCGAGGTCGTTCGCGGCCTCGAGCAGGCGCAGGTCCATCTTCACGAGGTTCGAGTACAGCGGCAGGATCATGAAGGGCACGTAGGTGTAGACCATGCCGATGGTCATCGAGAACGGCGTGTACATCATGTGCACGGGGCTGTGCACCAGGCCCAGCGCCATCAGTGCTGCGTTGACGATGCCCTGCTCGTCGAGCAGGCCGCGCCAGGCGTAGATGCGCAGCAGGTACGAGGTCCAGAACGGCAGCGACACGCCCATCAGCAGCGCCGGGCGCCAGGCCGAGGGGGAGCGCGCCATGAAGTAGGCGAAGGGGTAGCCGATGATCAGGCACAGCACGGTGTTCAGCGCCGCGAACTTGATCGACGACCAGTAGGTCTCGATGTAGAGCGAGTCGCTGGTCAGGAAGATGTAGTTCGAGAGCTTGATCTTGAGCGTCAGCACGCCGTCGACCCAGCTCGTGAGGTTGACGAAGCGGATGCCGTCCATGTCCGACACGCTGATGTGCAGCACGACGAGGAAGGGCAGCGAGAAGAACAGCAGCAGGAACAGGTAGGGCAGCGCGATGACCAGGCGCTGGCCGCGCCGCTGCTGGCGTTCGGCGCTGGAGATCGTCGTGCCGGGGCTGGGGGCGGCCATGGCGGCGGGCCTATTGCGTGAGCACGACGATGGCGTCGGGTGCCACCGTCGCGACGACTTGCGCGCCGGGCTCGAGCTGGTCGCCGTGGCGGCTGGCGTTGGCGACCGAGACCTGGAGCTTCATGCCGCTGGCGAGCAGCACCCGGTACAGCGACGAGCTGCCGAAATAGGCGCGCTCGACGACGGTGCCGGCGAGCGCGTTGTGCGGGGCCAGCACCGCGCCCTTGCGCGCCTCGAGCTCGATCTTCTCGGGCCGCACCGCGACGCTGACCTTCATGCCCGGCACGCCGGTGACGCCGTGGCCGACGTAGAACTGGCCGTGCGGCGAGGCGATGGTGCAGTGGTCGGGGTGGTCTTCCTCGAGCGTGCCGTCGAACAGGTTGACGTTGCCGATGAAGTCGGCGACGAAGCGGTTGCTCGGCGTCTCGTAGATGTCTTCGGGCTGGCCGACCTGGAGGAACCGGCCCGCGCTCATGACGGCGATGCGGTCGGCCATCGTCATCGCCTCTTCCTGGTCGTGGGTGACCATGACGCAGGTCACGCCGACGCGCTTGATGATGTTCTTCAGCTCGAACTGGGTCTGCTCGCGCAGCTTGCGGTCGAGCGCGCCGAGCGGCTCGTCGAGCAGCAGCAGCTTGGGCTCGAGCGCGAGGCTGCGCGCGAGCGCGACGCGCTGCTGCTGGCCGCCCGAGAGCTGGTGCGGCTTGCGCCCGACATAGGGCTTCAACTGCACGAGCGTCAGCATGGCGTCGACGCGCTCGGCGATCTTGGCCTTGGGCAGGCCCTGGCGCTCCAGGCCGAAGGCCACGTTCTTCGCCACCGTGAGGTGGGGGAAGAGCGCGTAGGACTGGAACATCATGTTGATGGGCCGCACGTAGGGCGGCAGGCGCGAGATGTCCTCGCCTTCGAGCACGATGCTGCCTTCGGTCGGGGTCTCGAATCCGGCGAGCATGCGCAGCAGCGTCGACTTGCCGCAGCCCGAGGAACCGAGCAGGGCGAAGATCTCGCCCTTGGCGATGTCGATCGAGACCGCATCGACCGCGGCCATCGTGTCGAAGCGCTTGGTCAGCCGCTCGATGCGCAGGAATGCGCCCTCGGCCGCCGCGTCCCCCCCGGTGCCTGGTACCGCCATGGCCATCACAGGCCCGTCTTGAACGTGGTGTAGAGCCGCGTGCGCAGGCGCCGGATGTCGTTGTTGACCATGTTCGGCGGCACCATCTTCGCGAGGTCGGGGCCGCGCAGGAAGACGGCGTGGTTGGCCGCGATCTCGGGCTTGACGAGCTTGTCCGAGGCGCGCACCGGGTTCGCGTAGAAGACCTTGTCGACCATTCCGGCCTGGGTCTTGGGCTCGAGGATGAAGTTGATCCACTTGTAGGCGTTGTCGACGTGCTCGGCGTCGGCCGGAATCGCCATCGTGTCGAAGAACAGGATCGCGCCGGTCTTGGGCAGCAGGATCTGGATGTTCTGGCCGTTCTTGGCTTCCTTCGCGCGCTGTGCCGCGATGCCGATGTCGCCGTTCCAGCCGATCGAGACGCAGAGATTGCCCGAGGCGAGTTCGTTGATGTAGCCCGAGGACGAGAACAAGGTGATGTAGGGGCGGATCTTGGAGAGCATCTTCTCCGCCTCCTGGTAGTCGCTGCTGTTCTTGCTGTACGGCTCCTTGCCGATGTAGCGCAGCGCGGCCGGGAAGATCTCGTCGCCCGAATCGAGCACCGAGACGCCGCAGCTCTTGAGCTTGCTCGCGTATTCGGGCTTGAAGACCAGGTCCCAGGCGTTGTCGGGCATCGGCAGGCTGCCCAAGGCGGCCTTGACCTTGTCGACGTTGATGCCCACCGTGGTGATGCCCCACATCCAGGGCACGAGGTACTGGTTGCCCGGATCCATGGTCGCGATCTGCTTCATGACCCAGGGATCGAGGTTCTTGTAGTTCGGGATCTTGCTCTTGTCGAGCTTGGTGAAGAGGCCGCCCTCGATCTGGATCTTGGCCCAGTTCGACGACGGCACGACGACGTCGTAGCCGGTGCGCCCGGCGACGAGCTTGGCGTGCAGGGTTTCGTTGGAGTCGAAGGTGTCGTAGCGGACCTTGATGCCGGTTTCCTTCTCGAAATCCGCGATCGTGGTTTCGCCGATGTAATCGGACCAGTTGTAGACGTTCAGGTGGTTCGATTGCGCGATGCCCGCGGCCGAGGCGCATGCAAGCGCCAGGACGGCGCCGATCTGGCTGAAGCGGGTGAGGGCGCGTTTGGAAATGCGGTCCATGGCGATCCTTGTCACGGTGATTGAGTCGGACGAACGATTTCTGGAAAAAGCGGGCCGGCCGGGCCGACGAACGCTGGGCAAGAGTTTAGGGCGGCCCCGCGCCGCAGCCATTCGGGCAAGCGCCGAGATTCAGCATTCGGCTTGGCCGCCGTCAAATCCAGCCTTGGCGCTGCGCGTCGGCCAGCGTGAGGTCCAGGCAGCGGCCGATCAAGGCCGCCATCTCGTCGATCTGCTCGCGCGTGATGACCAGCGGCGGGGCGATGATCATGCGGTCGCCGACGGCGCGCATGATCAGGCCGTTGGCAAAGCAATGGCCGCGGCAGACCATGCCGATGTCGCGTTCGGCTTCGAACGGGGTGCCGCGGCCGTCGCCGCCGGCCTTGTCCTTCACGAGCAGCAGCGCGCCCATCAGGCCGCAGGTCTGGGTTTCGCCGACCAGCGGGTGCCGGCCCAGGCGCTCGAAGGCCTGGGCCAGGTAGGGCCCCACATCGGTGCGCACGCGCTCGACGAGGCCGAGTTCGCGCACCAGCCGCAGGTTGGCCACGGCGACGGCGCAGGCCACGGGGTGGCCGGAATAGGTGTAGCCGTGGGTGAACTCGCCGCCTTGGTCGATCAGGACTCGGGCCACGCGCTCGCCGACCATGACACCGCCGAGCGGGACATAGCCGCTCGTAACACCTTTTGCGAAGGTCATCAGGTCGGGCTCGAAGCCCTGGGTCTCGCAGCCGAACCAGCGCCCGGTGCGGCCGAAGCCCGTGATCACCTCGTCGCTGATGAGCAGGATGTCGTGGCGGCGGCAGATGCGCTGGATCTCGGGCCAGTAGGTCGCGGGCGGCACGATCACGCCGCCGGCGCCTTGCACCGGCTCGCCGATGAAGGCCGCGACCTTGTCGGCGCCCACTTCGCGGATCTTGTCTTCGAGCCAGCTCGCGGCGAGCAGGCCGAAGTCGTCGCGCGACAGGCCGGCGGGTGCGTTCTCGAACCAGTAGGGCTGCTCGATGTGGACGATGCCGGGAATCGGCAGGCCGCCTTGCGCATGCATGCCGGCCATGCCCCCGAGCGAGGCCCCGGCCATGGTCGAGCCGTGATACGCGTTCTTGCGGCTGATGATCACCTGGCGCGCGGGTGCCCCCAGCAGGTCCCAGTAGCGCCGCACCATGCGCACGTTGGTGTCGTTGGCTTCGGAGCCCGAGCTCGTGAAGAACACGTGCTGGAACGAGGCCGGCGCGATTTCGGCGAGCAGCTCGGCGAGTTCGATCGCGGGCTCGGTCGCGGTCTGGAAGAACGCGTTGTAGAACGGCAGCTGGCCGAGCTGGCGCGTCGCCGCGTCGATCAGCTTCTTCTGGCCGTAGCCGACGTTGACGCACCACAGCCCGCTCATCGCGTCGAGGATCTTGTGGCCTTCGCTGTCCCAGAGCCAGATGTTGTCGGCGCGCGTGATCACGCGCGAACCCTTCTTGGCCAGGGCCTGGAAATCGGTGAAGGGGTGCAGGAAATGCGCCGCATCGGCGGACTGCCATTGCGCCGTCGTGCGGCTCGTGCCTTGCTTCGAGGGGATCGAGGTGTTCACGGGTTCGGGCTCCGTCAGACGTGCAGCAGCAAGTGCTCGCGCTCCCAGGGGGAGATGACTTTCATGAATTCGGCGTATTCGATTTCCTTGACCTCGGAATAGACGGTCACGAAATCGCTGCCCAGCACCGTGGCCAGGTCTTTTGCGCCGCGCAACAGGGTCAGGGCTTCGCCCAGGCTGCGCGGCAGCTGGAAGTCGCCCAGGTAGGCATCGCCCCGGCATTCGGGGGTCGGGGCGATGCGGTTCTTGATGCCCAGGTAGCCGCAGGCCAGCGTCGCCGCCAGCGCCACGTAGGGGTTGGCGTCGGCACCGATGACGCGGTTCTCGATGCGCCGCGCCGCCGGCCCCGCCACCGGCGAGCGGATGCCGACGGTGCGGTTGTCGGTGCCCCACTGGATGTTGATCGGCGCGGCCTTGCCGCGCACGAGCCGGCGGTAGGAATTGACGTAGGGCGCGAACAGCGCCATGGCCGCCGGAATGTATTTCTGCAGCCCGCCGATGTACCAGTAGAACTCGTCGCTGGCCGAGCCGTCGGGGTTGCTGAAGATGTTCTTGCCCGTCGCCGTCGAGACCACGCTCTGGTGCACGTGCATCGCGCTCCCCGGCTCGTTGACGATGGGCTTGGCCATGAAGGTGGCGTACATGTCGTGGCGCATCGCCGCTTCGCGCAAGGTGCGCTTGAAGAAGAACACCTCGTCGGCCAGCTGCAGCGGGTGGTCGTGGAAGAAGTTGATCTCCATCTGCCCGGCGCCGACCTCGTGGATCAGCGTGTCCACGCCCAGCTCCATCTTTTCGCAATAGTCGTAGACGTCCTCGAACAAGGGGTCGAACTCGTTCACGGCGTCGATCGAATAGGCCTGGCGCGAGGTTTCGCTGCGCCCGCTGCGGCCGATCGGCGGTTTCAGCGGCACGTCGGGGTCGGTGTTGCGGCCGACCAGATAGAACTCGACCTCGGGCGCCACCACCGGGGCCCAGCCTTCGGCGGCGTAGAGGTCGCAGACGCGGCGCAGCACCGAGCGCGGCGCGAAAGGCACGAGCACGCCCTGCTCGTCGTAGCAGTCGTGGATGACCTGGGCCGTGGGGTCGGTCGCCCAGGGCACGATGCGCACCGTGCTCGGATCGGGCCGCAGGTGCATGTCGCGGTCGGTCGGCTTGATGACGTCGTAGTACGGGCCCTCTTCGGGGAATTCACCGGTCACGCCCATCGCGACGATGGCCTCGGGCAGGCGCATGCCGCGGTCTTCGGTGAACTTCTGGCGCGGCAGGATCTTGCCCCGCGCGACGCCGGTGAGGTCGGGTACCAGGCATTCGATCTCCGTCACACGGTGATCGTCGAGCCACTTTTCGAGTTCAGCGAAACTGAAATGTTCTTTTGCCACGTTGATCTGCTTGTTGTCGAATTCGGAGGACCGCTTGCGCGCGGGGCAGGTGGTGCATGGTGCCCCGGAATCAGCGCGGGCGCCCGGGGCGAGGCGGTTCACGCCCTGGCCGTGGAGCGAATTGACTTCGAACTCCTGCGCCCCGAGCCAGGAGTCGAGGCGCCCGCCCGGCGCCACCGCCACCGCATCGCGCTCGGGGTCCAGCGGCAGGCGCGGATCGTGCACGCCTTCACCGAAGTGGCTCGGGTGAAAGTTCGATGGCGAGCCGGTCAGCAGCAGGCCGTCGGCGAGATCGAGCAGTTCGTCGACCGCGTCGGCCGCGATGCCTGGAACGACCAGCGGCAGGCAGCCGGCGAGGCGCACGAAATCGGGGTACTTCGTGCCCGCGAACTGGAACCGGTGCGGGCCCAGAACCCGGTTGCAGGCCGGACCCAGCACCACGGGCCTTTTCGTGGCCGCCTGAGGCCTGGATTCGGGCGCGTTCACTGGGCGAGCCTGCGCGCTGGCGCGCTCCGGGGTGAGCGCTTGGCGAGCTGAGGCCGGGCATGGACGGTCCCTGCGGACTGTCCATGCCTGCCGAAGGACTTCGGCCTCTGGCCGATGGCGGCCCGGCGCGTTCACACGAGATCCTTGATGCGGTAGTAGGCGGTGCCGAGCACGAGCGCCGGCGTGCGCAGCAGGCGCCCGCCCGGGAATGGCTTGTGCTGCAGACGCGCGAAGGTGTCGAAGCGGCTTGCGTCGCCGGCCATCGCCTCGGCCACGATGCGCCCGGCCATGCCGGTGAGGGCCAGGCCGTGGCCGGAGAAGCCTTGCAGGTAGTACACGTTCGAGTCCGGCGTCAGGCGGCCGAAGTCCGGCGCCCGGTTCAGGGAAATGTCGACGAACCCGCCCCAGCTGAACTCCACCTTGGTGCCGCGCAGTTGCGGGAAGGTGCCGACCATGCGCCGCTCCATGCTCTGGCGCAGGTTGCGCGGGATCGCGCGTGCGTAGGCCACGCGCCCGCCGTAGAGCAGGCGGTGGTCGGGGGTCGGGCGGAAGTAGTCGAGCACGAAGTTGGTGTCGCACACGGCCGCGCCCGACGGCACGAGCGACGCCGCGAGCCGCGGTTCCAGCGCCTGCGTGCAGGCGATGTAGGTGCCCACGGGCATGATGCGCGCTTCGAGGGCGGGCGCCAGCCCGTCGAGGTAGACGTTGCCGGCGAGCAGCACCTGTTTGGCGCGAACCAGGCCGTGCTCGGTGCGCAGCGTCGGGCGCGGGCCGGGTTCGAGCGCCTTCACCGGGCTGTTCTCGAAGATCCGCACGCCGAGCGAGGCGGCGGCGCGCGCCAGCCCGAGCGTGTACTTCAGCGGATGGAGATGGCCCGAGCGCGGGTCGCTGATGCCGCCGACGTAGCGCGGGCTGGCGATCCAGCGCTGCATGGCGGCGGTATCGATCCATTCGAGCGGGTAGTCGTAGGCTTGGGCGATGTGGTCGCGCCAGCGGCGCAAGGCGGCGGCCTTGCGCGCGTTCACCGCCAGCCCGAGAAAGCCGTCGCGCCAGTCGCAGTCGATGGCGAAGCGCGCGCAGCGCTGGCGGATCAGGTCCAGGGCGTCGATCGTCATCGCCCAGATGCGCCTGGCTTCGGCCAGGCCGAGCTGCTGCTCGATCTCGCCCTGGTCGCAGGCCAGGCCGTGGATGGCCTGGCCGCCGTTGCGTCCGCTCGCGCCCGAGCCGACTTCGCGCGCTTCGAGCAAGGCGACCTGGAAGCCGCGGTCGGCGAGTTCGATCGCCGCCGACAAGCCGGCGAGGCCGCCGCCGACGATGGCGACGTCGGCCTCGATCGCGGCGTCGAGCCGCGCCTGGCCGGGCCCGCGCTGCACGGTGGCCGTGTAGTAGGAGTCGCGGGCGAGCCGTTGATCGAATTCGAGCGGGTTCATGCTGCCGTGGGCGGCGGGAGCGCGAGCGCCTTGCCGCCGGGTCCGGATCGGGTTCGTGCCGGGGCGGGGAACCCCGTGCAATCGGATTCCAGTATGGGCGGCCCGGCACGCAATAGGGGTGCGTATGCGCTGAGCGCTTACCCCTGTTGACGCAATATTATTCGGGCATCACGGAGCAACGCCGCACAAGATGCAATCCCACCCGAAAACGCAGCAACTGGATTCGATCGACAAGGCCATCCTGCGCGAATTGCAAGCCGATGGACGAATCTCGAACCTCGACCTCTCGCAACGCGTCGGCCTGTCGGCGTCGGCCTGTCTGCGCCGCGTGAAGCAGCTCGAAGAGGGGGGCTCCATCGCCGGCTACACGGCCTTGCTCAACCAGCGCGCGCTCGGGCTGACCGGAACGAGCTTCACGATCGTCAATCTCGAGTCGATGAGCAATGCGGCGCTCGAAGCCTTCGAGCGCGCGGTCCAGGCCGAGCCCCGGATCCAGGACTGCTACTACGTCGCCGGGCCGAACGACTACCTGATCCGCTTTCTCTACCGCGACGGCGACGACCTCGAGCGCTTCCACACCGAAGTGCTGATGCGCCTGCCCAACGTCGCGCGCTCGAACTCGATCCTCGTGCTGCGCACGGTCAAGAAGACGACGGCGATCGAGGTCTGAGGCCGGTCAGGGCGCGAGCAGCGCGGCTTCGAGGATCTGCCGCGCTGCCTCGAACACCGCCTCGGGGATCGTGGGCGGGCAGAGGAAGCGGATCGCGTTGCCGGAGTGGCCGCGGCTCAGCAGGACGAGACCGCGCGCCGGCGCCTGCACCCTCTTCACGAACTCGGGCGCCCGGGCCTGCGTCCAGAGGCGCCCGGCGCGGCCGAAGCCGGTCCGGATCTCGTCGAGGACGACTGCGACAGCGAACCCCGCTACGGCTCGCGCGCGCCCGCTCCAGCCGCGAACAAGCCCTTGTGCTGCTCGCGCAGCAGGTTCTTCTGCACCTTGCCCATGGCGTTGCGAGGCAGCTCGGTGGCGACGAACACCCGCTTGGGCACCTTGAAGTTGGCGATGCGCGACTTGAGCGCAGCCACCACGGCCTCGGCCTCGACGCTGGCCCCGGCGCGGGCGATGACCACCGCCACCACCGCCTCGCCGAAATCCGGGTGCGCCACGCCCACCACCGCCGATTCGGCGACCCCCGGCAGCTCGTTGATCACGCCTTCGATCTCGGCCGGGTAGACGTTGTAGCCGCCGCTGATGATGAGGTCCTTGCTGCGGCCGACGATGGTGACGTAGCCGTCCTCGTCGATGCGGCCGACGTCGCCGGTCTTGAACCAGAGGTCGGTCGTGAACTCGTCGGCGGTCTTCTCCGGCATGCGCCAGTAGCCCTTGAAGACGTTCGGCCCCTTGACCTCGATGCCGCCGATCTCGCCGCTGCGCAAGGGGCCGCCCTTGTCGTCGTGCACGCGCACTGCCACGCCGGGCAGGGCCGGGCCGACGGTGCCGCCGCGGCGCGCGCTCTCGGGCCGGTAGGGGTTGGAGGTGAGCATCAGCGTCTCGCTCATGCCGTAGCGCTCGAGAATCGTGTGGCCGGTGCGCTGCTGCCATTCGCCGAAGGTCTCGATCAAGAGCGGCGCCGAGCCGCTGACGAACAGCCGCATGCGGGCGCAGGCCGCACGGTCGAGCCCGGGCTGGGCCAGCAGGCGCACGTACAGCGTCGGCACGCCCATGAACACCGTGGCCTCGGGCAGGCGTGCGAGCACGGCCCGGGGGTCGAAGCGGGCGAACCAGATCATGCGGCTGCCGTTGAGCAAGGCGCCGTGGATCGCGACGAACAGGCCGTGGACGTGGAAGATCGGCAGGGCGTGGATCAGCACGTCGCCCGCGGTCCAGCCCCAGAAGTCCTTGAGCACGCGTGCGTTCGAGAGCAGGTTGTCGTGGCTCAGCATCGCGCCCTTGCTGCGCCCGGTCGTGCCGCTGGTGTAGAGGATGGCGGCGAGGTCGTCGCCGCTGCGTTCGGCCGGCTGATGCTGGTCGGCATGGAAGACCGCGCGCGCGAGCAGGCTGCCGCTGCGGTCGTCGTCGAGGGTGAAGACGTTGCGCGTGCCGGCGGCGAAGGCGATGCGGCTGACCCAGTCGAAATTGCGTGCCGAGCACACCACCACCGCGGGCTCGGCGTTGCCGACGAAGTATTCGATCTCGCCGGCCTGGTAGGCGGTGTTCAGCGGCAGGTAGACGTGGCCGGCGCGCAGCACCGCGAGGTAGAGCATCAGCGCCTCGACGCTCTTCTCCACCTGCACGGCGACGCGCGAGGCCGGCGGCAGGTCGAGCGAATCGAGCAGGTTGGCGATCATCGCCGAGCCGCGGTCGAGGTCGCGCCAGGTGTAGTCCAGCGGCGTCGGGCTGTCGGCGGTGCTGATCGCGATCTGGTCGAGATCGGCGGGAAAGGCGGCGCGCAGGGCGACGAAGAGGTTGTTGTTGGGCATGGTGTGTGGGGGCGATGCCGGGGCGTCGGTTGTCAGACCAGGGCGGCCACGGCGCGCGAATGCGCCACTTCGCCGCGCCTGAACTGGGTGTGGCTGGCCTCGATGCGGGAGAGATCGTAGCGGTAGTTGACCATCAGTCCGAAGGACTGGCGCAGCCCCTTGGGGGCGAGGTTGGCGCGCGGGTTCAGGCGCTCGAAGCGCGCGCCGTTGTCGAGGTGAAAACGCGCCACCGGGTCACCGTGCGGCGTCGGCGAGACGTGCAGCAGGTAGGCCGCGGCCAGCGCCAGCAGCGCCGCCTGGGCCGGCTCGTCCAGGCGCGCGAGGCCGGGTGCGCCCTGCAAGGCCCCGAGGTCGCCGTCGCAGGCCGCGAGCAGCGTCGAATGGGCCGCGGCCAGGCGCGCCGCCTGCGCCTTCGGCGCGGGCAGGGCGGCGAGGTCGGGCCCGCCGCGCAGCCAGGAGGCGAAGCCGGGAATCGGCGACAAGGTGCAGAAGCTGCGCAGCCCGGGCAGTTCCTTCTGCAGCCGCTCGGCCACCTGCTTGATCAGGAAGTTGCCGAGCGAGACGCCGCGCAGCCCGCGCTCGCAGTTGCTGATGCTGTAGAAGGCGGCGCAGCGGAACTGCTCGGGCGGCAGCGGCGTCGAGGCCTTGTCGATGAGCGGCGCGACCTCGGCCGGCATCTCGGGCAGCAGGGCCACCTCGACGAAGATCAGCGGCTCGTCGGGCAGCTGGGGGTGGAAGAAGGCGAAGCAGCGGCGGTCGGGCTGCAGGCGCCGGCGCAGATCGTCCCAGCCGTCGATCTCGTGCACCGCCTCGTGCAGGATGAGTTTCTCGAGCAGCTGCGCCGGCGACTGCCAGTCCACGCGTTCGAGGCGCAGGAAACCCGGGTTGAACCACGAGCTGAGCAGGTGCAGCAGGTCGGCCTCGATCGACTGCCATCCGGGCCGCTCGGCCAGGCGGTGCAGCAGGGCGCGGCGCAGGCGCAGGATGCTGGCGGTGCCGCCCGGCGTGCGGTTGAGGCGGCGCAGCAGCTCCTGGCGCGGCGACTCGACCGCCTGCGACAAGGCGAGCAGGGTGGCGGGGCCGGGTTGCTCCGCATAGGCCTGGGCGCAGCGCAGGACTTCGCGCGGCGCCGGATCGAGGTCGCGCGCGAGGTGCTCGAAATAGTCGTCGAGCTGGTCCTCGTCGAGACGGTCGAGGCGCTCGATGAGTTCGCGCGCCATCGGCTGGCCGTTCATCTCGCCTTGTTCCGAGACGAGGCGGCGCGTGCCGAGCAGCGCGGCGCGCAGGGTTCTGGCACGGCGCTGGCGCGTCGCAGCCTGGCGGAGTTCGTCGAGCATGGGCGGGCCCTCGGGAAAGCTGGGGGGTTGCAGCGCGAGCTGCCCCCCGATGATCGCACCGCGCAGGCAGCGATTACAGTGCGGGCCACCATGGCCAGCCCGGCTTCCCGCCTCGCGCTCGACGACGAGAAGGTTCTCGAACTCGCGAACCGCAGTCTGTTCGACGCCTTCGCGCTGAGCGCGATGGGGATGATGGTGGTCGACCGCGAGCACCGCGTCGTCTGGATCAGCGAAGGCTACAAGCGCTTTCTGCCGGCGCTGGGCCATGCCGAAGGCGATTTCGTCGGCCGCCGCGTCGAGGAGGTGGTGCCCAACACCTTGATGCCGCAGGTCATCGACAGCGGCCAGCCGATGCTGGTGGACCTGCTCAGCAACCACGCCGGCACCTTTCTCGTGAGCCGGCTGCCGCTGCGCGACGAGCAGGGCGAGGTCATCGGCGCCATCGGCATGGTGCTGCTCGACCATCCCGAGACGACGATGCAGCCGCTCATCGCCAAGTTCAGCCGCCTGCAGCGCGAGCTCGAGGACACGCGGCGCCAACTCGCGGCCGAGCGCCGGCCCAAGCACACCATCGCCAGCTTCATCGGCACCAGCACGGCGGCGCTCGAGGTCAAGCGCCAGGCGCGGCGCGTCGCCGGCACCGACAGCACGGTGCTGCTGCTGGGCGAGACCGGCACCGGCAAGGAGTTGCTGGCGCACGGCATCCACGCCGCCGGGCGGCGCGCGGCGCGGCCGTTCGTGGGCGTCAACATCGCCGCCGTGCCCGACACCCTGCTCGAAGCCGAGTTCTTCGGCGTCGCCCCCGGCGCCTTCACCGGCGCCGAGCGCAAGGGGCGCGAGGGCAAGTTCAAGATCGCCGACGGCGGCACCCTGTTCCTGGACGAGATCGGCGACATGCCGCTGGCCTTGCAGGCCAAGCTGCTGCGCGTGCTGCAGGAGCAGGAGATCGAGCCGCTGGGCAGCAACCGGGTCGAGCGCATCGACGTGCGCATCATCGCCGCGACGAGCCGCGACCTCGCGGCGATGGTGGCCGACGGGAGCTTTCGCGCCGACCTGTACTACCGCCTGAACGTGCTGCCGATCCGCCTGCCGCCGCTGCGCGAGCGCCTGGCCGACTTGGAAGCGCTGGTCGAGTCGCTGGCCGAGGACATCGCGCGCCGCAGCGGCCTGCCGCACAAGAGCCTGAGCGCCGAGGCCCTGGAGTGGCTGGCCGCGCGGCCCTGGCCCGGCAACATCCGCGAGCTGCGCAATGCGCTCGAACAGGCGAGCCTGATGACCGACGACGCGGTGCTCGAGCCGGGGCATTTTGCGGGCGCGCTCGGCGTGGCCGAAGCGGCGCCGGCGGGCGCGGGGGCGATGCAGGCACCTGCGCAAGGGCCAGTGCAAGGGGCAGCGCGAGGGGCGGCACCAGGGGCCGCCCCGCCTGCGGCGCAGCGGGCGGCTGCCGATCCGGCGCCGATGCTGGCGCCGATGCCGGCGCTGCCGGAACGCGCGCCGCTGCGCCCCCTGCCCGAACAGGTGGCCGAAGTCGAGCGCCATGCCATCGCCGCGGCCTTGCGCGCGACCGCGGGCAACCGCGTCGCCGCGGCGCGCCTGCTGCAGATGTCGCGCGCCGCCTTCTACGACCGACTTTCGCGCTACCCCGAGCTCGCCGCCATCCAAGGCTGAAATTCAGGCAGTTCGGCGGATCTGCCTGAAATCAAGGCAATCCGGCTCCGATGCGGTGCCTGAAAAACAGGCGCTCGAAGCTCGAAAACACCTTCCAGGCACCCAAAACTCCGGGTTTGCACTGATGAAGTGCGCCCGGCACGTAGCTTGCACTCCGGTCCTCACATTTCCCCGAGGAGACCGCGAATGAATCGACGCCTGTTCCCGCTCGCCCTGACCCTGATCGCCGCCGCCGTCGGCGCCCAGGCCGCGCCGCCCAAGGACATCAGGATCGCCCTGCTCGCGGGCAAGACAGGCCCGCTCGAAGCCTATGCCAAGCAGACCATCACCGGCTTCATGATGGGGCTGGACTACGCCACCGGCGGCACGATGAAGGTGGCCGGCCACAAGCTCGTGGTGATCCAGAAGGACGACCAGGGCAAGCCCGAACTGGGCAAGAGCCTGCTCGCCGAAGCCTATGGCGACGACAAGGTCGACCTCGCGGTGGGCACCACCGGCTCGAACGTCGCGCTGGCGATGCTGCCGGTGGCGGCGGAATACAAGAAGATCCTGCTCGTCGAGCCTGCGGTGGCCGACGCCATCACCGGCGACAAGTGGAACAAGTACATCTTCCGCACCGCGCGCAACAGCAGCCAGGACGCGGCGAGCAACGCGGTGGCACTGGACAAGCCGGGCGTGAGCATCGCGACCCTGGCCCAGGACTACGCCTTCGGCCGCGATTTCGTCAAGGCCTTCAAGGAATCGCTCAAGCACGCGAAGATCGTCCACGAAGAGTACCTGCCGATCAACACCACCGACTTCACGGCCGGCGCCCAGCGCCTCATCGACGCCTTGAAGGACAAGCCCGGGCGCAAGGTCATCTTCATCAACTGGGCCGGCGCGGCGAACCCCTTCAAGATCGCCGACCTCGACCTCAAGCGCTACGGCATCGAGATCGCCACCGGCGGCAACATCCTGCCGGCGATGGTCGCCTACAAGCAGTTCCCGGGCATGGAAGGCGCCACCTACTACTACTTCGGGATTCCGAAGAACCCGGTCAACGAGTGGTTGGTCGCGACCCACTACAAGGAATTCAAGACCCCGCCCGACTTCTTCACCGCCGGCGGCATGAGCGCGGCCATCGCGGTCGTCGATGCGCTCCAGAAGACCCAGGGCGACACGAATACCGACAAGCTGATCTCGACGATGGAAGGCATGAGCTTCGAGACGCCCAAGGGCAAGATGACCTTCCGCAAGGAAGACCATCAGGCGATGCAGTCGATGTACCACTTCAGGATCAAGGTCGACCCGGCCTTCGCCTGGGGCGTGCCCGAGCTCGTGCACGAGATCAAGCCCGAGGAGATGAATATCCCGATCCGCAACCACCGCTGAAGCCGCCTTGCTCGAGACCCGCGACCTGACGATCCGCTTCGGCGGCCACGTGGCGGTCGACCATGTGTCGTGCCGCTTCGAGGCCGGCACGCTGACCGCGATCGTGGGCCCGAACGGGGCCGGCAAGACGACCTACTTCAACCTCGTCTCGGGCCAGCTGCCGGCCTCGGAAGGCCAGGTGCTGCTCGACGGCGAGGACCTGAGCGCGCTCTCGGCGCCGCGCCGCGCCTGGCGCGGCCTCGGCCGCGCCTTCCAGCTGACGCAGTTGTTCCCGAACCTCGCGGTGCTGGAGAACGTGCGCCTCGCGGTGCAGGCGCGCGAGCAGGGGCGGGGCCGGGCCGGCCTGTCGCTGTTCAGCGTCTGGCTCGACCGGCGCGACTGGATCGCCGAAGCGCAGGCGCTGCTCGCCGCGGTGCGCCTCGCGGACAAGGCCGAGGCCCATGCCGCAAGCCTGCCGCACGGCGACCAGCGCAAGCTCGAGGTGGCCTTGCTGATGGCCCTGGACCCCAAGGTCTATCTTTTCGACGAGCCCACCGCCGGCATGAGCGTCGACGAGGTGCCGGTCGTGCTCGACCTGATCCGCGAACTCAAGAAGCGGCGCGACCGCTGCATCCTCCTCGTCGAGCACAAGATGGACGTGGTGCGTGAGCTGGCCGACCGCATCGTCGTGCTCCACAACGGCGCCAAGGTCGCGGATGGGGCGCCCGAGGTGGTGATCGCGATGCCGGTGGTGCAACAAGCCTACCTCGGCGCCGTCGGCGCCGAGGCAGGCCCGCAGGCCGAACCCCTGGACTCCCTCTCCCGGCCCTCCCCCTCCGAGAGGGGGCGCTCCCAGCATGAATGACGCCGTCCTGAGCCTCGAAGGCGTGCACACGCACATCGGCGCATACCACATCCTGCACGGTGTCGACCTCGATGTGCCCGAAGGCGAGGTCACGATGCTGCTCGGCCGCAACGGCGCCGGCAAGACGACGACGCTGCGCACGATCATGGGGCTGTGGGCCGCGTCGGCCGGCCGCATCCGCTTCGGCGGCGACGCGATCGAGGCGCGCAAGACGCCCGAGATCGCGCGCGCCGGCATCGCCTACGTGCCCGAGAGCATGGGCCTGTTCGGCGACCTCACGGTGCAGGAGAACCTGCTGCTCGCAGCGCGATCGGCGCGGCGCGCGGCGCAGATCGACGGCGCCCGGCTCGAATGGATCTTCGGCCTCTTTCCGGCGCTGAAGAAGTTCTGGCTCCACCCGGCCGGCAAGCTCTCGGGCGGGCAGAAGCAGATGCTGGCCGTGGCGCGCGCCCTCGTCGAGCCGCGCCGGCTCATCCTGATCGACGAGCCGAGCAAGGGCCTGGCGCCCTCGATCGTCAACAACCTCATCGCCTGCCTGCGCGAACTCAAGGCCCAGCGCACGACGCTGCTGCTCGTCGAGCAGAACTTCGCGATGGCGCGCGCCCTCGGCGATTCGGTCGCGGTCATGGACAACGGCGTCGTCGTCCACCGCGGGCGCATGGCCGAACTCGTCGCCGATGAAGCGCTGCAGCAGCGCTTGCTGGGCTTGTCGCTCGGGGCGCACCAATGAAGCCGGACTGGCGCCCGCTCGCTTTGCTGGCCGGGCTCATGCTCGCCGCCCTGCCGCTCGTGGGCTCGCCCTCGACCTGGCTCACGCTCAGCATCGCCGGCCTCGCGATGGGGCTCATCGTCTTCGTCATCGCCTCCGGCCTGACCCTGGTCTTCGGCCTCATGGACGTGCTCAACTTCGGCCACGGCGTCTTCATCGCGGTCGGCGCCTTCGTCGCCACGAGCGTCATGGGGGGCATGGCGGCCTGGTCGGCTTCGTCCTCGCTGGCGCTGAACCTGGGCGCGATCTTCGCCGCGATGCTCGCCGCGATGGCCGTGGCCGGCGCCATCGGCTGGGCTTTCGAGCGCGTCATCGTGCGCCCGGTCTACGGCCAGCACCTGAAGCAGATCCTGATCACGATGGGCGGCATGACCGTGGGCCAGGAGCTCATCAAGGCGATCTGGGGCCCGGAGGAGATTCCGCTGCCCCTGCCCCAGGCCTTGCGCGGCGCGCTGCTCGTGCCCTTCTTCGGCGACTCGGCGGCGATCGAGAAATACCGCGTCCTCGCGGTCGCGATCGGCCTCGTGATCTTCGCCGCGCTGGCCTGGACGCTCGAGCGCACCAAGCTCGGCCTGCTCGTGCGCGCCGGGGTGCAGGACCGCGAGATGGTCGAGGCGCTGGGCTACCGCATCCGCCGCCTCTTCGTCGGCGTCTTCGTCGCCGGTTCGGCACTCGCCGGGCTCGGCGGCGTGATGTGGGGGCTCTACCAGCAAAGCGTCACCGCCGAGATCGGGGCCCAGATCAACGTGCTGCTCTTCATCGTCATCATCATCGGCGGGCTCGGCAGCACGCTGGGCTGCTTCGTCGGCGCCCTTCTCGTCGGCCTCGTCGCCAACTACACCGGCTTTCTCGCGCCCAAGGTGGCGCTGTTCTCGAACATCGGGCTCATGGTCGCGATCCTGCTCTGGCGCCCGCGCGGGCTTTATCCGGTGACGAACCGATGAGGCCCGACCGCGTGCTCGACCGCGTCCTGTCGCACGACCCGCCGCGCAGCCGCGCCCTGGCGTTGATCCTGGTCGTCATCGTCGCCGGGCTCGGCGCCGCGCCTTTCCTGTTCCCGGGCAGCAAGTCGCTCGACGTGGCGGCGAAGATGCTCGTCTTCATCCTGCTCGTCGCGAGCTACGACCTGCTGCTGGGCTACACCGGCATCGTCAGCTTCGCCCACACGATGTTCTTCGGCATCGGCGCCTACGGCGTCGCCATCGCGAGCACGGCGTACGGCCCGGGCTGGGGCGCGCTGGCGCTGGGCATCGCCGGCGCGCTCGTCCTCTCGCTCGCGCTCGCCCTGGTCATCGGCCTGTTCAGCCTGCGCGTGAAGGCGATCTTCTTCGCGATGATCACGCTCGCCGTGGCCTCGGCCTTCCAGACCCTGGCCTCCCAGCTCTCGGACTTCACCGGCGGCGAGGACGGCCTGAGCTTCACGACCCCGCTGGCGGGCCGCGTCGCGAGCTACTACCTGCTGTTCTTCGCCGTGGCCGTGCTCTTCCTGCTGCTGCTGCGCATCGTCAACTCGCCCTTCGGCCGCGTGCTCCAGGCGATCCGCGAGAACGACTTCCGGGCCGAGGCGATCGGCTTTCGCGGCGTCGTCTACCGCACCTGGTCGAACGTGATCGGCGCCGGCTTCGCCACCGCGGCCGGCGCCCTGCTCGCGATCTGGCTGCGCTACACCGGCCCCGACACGACCCTGGGCTTCGAGGTCATGCTCGACATCCTGCTCATCGTCGTCATCGGCGGCATGGGCACGATGTACGGCGCGGTGCTCGGCGCGGTCGTCTTCGTCTTCGCCCAGAACTACCTCCAGGACGGCCTGCGCGCCGCGAGCCAGGCCTTGTCCGGCGTGCCGTTCGCGAGCACCCTGCTCACGCCCGACCGCTGGCTGTTCTGGCTCGGGCTGCTGTTCGTGCTCTCGGTCTACCACTTCCCGACCGGGCTCGTCGGGCGGCTGCGCGCCTTCGCGCTGCGCGGCGGGCGGCGCTGATGCGTTCGCGCTACTTCGTCTGCGCAGGGCGCGAACTGCACCTGACCGAATGGGGCGCGGCGAACGAGGAGGTGGTCGTCGCCTGGCACGGCCTGGCGCGCACCGGGCGCGACATGGATCCGATCGCGGCGCGCCTGGCCGCGCGCTGGCGCGTCCTCTGCCCCGACACGATCGGCCGAGGCTTCAGCCAATGGAGCCCGGATCCGGCGGCCGAGTACTGCCTCGCCTTCTACGAGCGCCAGGCGGCGTCGCTGCTCGACCAGCTCGGCATCGGACGCTGCCATTGGCTCGGCACCTCGATGGGCGGCGCCGTCGGCCTGCGCGCGGCGGCCGGTTCCCTGCGCGGGCGCATCCGCCGCCTCGTGCTCAACGACATCGGTCCGGAGCTGGCGGCGCCGGCGCTCGAACGCATCCGCCGCTACGTCGGCAGCCCGCCCGCGTTCGCGACCATGACCGAGCTCGAGGCCTATTTCCGCGCGGTCTACAAGCCCTATGGCTGGCTCGGCGACGATCAATGGCGGCGCCTCGCCGAGACCTCGGCGCGGCGCCTGCCCGACGGCCGCGTGACGCCGCACTACGACCCGGCGCTGGTGCAGCAGTTCGTGCACCACCCCGACGACTACACGCAATGGGCGGCCTGGGATTCGCTCGACCTGCCGGTGCTGTGTCTGCGCGGCGCCGAGTCCGACCTGCTGCTGCCAGCCACCGCCGAGGCCATGCGCCAGCGCGGCCCGCGCGCGGTGGTGGCGACGATCGCCGGCTGCGGCCATGCGCCGGCGCTCAACACCCCGGAGCAGATCGCCCTCGTCGAGCGCTTCTTCAGCGGAGACTGATCACCGTGGCGGCGTGCTGCAGATCGCGCGCCACGATGTCGTCCTCGACGAGGCGGCCGGCGCGCACCGCAGCGCGGCGCTCATGCATCCGCCGCAGAGCCGTGCGGTGGCCCACGCTGAGCACCGCGGCCCCGGGCAGCGCCGCGAACAAGCCCTCGTATAGCGCCTTCTGGGCCTCGTCGTCGAGCGCCGAGGTGGCTTCGTCGAGGAAGATCCAGTCGGGCCGCTGCAGCAGCAGCCGCGCGAACTGCAGCCGCTGCTGCTCGCCCGGGGACAGGCGCTGGCCCCATCGCTCCGGGCGATCGAGCTCGGGCACCAACTCGGCCAGGCCGGCGCCGCGCAGGGCGCGCTTCATCGCGTCGTGCGACCAGTCGTGCGTCGGGTGCGGGTAGGCCAGGGCTTCGGCCAGGCTGCCCGCGGGCAGGTAGGGGCGTTGCGGCACGAAGACCGTGGCGCCGAACTCCGGCATGCTGATGCGCCCGCGCGACGCCGGCCACAGCCCCGCGAGCTGGCGCAGCAGCGAGCTCTTGCCGCTGCCCGACGGGCCTTCGACGAGCAGGCGCTCGCCGGCCTCGAGGCGCAACGCTTCGACCTCGAACAGGGCGTGGCCGTCGGGGGTCGCGACCGCGAGGCCGTCGACCGCGCACAGCGCGCCGCGGCTCTCGGGCAGGGCCCCCGCGCCCTGCGGCTCGCGCAGCGCGGCCTCGAAGCCGGCCAGGCGGAGCACGGTGGCCTGCCAGTCGGCGAGGCCGAAGTAGGCGTCGACGAACCAGCTCATCGCTCCCTGCACCTGGCCGAAGGCCTGCGCCGTCTGCATCAGGCCGCCGAGCTGGATCGCGTGGCTGAAGTAGCGCGGCGCGGCGGCGAGCAGCGGGAACAGGTTGGCGAGCTGGCCGAAGCCGACGTTGAACCAGGTCAGGCGCTTGGTGGCGCGGATCAGGTTCATCCAGTTCGAGCGCAC
>JAGWTS010000358.1 GCA_028868875.1 Burkholderiales bacterium | reverse complement strand
TGAAGATCGCCCTCAAGGTCGACGTCGACACCTTCCGCGGCACGCGCGAAGGCGTGCCGGCGCTCGTGCGCGCGCTGGAACGCGCGGGCGCCGGGGCGAGCTTTCTCTTCAGCCTCGGCCCCGACCACACCGGGCGCGCGATCCGGCGTGCGCTGCGGCCGGGCTTCTTCGGCAAGGTGGCGCGCACCTCGGTGCTGGAGCATTACGGCCTGAAGACGCTGATGTACGGCGTGCTGCTGCCCGGCCCGGACATCGGCCGGCGCGAGGCCGACACCCTGCGCGCGGTGGCGCGCGCCGGCTTCGAATGCGGCGTCCACACCTGGGACCACGTGCGCTGGCAGGACGGCGTGGCCCGGGCGGGCGTTGACTGGACGCGGCGCGAGCTGCGCCGCGCCACCGAGCGCTTTGCCGAGGTCTTCGGCGCAAGCCCCGCCCTGCATGGCGCCGCCGGCTGGCAGATGAACGAGGCGGCCTACCGCATCGAGAGCGAGCTGGGCTACCGCATCGCCTCGGACGGGCGCGGGCCGGCGCCCTACCAGACCGTCGACGCGCAAGGCCGGCCGATCGGCCCGCCGCAGTTCCCGACCACGCTGCCGACGCTGGACGAACTCATCGGCCTGGACGGCTGGACGCCCGACAACGTCCACCGCGCCCTGCTCGACGCCACGGCGGCCGCCACCACGCCCCAGGTCTACACGCTGCACGCCGAGCTCGAAGGCCAGAAGCTGCTGCCGACCTTCGAGCGCCTGCTCGCGGGCTGGCGCGCCCAAGGGCACGAGCTGGTCTCGGTGCGCGACCTCGCGGCCGGCTTCGACGCCGCGACCCTGCCGCGCCGCCGCGCCGGCATCGGCAGCGTGCCCGGGCGCAGCGGCACGCTCGCGGTGCCGGGCGAACTCGTCCACGCAGGGCGGTAGCCCCCGGGCGCCGCCGCCGCGCTCAACTCACGTTTGGCGCCGGGCCGATGTCCGAGCGCGTCTCTTCCTCGGCATAGGCGCGCCCGCCCAGCCGCAGCGCCGAATGTTCACGCCGCGACTGCAGCAGCGGGTAGAACATCTCGTGGAACCAGCGCTCCTTGCCGAAAAGGCGGTCGTCCTGCAGCCCGACCGCCGGCGGGTATTGCTGGGTGATGTGGGCGCTGCCGAAGATCATGTCCCAGACGAAGAGCATGTTGCCGAAGTTGCCCTTGTAGTGGCCGATGCCGTCGGCGTTGGTGAGCGCGTGGTGCGCCCAATGCGTGGCCGGCGTCGAGATCGTGCGCTGGACCAGCCACATCACCGGGCGCAAGGCCTTGATGCGGTACAGCGGCGCGTCCCAGGGCCAGGCCGAATGGGCGCCGATGATGATGAGGATCTTGGCCGTGTAATAGATGCCGTAGACGGCGCCGAATCCCAGGTAGAGCGCCACGCCCGAGAACCACAGCCCCGGCATCAGCAGGTAGTAGAAGAAGTTGTTGCGGTAGGTGATGCGGATGCTCATGTAGGTGGCCGAATGGTGGGCGCGGTGCAGCGGCCACAGCAGCGGGCTGTGCGACACACGGTGCCACCAGTACTGCGTCATGTCGTCGACGATCAGGAACAGCCCCAGCATCGCCCACCAGGGAAGGTTTTTCCAGGCCCCGCGCTGGAGCGGGATGAGCCAGGCGCAGAGCCGGTCGGTGACGAGGATCGAGAGCGGCTGCGCCACCGCGATGAGGGCGAGCAGCATGAAGATCTCGAGCCGGGTGTCGTCGCTGCTCGCGTTCACCGTCTTGGCGTAGCGGCGCGAGCCCCATTCCATGCCGGCAAAGCCGACCAGGATGAGGAGGGCAAGAATGTCCTGGATCAGAGGGCTCATGACTCGTGTCTCCTTCGCGTCGGCCTTCTTGTGGCGCGGCGAATTCTGTTCAGCACCATCTGATGTGTCCAATGCATTGTTGACAACATCCTGATGCGCATGACACATTGAGTCCGTGCTCGACCTGCGCCGCCTTCAACACCTCGTCGCGCTCGCCGACGAGTGCCATTTCGCGCGCGCGGCCGAGCGCGTCAACCTGAGCCAGCCGGCCTTCAGCCGCAGCATCCAGGCGATCGAATCGCAGCTCGGCCTGCGGCTTTTCGAGCGCGAGGCGGGCGCGGTGCGGCCCACGCCGGCGGGCGTCTTCCTCGTCGAGCGCGCGCGCCGCCTCCTCTTCGACGCCCGCTGCGTGCAGCGCGATGTCGCGCTCTACCGCGACAGCCGCCTCGGCGACACCGCATTCGGCGCCGGGCCCTTGCCGGCGACGACGCTGCTGCCCGCGGTGCTCACGGCGCTGCGGCGCGATTTCCCCGAGATCGGCTTTCGCGTCGAGGTCAACAACTGGAAGCTGCTGCTCGCCCATCTGCAGGCCGAGGAGATCGAGTTCCTGGTCGGCGACGTGCGCGAGATGCCCGTCGACGCGGCGCTCGAGCTGCGCCCGCTCGGGCGCCAGCATGCCGGGCTGTATGTGCGCGCCGGCCATCGGCTGGCCGGGCGCGAGGCGAGCCTCATCGAGGCCTGGGCCTGCGGCATCGCCTCGGTGCGCCTGCCCGACGCGGTGAAGACGGGGCTGGCGGCCGCGCTCGGGTTGCCGCTCGGCGCGCCGGCGGCGCTGGCGCTGGAATGCGACGACGTGAGCCTGATCAAGTCGGTCGTCCTCCAGGGCGACAGCGTGCTCGCGCTCACCGACGCCGCGGTGCGCGCCGAGACCGAGTCCGGCGTCTTGCGCCGGCTCGTACTGCGCGACATGCCGCCGCTGTATGCGGAAATGGGCCTGGCGCGCCTGCGCAACCGCACGCCCTCGCCGGCGGCGCAGAAGGTGGCGGCGCTGATCGAGACGGTGGCGGCCCGGGTCAACGCGCCGCGGCCCTGAGGGAAGGCGTGTCGGCTTTCGGCGCCAGCCATCGGGACTCTCGACGCACGAATCGATCGCGCAAGCGACCGCCGCGGAGCCGGCTTCGCCGGGCCGCTGGCGGTGCCCCCCCGGGGGGGGGAGCGCCGAAGGCGCTTCGGGGGGAGCGTCAGCAGCTCTCGAGCAGCATCAGCCCGGAGGCGGTGTTCGAGATCGGGATGTGGTAGTTGGTGTGCAGCTGCTTCACCCGCTCGCCCAGGGCGGCGCGCGTGGCGAGCCACATCAGCAGCTCGACGCCCTGGGTGCCGGTCTTCTCGACGAGTTCGAAGGTCGAGAAGCGCGTCGCCCAGGTCGGGTCCTCGACCAGGCTGCGCATGAACTGAAGGTCGAACTCCTTGTTGATGAAGCCGGCGCGCTCGCCGTCGAGCTGGTGCGAGAGGCCGCCGGTGCCGAGCACGAGCACCCGCTCGTCGCCCGGAAACGAGGCCACGGCGCGGCCGAGGGCCTGCCCCAGCTTCCAGCAGCGCAAGGCGCTGGGCAGCGGCGCCTGGACGGTGTTGATGCAGACCGGCACCACCTTGACCGGCCATTTCTGGTCCGGCCACAGCAAGGCCATCGGCAGCGTGAAGGCATGGTCGACCGCCATCTCCTGGCAGCTCGTGATGTCGAACTCGTCGGCCACCAGCGATTCGATCAGATGCCAGGACAGGTCCTGGTTGCCGGCAAACGCCGGCAGCTGCGGAATGCCCCAGCCTTCGTCGGCATTGCGGTATTCGGGCGCTGCGCCGACCGCGAAGGTGGGCATCTTGTCGAGGAAGAAGTTCAGGCCGTGGTCGTTGTAGATGACGACGACGGTGTCGGGCTTCGTCTCCGCGAGCCAGTGGCGCACGGGGATGAAGCCGTCGAAGAACGGCTTCCAGTAAGGATCCTGCTGCAAGCCCTTGGCGATCGCGCCGCCGATCGCGGGCACGTGGGAGGTGGTGACGCCACCGATGATCTTGGCCATGTCTGTTCTCTCGTTTCGGTAGGTGGCCTCAGCCGCGCGCCGCGACCAGCCTGGCCTTGAATTCGTCCTTCGTCATCCCGGTCTGCTGGGCGCCGATGTCCTGCATGTCGAGCTTGAAGATGCCGGCGAACTTGGCCAGGTAATAGGCATTGCCGCCGGCGGCGATCAACTGCAGCACGTTGCGCGCGGCGATCGCGGCGCGCTGCTCGGGGTTGAGGCCGAACTTGGCGCAGTAGGCGTCTTCGTCGGCGAGGAAGGCCTCGCGCGCGGCGCGCTCGTTGAACGAATAGCACATCTTGTTCAGCGCATAGCCCTTGCGGGCCTGCTCGCCGTCGAAGATCACGGTGCCCGGGATGCGGGGCTTGGTCGGCTGGGCCATCGGGGATGTCTCCTGGGTTTGCCGCAGATCAAGCGCGGCACAGTTCGGGGGGTCGGCGCCAGTATCGGCCGGGGCATCATCTCGAAAAAGCGTACACGGACCATTCGACGCATGAGCCAATTCGATCATTCCGACCTCGACGGCCATTTGCTGCAATTGCTCGTGGCCGTGATCGAAGAGGGATCGATCACGCGCGCCGCCCATCGCCTGGGGGTGACGCAGTCGGCGGTGAGCCATCTGCTGGACAAGCTGCGCGTCATCGTCGGCGACCCGCTGTTCATCCGCTCCGGCCGCGGCATCGTGCCGACGGTGCGGGCCGAGCAGCTGGCGCAGCGCGCGCGCGCCCTGCTCGACGACATGCGCGGCTTCGTGACGCTGGGCGGGTTCGATCCGGCGCGCTTCGAGGCCACCGTGACCATCGCCGCCAACGACCTGCAGCGCGAGCTGCTGCTGCCCGGCGTGCTGCGCCGGCTGCGCGAGCAGGCGCCGGGCTTGACGCTGCGCATCATCCCTTCGGGCGTGCCCGAGCCCGAGATGCTGCGCGACGGCCAGTGCCAGATCGTGATCTCGCCGCGTCCGCCCCAGGTCGCCGACCTGATGCAAAAGCGCCTCTTCGAGGACCGCTACGCGGTGTTCTACGACGCCGCACAGCGCCGCGCCCCGGCCGACCTGGCGGAGTACCTCGCGGCCGAGCACGTCACCGTGGTCTACGAACCGCGGCGCCGGCTCGACCTCGATCAGGTGCTGGTCGAGCGCGGGGTGCTGCGCCGCTTCGTCGTCAGCGTGCCGGGCTTCGCAGGCGTGGCCGCCTTCGTCCGCCACACGCCCTGGCTCGCGACCGCCCCGGCGCTGCTGCGCCACACCTTGATGCGCGACCTGGCCTGGGCCGAGCCGCCGCTGGATTGCCCGCCGCTGCCGATGTACCTCGTCTGGCATGCGCGCCACCACGCCGACCCGATGCACCGCTGGCTGCGCCAGGCGGTGGAAGAGGCGGTCGCGCCGGCGCTGGCCGCCGCAGGCTGAGCGTCAGAAGCGGCGCCCGACCATGACGAACAGGCGCGGATCGGCGTCCCTGGAGTCCGAAGTGGCCGGCCCGCCGTGGGTGCGCCAGGCGAGCGTGCCGTCGACACTCCAAGGGCCATAGAGGGTGCGCAGGCCGACGCCGGAACCCGCGATCGAACGGGTGGCGTTCGAGTTGGCATCCCATGAGGTGACGTTGGCGCGCGATGCACCCAGGTCGTAGAAGGCGAACGGGGTCACCGCGCCCATGGCATAGCGCAGCTCGAGCTGCGCGAACCAGCCCGCGGCACCCACGCCTTCGCCCAGCGGATAGGCGCGCACGCCGTAATAGCCGCCGAGGTTGAATTGCTCGGACGAATCCAGGTTCTTGCCGGCCCATTGGTTCGAGTAGCGGCCATAGAAGCTGAAGGGGCCGGCCAGCCGCTGGATGCGCGCGATGTCGAGATTCGCCTTCGCGAAGCTGCCCTGCGTGTTCGCGGTCGCCGCGTCCGTGGCGCGCTGGGCCGG
>JAGWTS010000357.1 GCA_028868875.1 Burkholderiales bacterium | reverse complement strand
TCGATGGCCAGGTTCTTCATCAGCATGTCGATGCCGGCCTTGGCCGCACCGACATGGGCCTGGAAGGCATGCGGCATGTACGCCATGCCGGCCGAGATGTAGATCAGGCAGCCGCGCGTGCGCTGCAACTGCGCGAAGGCGCTGCGCGAAGCGTTGAACGAGCCGATCAGGTCGATGTCGATCACGGTCTTGAAGCCGTTGGGCGACAACTTCTCGGCCGGTGCGAGGAAGTTGCCGGCCGCGCCGCTGACCAGCACGTCCATCGGCCCCAGTTCGGCCTCGCTGCGGGCGAAGGCAGCCTCCAGTGCGGCCGCGTCGCGCACGTCGGCGGCCACGGCGCACACCTTGGCACCGACTCTGGCATTGATCGCGCGCAACTCGACCGCCGCCGCATCGAGCTTGTCCTGGGTGCGGCCACAGATGGCCACGTGCGCCCCCAGGGCCGCGAAGTTCTTCGCCACGCCGAGGTTGATGCCGCTGCCGCCCCCGGTGACGAAGACGGTCTTGTTCCGGAACAGATCACGCGGCAGCAATTGATCGATCAGCATGGCTCGGACTCCTGTAGGGGCTTGGGGTTTGGCAGCGCGGCGGGGGCGTGCATCAAGGCTCGAAGACGTAGCTGCCCGGTGCGGCGCCCAGCGGCTTGTGCTTGCGCGATCCGAGCTTGGGCGGCGCCTTGATGGTCTCACCCGACTTGCCCTGGATCCAGCCCCGCCAATGCGGCCACCAGCTGCCTTCCTGGCGCGCCGGCTGGACCGACTCGGCCCATTGCATCGGGTCTTCGACGTTCGCCGGCGCGGTGAAGAAATAGGACTTCGGCACGCCCGGCGGGTTGATCATGCTCTGCAGATGGCCTGCGTTGGCCAGGACGAAGGTCGTCTTCGGACCGAACAGCCGCGCCGTACCGTAGCAGGCGCGCCAGGGCGTGATGTGGTCGGTGATGCCGGCGATCACGTAGGCCCCCAGTTCGACCTGGCGCATGTCGACGGCCAAGCCGCCGATTTCCAGCGATCCCGGGTTCACGTACGGATTCTTCTCGACCATGTCGAGCAGGTCGCAGTGGTACTGGCCGGGCAGGCGCGTGGTGTCGGCATTCCAGGCCAGCACGTCGTAGGCGGGCGGGCTGTTGCCGAGCAGGTAGTTGTTGACCCAATAGTTCCAGATCAGGTCGTTCGGTCGCAGCCAGGCGAACATCGAGGCCATCTCCTCGCCGCTGACGATGCCCTTGCGGCGCGAACGCGCCTTCGCGGCGCGGATCGTCGCCGGCGAGTTGAACAGCCCGAGGGTCGAGTCCTCGATCGCCGCCTCCGAATTCAGCACGCACACGGCCCAGGTGGTGTTGACGACCTTCTTGTCGCCCTGGGCCGCGAGCCAGCCCAGGTAGGCGGCCAGCGTCATGCCGCCCGAGCAGGAACCCCACATGTTGACGTCGGGGCTGCCGGTGATCTGGCGCGCCACGTCGACCGCGGCGTCCAGCGCCATCACGTAGTCCTCGAGGCCCCAGTGGCGTTGCTCGACGGTGGGGTTGCGCCAGCTCACGACGAAGAGCTGGATGCCTGAATCGGTGGCCCATTTCACGAGGCTCTTGTCGGGCGTGAGGTCGATCGCGTAGTACTTGTTGACCTGCGGCGGCGACATGACGAGCGGGCGGCGATGCACCTCGGGCGTGGTCGGCGCAAATTGCAGCAGCTCGAACATCTCGTGTCGATACACCACCTGCCCCGCAGAAGTCGCGAGGTTCTCGCCAACCTTGAACGGCGCGGCATCGACCATCGACGGCATCATGTGGTTGTGGCGCACGTCGTGGACGAGGTTCTTCAGTCCCTTGACGAGGTTGTCGCCGCCGGTATCGATGATCTTGCGCACCGCCGCGGGGTTGCCCAGCAGCCAGTTGCTGGGCGCCAGCGCGTCGGTCACGAGCGAGGCGAAGAACTGCGCCCGGCCCTTCTCGATCTTGTCGAGTTCGGAACTGTCGATGAAGTTCGACAGCTCCTTTTGCGTCGCCAGGTAGGACTGCATCAGCCGCGTGTAGAGCGCGTTGTTCTTCCACGCCGGGTCGGCGAAGCGGCGGTCCCGGGGTTCGGGCGCCAGCGCCGACTTGCCCTGCACCACCTGCGTCAGCTCCTTGAGGTAGCGGCCGTAATGCAGGGTCGCCTTCTTCGGCGTCGCCGCCACGGCCTTGAGCAGCGACTTCGCGGCCCCGGCCACGTCGCTGCGCGACAGGCCGATCAAGGGATTGATCGCGAGCGTGTTGTGGCTGGCCTCGGAGACCAGATCCGTCAGGTCGCTGGCGACGCCCATCGTCGCGCCCGCGGCGCCGGCGACGCCGTCCTTGATCGCCTTGGCCGCGGCCCGCCCGCCGCGCAAGGCCTTGGCGGCCGCAGTGACGGCAGGAGCCGAGGCGGCCGAAGCGACCTTGGCGACCGCCGGGGCCGAAGCCGTCTTGGCAGCCGCTGGGGCCGCAGCCTTGCGGGCTGCGGGCGACGCCTTCGCGGCCGCGGGGGTTTTCTTCGCCGGCCGGGGGGCGGCCTTGCGCTTCGGGGGCTGGGTCGTCATGGGGGGGTCCTTCGGTTGCTCAGAACATCAACATCGCCAGCGCGGTGGCGATCAATGCCGGCTTGTCCTCGCCTTCGATCTCGACCGTGTTCTCGGACGTCAGCAGCCAGCGGCCCTGGCCCTTGTCTTCGACGGCGACGATCTTGACGCGGTTGCGGATGCGGCGGCCGGCGCGCACCGGCGCCAGGAAGCGCACCTTGTCGAGCCCGTAGTTGACGACCTGCCGTGCCTGCACCTGCGACATCAAGGCCTCGACGCTCATCGGCGCGAGCAGGGCCAGCGTCAGGTAGCCGTGGGCGATTGGGGCCTTGAACGGGCTCTCGCGCGTGGCGCGCTCGACGTCGACGTGGATCCACTGGTGGTCGTCGGTGCAATGGGCGAACTCGTCGATGCGCGACTGGTCGACGGCGATCCAGGACGAGACGCCGATCTCCTGGCCGACTCGGGCAGCCAGGTCGGCGGGGGTGTTGCGGGCCATGTTCATCGGGGTCTCCTTCGGGGGGTGGTTGCGGCTCAGGGCCGGTCCAGGAATTCGTTGATCGAACGCGCGCATTGCTGCGGACGGGTCATCAGGAACAGGTGCCCGCAGTCGAAGACCTCGAGCTCGCTGTTCGGAATCAGCTTGTGCAGCAGCCGGGCGTTGGCGAACGGGATCAGCGGATCGTCGCTGCCGGCCATGACCAGCGTCGGTTGCTGCAGGCGGTGCAGCCAGTGCACGCTGGTCCAGCCCGTGCCGGCGGCGATCTGGAGGTAGTAGCCCAGGCGCGACTGCCACTTGATGTGCTTGAAGTGCCGACCCGCCAGATCGGGGTCGCGGCGATAGTCGCCCCCGTAGATGTCGCCGCTGATCGATCGGGCGTAGCTCTTGCTGATGTAGCGGCGCGGCGTCGCCATCTTCAGCAGCACCGAGGGCCGCGCCGGGATCATGAACATGCCGGTGGCGGTGGCGCACAGGATGAGGCGGCGGCAGCGTGCCGCCTGGCTGCGCGCGAACTGCTGTGCCGCAGCGCCGCCCCAGGAAACGCCCAGCACGTCGGCCTGCTCGTGGCCGTAGTGATCGAGCACCCCGGCAGCGAGCCGGGCCACGCCCTTCATGCGGTACGGGCGCGAGGGCAGCGGCGAGTGGCCGACCCCGGGGATGTCGAAGGTGATGACCTCGCGCTCCGGCATCCAGCCCGCGATCGGCCCCAGCAACTCGATATTGCCGCCGATGCCGTTGAACAGCAGCAGCGGCAGGCCGCCCGCACGTCCCGCATGGCGGCCGGCCTGGCGGCCGACGCGCAGCAGCTGGCCGTCGACGTGGAGCATCTCGATCGAAAACGGATGGTCGCCATGGTGGAACTGGGCGACGCTGGCTTCGATCAGGGTGGGGGCGTCGCCCGGGACGGAGGTGGTTGGCATTGAAATGGGGGGCATGGGCCAAGGGGAACAGGTTCTCGACCTGTCTCAACGCATCAGGAACCTGCCCAGCGCCCGATAGGCCGGCAGCGACGTGGGGTCGAGGTGGGCGTTTGCCGCCTGTGGATGCGAGGCAAAGCGCGCGATCACCATCTCGGCCTTGGGATCGATGTAGACGGTCTGGCCATGGATGCCGCGTGCCGCGTAGGCGCCGTCCTCGTCGTTCGACAGCCACCACATGTCGTGGTAGCGCCAACCCGGCAGCGTGCTGAAACCGGCTTTCGCGAATTTGGCCTGGCTGCCGCCGCGGCGGATCTCGTCCACCACCGCCCTGGGCACGATCTGCTGGCCGTTGAAGCGCCCTTCGAGACGCATCATCTCGCCGAAGCGCGCCATGTCGCGCAGCGTGGCGTTGAAGCCACCGCCGGCGAATTCGTAGCCGGTGCTGTCGACGATCATGTAGGCATCGTGCTCGGCGCCGAGCTTGCTCCAGATGCGCTCGGTGAACAGGCGGCCCACCGGCTCGCCGCTGGCGCGCGCGATCAGCCAGCCCAGCACGTCGGAGTTGATGGTCTTGTAGCCGAAGGCCTGGCCATGCTCGCCCTCCTTCTTCGAGCCGAGCAGGAACTGCTGGAAGCCCTGCGGCCCGGTGGACCCCGGCGCGCGCGGGAAGACACCGCCGGCGCGCAGATGCTCCCAGATCTCAGCCTGGGGGTCGGCGTAGTCCTCGGAAAACTTCACGCCCACGGTCATGTCCATGACTTCGCGCACCGAGGCGTCGCCGTAGGCCGTGTCCTTCAGTTCCGGGATGTAGCGGGTGACAAGGGCGTTCGGGTCGAGCGTGCCCTCGGCGACGAGCATCGCGGCCAGGGTGCCGAAGAGGGACTTCGTCACCGACATCGCCGCGTGCGGCCGACTCGCGTCCATGACGCCGAAATAGCGTTCGTAGACGACGCGGCCCTTGTGCAGCACGATGATCGCGTCGGTGTAGTTGGCCTCGAGCGATCGGGCCCAGGTCATGGTGTCGGTGCTCCCGAGCGGCTGGAAGCTGACGCCGTCGATGTCGCTGCGCTCGGCGCGCGGCAGCACGGCCACCGCAGCGTCGCCGCGCGACACGTTCGTAGTGGGCAGCAGCTGGCGGAAGTTGGCGAACGTCCAGCGGTATTGCGGGAAGCGGAAGAACGACATGTCCGCCCAGCGGATCAGCTTGTCGGCCGGCGGAGGCGAGCCGACCATCCAGCCCAGCGTGACCGGGTCGGAGTCGGCGGCGCTCGCGGGCGGCTTGGACGCCTGGGCCAGGCCGGTGGCGAGGGGGGTGGCGGCGGCCGCAGGGATCAGGCGATTCTTCATGAAGCTTCCGGTTGCTGACTGGGTGGAAGAAGCGCGACTCGGGCCGGATCCATCAGCCCCCCGGCAGGCGCCTGGCGCGATCAGGCCAGGTTGCGCAGGTCGCGCCGCAGGATCTTGCCCACCACGCTCTTGGGCAGCGCATCGACGAAGCGCACGATCTTGGGCACCTTGTAGCCGGTCATGCCGGTGCGGCAATGGGCGATCACCTCGGCCTCGGTCAGCGTGGCGCCGGGCATGCGCACGACGAACAGCTTGACCGCCTCGCCGGTCTTGTCGTCGGGCACGCCGACGCAGGCGCACTCGGCCACGCCGGGGCAGGCCGATGCCACCGCCTCGACATCGTTGGGGTAGACGTTGAAGCCCGAGACGATGACCATGTCCTTCTTGCGATCGACGATCTTGAGGAAGCCGCGCTCGTCGAACTGGCCCACGTCGCCGGTGCGGAAGTAGCCGT
>JAGWTS010000356.1 GCA_028868875.1 Burkholderiales bacterium | reverse complement strand
GTGCAGGCCGAAAGGGATGCCGCGGCCGTCGTCCTCGACGCCGACCGAGCCGTCGGCGTAAAGCGTGACGGCGATGCGCCGGCCGAATCCGGCCAGGGCTTCGTCGGCGGCGTTGTCGATGACCTCCTGCACGATGTGCATGGGGTTGTCGGTTCGGGTGTACATGCCCGGGCGCTGCTTGACGGGCTCGAGGCCCTTGAGCACGCGGATCGAGGCTTCGGCGTAGTTGCCTTGTTTCGTGGCCATAGGCGGCAGATTCTAGGGATCGGCACCGGCCGCCCGAGCCCGGCGAAGCCCATCGCGGACAATCCGGCAATGCAAGAGGTTTCCGACTGGGTCGCGCGCTGGGCCCACCTGATCCGCCCGGGCGGCAGCGTCCTCGACCTGGCCTGCGGCAGCGGCCGCCATCTGCGCTGGCTCGCCGCGCGCGGCTTCGCCGTCACCGGGGTCGACCGCGACGCCGAAGCGCTCGCGCCCCTGGCGGGGCTTGCCGAGATCGTCGTCGCCGACCTCGAGTCCGGCCCCTGGCCCTTGCCCGGCCGCCGCTTCGACGCCGTCATCGTCACGAACTACCTCTGGCGCCCGCTCGCGCCGCATCTGCGCGACAGCCTGGCCGAAGGCGCGCTTTACCTCCACGAAACCTTTGCCGACGGCAACGAAGCGCTGGGCCGGCCGCGCCGCCCCGAGTTCCTGCTGCGCCGGGGCGAACTGCTCGAAATCGCCGCCGGGCTCGGCGTCGTGGCCTACGAAGAGGGCCGGCTCGAGGCCCCGGCGCGCATCGTCCAGCGCATCGCCGCGCAACTCGGCGCCGCCGCCGCGCCCGCGCTGCGGGGCGGAGCCGGGCCCGGCGGCTAAAATCGCCCGCTTGTAACGCGGAACAGGCAGCGCATGAAACCCATCGTTGGCAGCATCGTCGCACTCGTGACGCCGATGCACCCGGACGGCAGCGTCGACTACGACACCCTGCGCCGTCTCATCGACTGGCATATCTCCGAAGGCACGGATTGCATCTGCGTCGTCGGCACGACTGGCGAATCGCCCACGGTCGATGTCGAAGAACATTGCGAGATCATCCGCGTCGCGGTCGAACACGCCGCGGGCCGCTTGCCGATCATGGCCGGCGCCGGCGCCAATTCCACCGCCGAGGCGATCGAGCTCACGCGCTTCGCCAAGCAGGTCGGCGCCGACTGCAGCCTGCAGGTCGTGCCCTACTACAACAAGCCTTCACCAGAGGGCATGTACCGCCATTTCCGCGCCATTGCCGAAGCCGTGGACCTGCCCGTCGTGCTCTACAACGTGCCTGGGCGCACCGTGGCCGACCTGCAGCACGACACCGTGCTGCGCCTAGCCCAGGTCGGCGGCATCGTCGGCATCAAGGAAGCCACCGGCAACATCGAGCGCGCGGCCTGGCTCGTGAAGGAAGCGCCGGCCGGCTTCTCGATCTACTCGGGCGACGACGGCACCGCGGTGGCCTTGATGCTGCTCGGCGGCAAGGGCAACGTCAGTGTCAGCGCCAACGTCGCGCCGCGCCTGATGCACGAGCTGTGCATGGCGGCGATCGAAGGCAACGCGCGGCGCGCCAGCGCCATCCACCTGCAGCTGCTGCCGCTGCACCGCCAGCTCTTCTGCGAGCCCAGTCCGGCGCCCACCAAATGGGCGCTGGCGCGCCTGGGGCGGGTCGCCAACCATTTGCGCCTGCCGCTCGTGCCGCTGACGCCTGCTGGCGAGGCAACCGTCGAGCAGGCCCTGCGCGCCGCCGGGCTGCTGAGCTGAGCAAGCGAGACCCCATCCCCACCCCGCGGCCGCCAAAAGCGGCCGTGTCGGAGACAAGCACCTTGAAACGATCCCCCGCCGTCACCCCTGCCCGGCTCACGGCCATCGCCCTCGCCGCCTCGCTCGCCGGATGTTCGACGATCGGCGGCTGGTTCTCGAGCGAGAAGCCGCGCGAGCCGTACCAGGAAAAAGCGGCCGAGAGCAAGCCCCTCGAGGTGCCGCCGGACCTGACCCAGCTCGCCAAGGAGAACCGCTACGGCATGCGCGGCGGTGCGATCAGCGCCGCGGCCTCGCCCGGTCTCGCCGACGGCGCCGGCCCGGCGGGCGCGGCCCCGGCACAGGCCGCGCCGCCGATGGTGGCGGTCAACAAGCTCGGCGGCATGCACCTCGAGCGCGACGGCAACCAGCGCTGGCTCGCCGTGCCGATGGCGCCCGAGCAGTTGTGGCCCCAGGTCAAGGCCTTCTGGGAAAAGAAGGGCTTCAAGATCGCCAGCGCCGACGCCACTGCGGGCGTCATGGAAACCGACTGGTTCGAAGACCGCAGCAAGCTGCCCGACGATTTCCTCCGGCGCACGCTCGGGCGCGTCTTCGACAAGGCCTGGGACACCGGGCTGCGCGACCGCTTCCGCACGCGCATCGAGCGCACGGCCAGCGGCAGCGAAGTGTTCATCACGCATCAGGGCATCGAGCAGCATTACACCGATGCCCAGAAGACCAGCACCGAATGGCGCCCGCGTCCGGCCGACCCGCAGCTCGAGGCCCAGTACCTGAGCCTGCTGATGGAGGCCCTGGCGCCCAAGCCGACGCAGGCGGACGAGCGTGCGGCCGCGGCCGCGGCGCAGGCCGCCAGCGTGCCCCAGGGGCCGGCCCGGGCGCGGCCGATTCCGGGACCGACCGCGGCGCTCGAAGTCGACGATTCTTTCGATCGTGCGTGGCGCTCGGTCGGGCTCGCCCTCGACCGCAACGGCTACACGGTCGAAGACCGCGACCGCGCCGCAGGCGTGTACTACATCCGCTACGTCGACCCGAAGAACGCCAACAAGGAAGAGCCCGGCTTCTTCGCCAAGCTCTTCGGCGCCAAATCGGGGCAGCTCGGGCCCGTGCGCTACCGCATCCAGCTCAGCGCCAGCGGCGACAAGACCCGGATCGCGGTGCTCGACGCCAAGGGCCAGGCCGACGGCGGCGACAACGCACGGCGCATCGCCGATCAGTTGACGAACGATCTGCGCTGAAAGCGAAAGGCCCGGGATCGCTCCCGGGCCTTTCGCGTCGAGCTCGCACCCGAATCGAGATCCAAATGCGAGAAGCCGCCCTCAGGCGGCTTTTTTGTGGCCGGCCAGCCGCAGCAAGCGGACCGGCCGGTCACCCTCGGGGGTCTGTGCTTACTTGCTGACGGCCGAAGCGGCCATGCCAGCGGCATCCTTGACGGCGCCCGCGGCAGCGGAAGCGGCGTTGTCGGCGGCGCCCGCAACGGCGGAAGCAGCGGTGTCGGCGGCGCCCGCAACAGCGGAGGCAGCGGTGTCGGCGGCGCCGGTGACGGCGGAAGCAGCGCCGGCGGCGGCGCTGGCGGCGGTGTCGACAGCAGCGCTGGCGGCGGTGGCGGCGGCGTCGGCGGCCGGAGCGGCAGCTTCTTCCTTCTTGCCGCAGGCGGCCAAAGCAACGGCGGCCACCAGCGCAGCCAGAACGAGCGACTTGTTCATGTGATTGTCCTCAGGATTTATGGGTCAAACATTTATCGGAAATTGAGGGCGCTCTTCGAGAACTCTCAGAGACCCACCGAGAAGACAAGGAAAGGTTGCCTCTCCTGTGCCTAGCCAAAGATTATAGCCTTTATAGGTGGATTCCCTAGAGTCCCAGGCTGTCGGGCGCGAATGCCGGCGTCGAGCGTTGCAAAACAACATCAATGCGATCGCGCCACAAGCGCGCCTGGCCGGCATCGAGTTCGGCCCGGCCGCGCCAATGGCGGCGGTCGACGAGTTGCACCGCGAGGTCGGCATCGTCGACGAAGAGCGTCGGCAACTCGGGCGCCTCCCCCTCCTGGGGCATGCGCGTTTCGATCGCATGGCTCCAGTCCACGCGCCAGGCGACGAAGCGCGGATGGCAGCGCGGCAGCGCCTCGAAATCCCGCGCCAGCAGGACGAGCCGGCGTTGCGGCAAGCGCAGCCAGGCCGTGAGCTTCTCGTGCAATGCCGGTGCATCGAGCGGCCAATCGGCGAATGACGGATCGACGCAGACGATTCGGCGCGCCGGGCGCGCCATCGAATGGTCGAAGGCCCAATTCAGCGCCGCCGCGAAATCGGCGCGCGATTCGATCGCGGGGGGCAATTCGCTCATGAAGAACTCCCGTGCAACCAGCCGTCGGCCACCCAATCGGCGATCAGCGCGCGCGCGCCTTCGCCGAGGCGCGCCACGTCGTGCGCGTCGAGCCGGCGCGCGTCGGCGAGGCGCCGCACGAGGCGCGCGTCGCGCCCGCCCGCTTCGAACGATTCGCCGTTGACGAACAGGTGGCGCGCGTCGTAGAGCATGCGCGTCTTGGCGTCGACGACCACGCCCTGGCCCGGGCGCAGCGGCGCCCCGCCCTCGAACCAGACGCGCGGCTTGGGCTCGCTCAGCACTTCACCGAGCGCGCGCTCGAGCGCGCCGGCCCGCTCGAGCGCGCGCTGCACGGCCCGGCGCGCGAAATCGGCCAGCGGCGCGGGGATCTCGGCCGGCCGCTCGGCGGCCGGCTGGCGCGGATCCCGGTACAGGCGGCACGGCGAATCGTCGTCGCCCTCGGCCAGGCGCTGCACGATCTCGCGCGCCAGACCCTGCCGCGAAGGCACGCGAAAGCCGGCCGAGGCGGTCATGCACTCGCCTTCGGCGACACCGTCGTGGCCCCAGCCGGGGGGCAGGTAGAGCAGGTCGCCGGGCTCGAGCACCCAGTCGTGCTCGGGCTCGAAGCGGCGCAGGATCTTCAGCGGCACGCCTTCGAGCCAGGACGCGTCGGCGACGCGGCCGATGCGCCAGCGCCGCCGGCCCTGGACCTGGATCAGGAAGACGTCGTAGTCGTCCAGGTGCGGGCCGACCCCGCCGCCGTCGCTGGCCCAGGACAGCATCAGGTCGTCGACGCGGGCGTCGGGGATGAAGCGAAAGCGCTCCAGCAGTTCGCGCGCCGCCGCGACGTGAAGGTCCAGCCCCTGGACGAGGAGCGTCCAGTGCGGGCGCGCGATGGGCGGCAGGGAGCGCCGCGCGAGCGGGCCCTGGCGCACGCGCCAGCGTCCGTCACGACGGTCGACGAGGCGCGATTCGACATCGTCGCTGGCGGCCAGTTCGAACAGGGCGGCGCGCTCCAGCGGCGCGGCGGCGGCGGGCCAGGCCTGGCGCACGAGCAAGGGCTTCTTCTGCCAGTGGCGGCGCATGAAGGCCGCCGGCGTCAGCCCTCCGAGCAGGGCGAGCGGGGCGTTCAGGTCCATCCGGCCATTGTCGTTCAGGGCGAACGCGCAAAGCCGCATGCGATGATTCCGCCATGTTGATCTCTGCCCCCTGCGTCGTGAGCCTGACCTGGCTGCTGGCCGACGCCCAGAACCATCCCATCGACGAACTCGAGACACCGGTCGAATTCTTCTACGGCGGCAACGACCTGCTCGCCGGCGTCGAGCAGGCGCTGCAAGGCCACGCCTGCGGCGACGAATTGCGGGTCCAGCTCGAACCCGAACAGGCCTTCGGCGACTACCGGCCCGAGCTCGTGTGCTTCGAGAACCGCTCGCTGTTTCCGGACCAGCTCGAAACCGGAATGGCTTTCGAAGGCCTGCCCGCCGGCCATGCGACGACGGGCATGCCGGCCGATGCGATCTACGTCGTGACCGAGATCTACCCCTCGCACGTGGTGCTCGACGGCAACCATCCGCTCGCCGGCATGGCGCTGCGCCTGACGATCCAGGTGCGCGACGTGCGCGAAGCCAGCGCCGCCGAGATCGAGGCCGGCAGCGTCGGCCATGCGGCGGTCACGGTGCTCGACGCGCCTGAGGCGCGTCTGCATTGACGGCGCCTGAGGCGCGTCTGCATTGACGGCGCCTGAGGCGCGTCTGCA
>JAGWTS010000355.1 GCA_028868875.1 Burkholderiales bacterium | reverse complement strand
CCCGCCATCGCAACCGTGCAGAGGCTGCTGCCGGCGGGCTTTCCCGAGCGCACGGCCGCGGCCCTCTTCGACGGGTTGCGACAGCAGAGGCGCAAATGGCAGGCGGGGCTGCAGGGCCCGGCCGGGCCGGCCGGCGGCGGCTGAGCGCCTGCTGTGCCAGGACCAAGGCAGCTTCGATTCCGCCTCCAGCCGCCAGAAACATCAACGACTCAGCGGCGACAAGCCCCCGAGCCGCTTTCATTTCCGGCACCGGGATTAGGATGCCGACGCTGGCGAGGCCTCCCGCCGCTTCGCACACCGCAAGGAGACGTCTCATGTCGAAGGTCAAGGTGGCCTGTTTCGGACTTTCCGTCGACGGCTTCGGTGCCGGCCCCAACCAGAGCCTCGAAAACCCCTTGGGGGTGGGTGGCCCGTCGCTGATGCAGTGGTTCTTCCCGACCCGCACCTTCCAGCGCATGCATGGCGGCGGCGACGGGGGCGAGACCGGTGTCGACGACGACTTCGCGGTGCGAAGCTTCGTCGACGTGGGCGCCTGGATCCTGGGGCGCAACATGTTCGGCCCGGTGCGCGGGCCCTGGCCCGACGAGTCCTGGAAAGGCTGGTGGGGCGATGAGCCGCCGTATCACGTGCCGGTCTTCGTGCTCACGCACCACGCCCGCCCACCCCTCGAGATGCAAGGCGGGACGACGTTTCACTTCGTCACCGAAGGCATCCATGCGGCGCTGGACGCGGCGAAGAAAGCCGCCGGCGGCCGCGACGTGCGCATCGGCGGCGGCGTCGCGACGGTGCGCCAATACCTGCAGGCCGGGCTGGTCGACGAACTGCATCTGGCCTTGTCGCCGACCCTGCTCGGCCAGGGTGAAGCCTTGCTGGCCGGAATCGATCTGGTGGCGCTCGGCTTCCAATGCACGCAGCACGTCGCGTCGGCGCAGGCGACGCATGTCGTGCTGTCCCGATAAGTCCAGACGCGCAGGAGGCGGTGATGTCCTATCTCGTGGATTTCAACGAGGTCTCGACCACCGGCCTCGAGTCGTCGCCGGTCGCGGCGGCCCTTGCCGGGCTGCGCGCGAACGAGGCCCGCTATTTCAAGAACAAATACGGCCACGATTTCACGGTGCAAGCCGCGGGCAACTCGCAGCAGACGATCGCCTACGTCCACCGCATCCTCGAGAAAGAACGCGGGCTGGTGATCGATTCGCCCCCGCTCGAATCGACCATCTTCCAGGTCGAGAACATCCGCTGGGCCTATGTCTTCTACGAGAGCGGCTTGTCGATCAACCTGCTCTACACCCTCGACGCCGGCGGCAAGCGCGCGGTGGGCTTCAAGCTCTCCGACGGCATGGAAGTGCCGGCCGAGCTCGCTTCGCGATTCAAGTTCGCGCGCCAGAAGTCGAAGCTGGCAGGAACCATCCGGGGTTCGTTCTTCGTGATCAAGGGCGAATACTGAACCGGCCTGTCCGCGAAGCGGGGCCGGCCGCCGCTTGTCCTATCCTCGGGCCAGAGGAGGAATAACACCATGGCGGTACTCATTCCCGCAATCGGCAGTTGTGCGGCCCGCATGACGGCCGGCGAGCGGCGCCTGGCCGAACGCCTCGAAGCCAAGCTCGACGACGACTACCTTCTCTGGTACGACGTGCCCGTGGGGCCGAAGCAGACCCACCCCGATTTTGTCGTCATCCACCCGCGCCGCGGCCTGCTGATTCTGGAAGCCAAGGACTGGCACCTGGCCACGATCCAGGAAGCCAGCAAGCAGGCCTGGACGCTGCTGGCCGACGGCCGGCCCAAGGTGGTGATCAACCCCGCGGCCCAGGCCCGGCACTGCGCGATCCAGGTCGTCAATGCGCTGGAGCGCGACCCGCAGCTCGTGCATGCCGACGGGCCGCACCAAGGCAAGCTGGCGTTTCCCTGGGGCAGCGGCGTCGTCTTCACGAACATCACGCGCAAGCAGTTCGAGGAGTCGGGGCTGGACCAGGCGATCGACCCCCATCTCGTGATCTGCAAAGACGAGATGCTGGAATCGGCCGACGCGGAAGCCTTCCAGCAAAGGCTGTGGCAGATGTTCCCTCATGCGTTCGGCCGGGCCTTGTCGTTGCCGCAGCTCGAGCGCGTGCGCTGGATCATGTTTCCGCAAGTGCGGGTTCCGGTTCAAGGCAGCTTGTTCGCCGACGAAGCCGACGCGCTGCCGGACATCATGCGCGTGATGGACCTGCAGCAGGAGCAGCTCGCGCGCAGCCTGGGCGAAGGCCACCGCGTGATCCACGGCGTGGCCGGGTCGGGCAAGACGATGATCCTGGGCTATCGCGCCGAATACCTGGCGCAGACGCCTTCGGCCAAACCCATCCTCGTGCTTTGCTACAACGAGCCCTTGGCGGTCAAGCTCGACGCGCAGTTCGCGGCCAAGGGCTTGTCCGAGCGCGTGCACGTGCGCCACTTCCACAAATGGTGCCGCCAGCAACTCGTGGCTTACGGCCAGCCGATTCCGCCGCAAGGCAAGGCGATGTTCGACGAGATGGTCGACGGCGTGATCCGCGGCGTCGAGCGCAAGCAGATTCCGTGCGAGCAATACCAGGCGGTGATGGTCGACGAAGGCCACGACTTCCAAAGCGAATGGCTCAAGCTCGTCACGCAAATGGTCGATTCGTCGGCCAACAGCCTGCTCGTCCTTTACGACAGCGCGCAGAACATCTACGGCAAGAGCAAGGCGCGGGGTTTCAGCTTCAAGAGCGTCGGCATCCAGGCCGCGGGCCGCACGACGATCCTCAAGATCAACTACCGCAATACGAAGCAGATCCTGCGGACCGCGAATCTGGTCGCTGCCGATTTCCTGCGAGCGGTGGCGCAGGACGAAGACGGCGTGCCGCAGGTGCAACCCGTAAGCTGCGGTCGCGAAGGGCAGGAGCCGCTGATCGTGCGCCTGCCGACGCCGCGCGAAGAGCCCGCCCGGATCGCCGAGCTGCTGGCCGCCGCGCACGAGGAAGGCCATGCCTGGGGCGAGATGGCGATTCTGTGCCGCAACCACGGCGCGATGGACCAATGCGCCCAGGCCCTGGCGCAGCGAAAACTGCCGCACCGCGTGCGCCGCCGCTCGGGCGAGTTCGACCCGCTCGCCGACCGGATCCACGTGATGACGATGCATGCGAGCAAGGGGCTGGAGTTTCCGGTGGTGGCGGTCGCGGGGGTCGGGCAGATGCCGGAAGAAGGCGAAGACCGCGAAGACGAAGCCAAGCTGTTCTACGTGGCGGTGACGCGGGCGACGCAGAAGCTCGTCATCACGGTGGCCGGCGACGGGGACTTCGCGAAGTCGCTGACCGCAACTTCGACATAGTTCGATGCGGGTCTGCGCCGACTCCACGCCGCACCCGATGGACGAGCAACCCCGACGGCCTTGCCCGACGCTGTCTATGACCTGCTGTTGACCGAAAGCCTCGCGCGACGACTCGGCGCCGTCGACCCCGCCGGCGCCGAGTTGCTGACGCTCGAACGCGGCGCCACCGATTTGCTGGCCGATCTCATCACGCGCCAGCTATCCGCTTTGCTCGACGAGGTCGCGGGCGACGACGCCGCGCGGCGCCAGCTCGAACTCGTCAACGGCTTGCTTTTTCGCTGCCCTCGCCGACCGGCGGCATCGTTTCCCTGCAGGATCTGCGTGCCGCGCGCACGCCCGTGATCCTCATCTTCACCGATCCGGCATGCGGACCTTGCACGGCCCTGTTGCCGAGCATCGCCGCCTGGGCCATCGCTCATCGCGACACCATCCAATTCGCGATCCTCAGCAAAGGCACGGACACCGTGAATCGGGGTCGTCACAAAGGGATCCCGAACGTTCCCGTGCTGCTGCAGGTCGATCGCGAGGTAGCGGCCCGATACGCCCGCCGCCGCGACGCCGAGCGCGGTCATCGTCAACGCCTGCGGCCTGGTGGAGGACGGCCTGGCGATGGGCGCCCAGGAGATCGAGGCGCTGGTCGCTCGAACGGCCATCGTGCGCCCGGCATTTCAGGGCTTGGCGCAGCAGCCGGGCGGCGCGAGCCAGGCGTCGAACCCGTTCGGCGGACCCTTCGCGCACCCGCATCGATCTCTCATGGCAGCAAGAATCCTGACCAGGCGTGCGGGCGCGATCGGCGGCACCCTGGCATGCCTGCGCACGGCTGCCTGCACGCCGTCGATGATCGGGCCCGGGGGTGGTGGGACGACGGAGGTGGTGTACGTTCCAAGCTCCGTGCGCCCGATCGAACTGCAGCTCGATGTGACCGTCTGGGGCGCCGGCGACCCGGTCGCCGGCCGATATCGCGACCTGCGGCTGCACTACACGATCGGCGGCAAGCCGCCCGAGCAATCGGTACCCGGCCGATCGGCTTACAGAGACCGTCAGCGCGAACGGCTCGCGTTTGCCGTCTTGCCTTAGGCAGGTGCCGAGACGGGCCGCCTCGAATGCCACTTCAGCATGGTGCTCGACGGCCAGGCGTCGATTTCACCGGGACGCCAGCAGATCGTGGTGACGCCGTAGCGAGGCGCACCGCGCAGCGCGTCAGAAGTGGGCCGCTTCGGCGCAGCGCACTAGCGCGATCCGGACGCTTCGCGCTGCATCGCCCCCGACAGCAAGACCTGCCTGCCCTTCGCGGACGGTACCGCGGACAGCAGCGCCCGGGCGACGGCTGCCGCTTCGATGGGTTGGTAGTTCGCGGGAATCAGGAAGCCGAGCGCCTTGCCGAGCGCGAACCCCCATTCCTCGCCGCGCCGGGCCGCCTGGCCGACGATCGCTCGATCGCCGACCAGCAGCGAAGGGCGGGCGATCGCCAGGCCTTCGAACGGCAGCTGCGCCAGCGCGTTCTCGAGCTCTCCTTTCACCCGGTTGTAGAAGACCTTCGAGCCCGAGTCGGCTCCCATGGCGCTCACCAAGCCCGCCTTTCGGGCCCCTGCCGCTCGCGCCGCCTTCGCCACGGCAAGGTTGGCGTCGTAATCGACGGCACGGAATGCGGCCTGGCTGCCGGCCACCTTGATCGTGGTCCCCAGCGCCAGGTACAGCTCGTCGGCGGGAGGCAGGGCGGGCAATGCGGCGAAGTCGACGACATGGGCCGTCAGCTTGGGGTGGCGGGTCGCCGGCGCTCTGCGGCCCAGGCTGTGCACCGCAAGCACGGTCCCGTCGGCCAGCAGGCCCGCGAGGATCTCTCGGCCCACCAGGCCGGTGGCCCCTGCGAGAAGGACGGTTCGACCGGTCATGCGTGGCCCCCTTTCGGCTGATTTCGTATTCGAGGGGTCCGATTCTCGGCGCAGGCGGCGGCTTGCAGCGCCCGGTCACGGGCCTTGGCGCTCTGGTGCCTTCGCGCCGCCGCCCGCTGCCCCTCGATCGGCCGGCGCTCGAGTTCGGTGGCCGTCCGGCGCAATTCGGCCCGGCCGGCGCGCCGCTCCTCAACCCGCAAGCCGCCCCAGTGACACGACCGGCCCGGTCGGCGCGCCCGTGGGCGAGCCGCCGGCTGGCTCGACCGAGACCGCGATGGCCTGCGCATCGCGCAGCAGCGCCGGCCGGCGCACCGTGGTCGTGCCCTGCAGCGCCAGCAGCCCGAGCGAGCGCGGCGCGCCATGCACCGGCAGCGCCCACAGCTCCAGCGTGCGCTGCCCGCCCAGGTCCAGCGCCTGCAGCGGGCGCAGCACCAGGGCCGTCCCGTCGGCGCTCAGGCTGGCGACGAAGCGGGCGTTCTGGCCGCCGGCGAGCGCGGCCTGCGGCGCCAGCAGCACGAGCCGGGGCGCCGCGTCGCGTTCCTGCAGCAGCGGCAGGCGCACCGCGAACAGCGCCAGGCCCAAGGCCATGGCCAGGGCCGCCGCGGTGGCGGCGCGCCACGGCGCCGCGCGCTGC
>JAGWTS010000030.1 GCA_028868875.1 Burkholderiales bacterium | reverse complement strand
GTCGTAGCCTTCAATCTCGTCGGTGGCCGTGTTGTGCAGCGCAGCGACGAAGGCCACGTCCGCAGGCAGGGAGATTCCACGTGCTCGCAGTCCCGCTTGCACCCCGGGCTCGTTCAGCAGCCGCGCCAGCACACGGGCATTCACCTCCCCGGGTTGACCGCCGCAGGCGCCGCAGTCCAGCGCAGCGGCCTGCGCGTTGTTCGCGCTCTGGCTGCCGTGGCCGACCAGAAGCACCAGCCGGGAGAGGTCGCGGTCCAGACCCATGGCATGCAACACCCGCGCGGCGAGATCCACCCGCGCGCCGAGGTCCAGACCGGCCAGCACGGGCCGGCACACCGCGCGGTAGCGGGGCGCGAGGCCGGCGCTGTCGAGCGAACGGCGCGGGGCGGGTGGCGGGCGCAGCCACCGCGCGAGCCGGCCCACGTAGCCGGCACCGATGGCCTCGACCGACGAGAACGCCGCATTCGGCCAGCGCTGGCTGGCACCCCACCGATCGGCCCGCTCGAATTCGCGCCGCCGCCTCTGGCGCGCGGGCGCCTGCTGCGCGTCGCCCCTCGGGCCGAAGTCAGCCGCGGTATCGACCACACGCTCGGTGACCTCCAGCGCCGGCGCCAGCAGTCCGGGCAACTGCGGCCGCCGCGCCGCGGTGGCCAGCGGTGTGTAGGCCAGCGGCAGACCGAAGAACCCGGCGAAGCCGATCGTCTGCACCGCCGGCCAGACCGATTCGATGGCGCGGCGCAGCGGCTCGCTGCGCACGTCGATGCAGAAGGCGGCCTGCACCTCGACTCCTGGCTGCGCTTGCGCCAAGCCCGGCAAGGGCGTGACTGCCCGCAGCCGCTGCGCCAGTTCGCGCTGGTAGCCCACCTCGAACGCGAGCTGCCAGACCTCGTCGACGATCAAGGCGGTCTCGGCCTGCTGCAGCAGCTCCGGCGCGCGCTCCCATTCGACCTGCAGGGCCGCGAAGGCGCGTTGCGCCGCGCGGTCGTCGCGGCATTCCAGCAGGATCGCGCCCCAGCCCAGGCGGATTGCGAGAAGGTCGCGCAGGTGCGCGTCGCCGGAGCCTGCCAGGCGCGCCTCCCAGGCTAGGTAGGCGCACCAGGAAGCCCAGCCGTTCACGGTCAGCAGCACGGCTTCCAGATAGTCGGCCCAGGCCTCCTCGGGCAGGCCCAGGCGGCGCAGCACCCAGCGCTCGGCATCCTCGCGCGTGGCGGGCAGGGCGCGCAGGCTGCGCGCGATCTCGGGCAGGCCCATCAGCGCGCCGATGCCCTGGTCGTGCGACAGGGTCTCGCGCCAGAAGGCGTAGAGACCCGCGCCGCGTTCGGGCTGCCAGTCGGCTTGATGGGTGTCGAAGTAGGCGGCGCAGACCTGGCTCACCTGGTGGGTGATGGCCTGGCGCCAGGACAGGCGTGCCCGACCCTGCGGGTCGTCGTCGAGCACGTCGATCAGCAGCGGCAGGCGCGGCAGCATCGGGGGCTGGGAGAGGGCGGCGACGGCTTGCGCGGCGTCCAGGCCGCCGGCCTGGGCGGCGGGGCTTTGCGCCAGCGCCTGGTCCAGGTCGGCGGCGGCGATGCGGCCCGACGTCCAGGCCTGGCGCAAGCGGCTGCGCGGCGGGAAGACGCGGATGTCGCCCAGCACCGCCATGCGCGCCGCGACCGTGCGCAGGCCGAGGCCGATGCGCTCCCAGTGCGGGTTGACGGCGATCGCGCGGTCCAGAGGCCAGGCCGGTGCGATGGCGCGGCAGGCCTGTTCGCAGGCGACGTCGATGCGCCGACCGATGCCGGCGTCGTCCGCCACGAAGGGTTGCAGCCGGGGGCTCGGTCCGGTACGTGGGTTCAGCAGGGTGTCCATCGCGGGTTCCTGGGTTCTCGGGTCATTCGGTCGGGGCCGGGGTCCAGCGGGCAGGCCACAGGCGCAGCGCTGCGCGGGTGGCGTATTCGTCGATATAGAAGCCGGCGTAACTCCAGCGGCGCCAGGAGGCGAGCGCGGCCGGGCGCGCCTGCAGCAGCGCCAGGCAGCCGTAGAGCAAGGCCATGCCCGCCAGCGCCACGAGGCCGGCGGGGCCGTCCGGCGCGTCGCTCACGCCCAAGGGCAGGGCGTGGCCGATCAGCGCGGCGAGCCCGAGCGCCGCCACCATGCTGGCGCCGCTGGCCAGGCCCTGTGCGGCGCCGGGGCTGTCGGCATCCCGCGTCGCCGGCAGCCACAGCAGCGGCGCCCAGCCCAGGGCCAGCACACCGCTCCACCACCAGGGCCAGGGGGCGGCCAGCGCGGCCGCGCCGTGCACCGCGAGCAGCCCCGCCATGATCCCTGCGCCCAGCACGGGCGCCAGCGCCAGGCTCGCGACCGAGGGGGGCGCGGCGCCGCGCATCATGCGCAGGCGCGCCGCCTGCACCGCACCCGAGGCGCTCAGAAAGGCATTCGCCTTGTAGAGCGAGTGGCCGATCAGGTGCAGCAGCGCGAGCTTGTACAGGCCCAGGCCGCACTCCATCACCATGAAGCCCATCTGGGCGACGGTCGACCAGGCCAGCCGCACCTTGATGCTGATGCGCGTCAGCAGCACCAGCCCGGCGAGCATTGCGGTGGCCAGGCCGATGCTCACCAGCAACCAGCGCGCCAGCGGCGCGGCCTCGAGCAAGGGCGCAAAGCGGACGAGGACGAAGCCGCCGAGGTTGATGACGCCGGCATGCAACAGCGCCGATACCGGCGTGGGCGCCTCCATCACCTGGATCAGCCAGCCGTGCATCGGCAGCAGCGCGGTGCGCAACACGACCGCGAGGGCGAGCAGGACCGCGCTCGCCTGCAGTGCGCGCGAGGGGGCCCCCGTTCCGAGGCGGCGCCACAGCTCGGAGAGCGAGCCCGACCCGACCTCGGTCCAGGCCAGCGCGGCCGCGGCGATCAGCAGCGCATCGGCGAGGCGGTCGGCCAGGCGCTTCTTGTGCGCCGCCAGCAGCGCGAAGGGGCGGTCGGTGTAGAAGCACAGCAGATGCCGCAACCCGAGGCCGACGCCGGCCCAGGCGGCGATCAGCACCAGCCAGTGGTCGGCCAGCAGCAGCAGGTGGACGGCAGCCAGCACCCCGGCGAGCGCAGCGACGTAGCGCAGCTGGCCCGGCTCGCCCTGGAGGTAGCGCGACGAGAACACGCCGATCACCGTGCCGAGAAACTGGACCAGCAGCGCGACCCAGGCGCCGGTGAGGTTCGTGCCCAGCCCGAGCCATGCGGGGCCTGGGGCGCCCGGCGCGACGGCGAGTTGCAGGCCCAGACTCGCCACCGTGCTCAGCAGCGCGGCCGCGGCAAGGCACCGGAAACGCCGCCAGGCCGGCGCTGCGCTCGCGCCGCGCCGCTGCGGCATGGCCGCGAACATCAGCGCCGCCGGAAGCAGCGCGTTGGCGAGGAGAAGCTGGCTTGCAGGGGTCATGGGTTTCCATCCGGTGCGCGATCGGTGCCGATGGTGCGGTTTGGAATAAGTTCTGTAAAATTCATAATCAAGCACAAAAGAATATGTAAAACAGAACAATGCAAATCGAGCAGCTGAACTTCCATCACCTCTTCTATTTCTGGCGCGTGGCCAGGGCGGGGCACCTGACGCAGGTGGCGGCCGAGTTGCACGTGTCGCAGTCGGCGCTGTCGAACCAGATACGCCAGCTCGAAGACCGTCTCGGCGAGCCGCTGTTCGAGCGCACCGGGCGCCGCCTCGTGCTCACGGCGACCGGCCAGCTCGCGATGTCGTATGCCGAGAACATCTTCGGCCTCGGCCAGGAGCTGCTCGGCCGGCTTCAGGGCCGCAGCGAGGGCTTGCTGCGGCTGCGGGTCGGCAGCGTCGCGACGCTGTCGCGGAACTACCAGGAGAACTGGATCCGGCCCCTGCTGGCCGACCCGGGCGTGATGCTCTCGCTGGAGTCCGGCATGCTCGACGACCTGCTCGCGCGGCTGATGCAGCACCAGCTCGACGTGGTGCTCGCCAACGACACGGTGGCGGCCGATCCGGACCGGCCGCTGCACTGCCGCTTCCTGGGCAGCCAGGCGATCTCGCTCGTCGGCCCGGCGGCGGCGTGGCGCGGGCGCACGCTGCGCCTGCCGGAAGATCTAGGGGGCCTCGAGCTGGCCGTGCCGGGTGCGCGCCACGCGCTGCGCGGGCAGTTCGACGCCTTGTGCCTGGCCGCGGGGGTGCGGCCGCGGCTGCGGGCCGAAGTCGACGACATGGCGATGCTGCGCCTGGTGGCGCGCGACAGCGGCTGGCTCACGGTGCTGCCCGAAGTGGTGGTGCAGGACGAACTCGGCGCCGGGGTGCTCGTGACCGTCGGGCGCTCGACCCAGCTGCAGGAGAACTTCTACGCCATCACCACCTTGCACCGGCACCGGATGGAACGGCTGGAGCAGTTGCTCGCCCACGCGCCCGCACTCGCGGATGAGCGCCTGGCTCGACACGGCGCTGCGGGAACCCGCCCGGGGCGGCGGCGGACCGCTGGCGAGGGAGCTCCGAACGCTTCGTGAAGCGGCGATCCTGAACCATCTGGCCACCGAACACGGCCGGACCGAAGGGCGCGACCACTGGTGGCGCGAACTGGTGGCCGGCGCGCCGGACGAGGTCGAGGCGGTGCCGACCGAAGCGCTGTCTGCCGACGACCCCTTCCTGCTGAGGTTCGCTTCCGGCACCAGCGGCAAGCCCAAGGGGGTGGTGCACACGCATTGCGGCTTTCCGGTCAAGACCGCGCTGGACCTGTCGATCTGCATGGACCTGCAGGCCGACGACCGATTCCTGTGGATGTCGGACATGGGCTGGCTCGTCGGCCCGATCCTCGTGTTCGGCGGCCTGCTCGCCGGCGCCACCGTGGTGCTGGCCGAAGGCGCGCCCAACGACCCGCAGCCCGACCGCCTGTGGCGCCTCGTCGAGCGCCACCGCGTGAGCTACCTGGGCCTCGCGCCCAAGGTGGCGCGCCAGTCGATGCTGCTCGACCACGAGGAGCTGGGCGGGCTGGACCTGTCGAGCCTGCGCGTCATCACCTCCACGGGCGAGCCGTGGACGCCCGAGGCCTGGATGTGGACCTTCGAGCGCATCGGCCGGCGCCGCATTCCCTTGCTCAACGACTCGGGCGGCACCGAGGTCGGCGGCATCCTCACGGGCACCGTGATCCATGCGCTCAAACCCTGCGCCTTTGCCGGCGCCGTGCCGGGCACGGGTGCCGACGTGGTCAATGCCGATGGCGCGAGCGTCGGCCCCGGCGTGACGGGCGAACTGGTGATGCGCTGCCCCAGCATCGGCCTCACGCGCGGGCTCTGGCAAGACCGCACGCGTTACCTCGAAAGCTACTGGTCGCGGCTGCCGAACCTTTGGCTGCACGGCGACTTCGCGAGCCGCGATGCCGACGGCATGTGGTACGTCCATGGCCGCTCGGACGACACGCTCAAGATCGCCGGCAAGCGCACCGGACCGTCCGAGATCGAGGCACTGCTGATGGCCACCGGCCTGCTGCAGGACGCGGCGGCCATCGGCATTCCCGACCCCGTCAAGGGCACGGCCATCGTCTGCCTTTGCGTGGCGCGCGACGGCGTCGAGCCGGGCAGCGCGGTCCCGGCCTTGTCTGCCGCGGTGGTGGCCGGTCTGGGCGGCGCCTTCCGGCCGGCCCGGGTGGTGCTGGTCGACGATCTGCCGCGCACCCGCAACGGCAAGATGATGCGCCGCGTCGTGCGCGCCGCGTGGCAGGGCGATGACCCGGGCGACCTCAGCACCCTGGTCAACCCGCAGGCCCTGCAATCGATCCGCGCGGCTTCGGGCGTGGCCTGAAGCCGCACCGAGGCGGGCAGGGCGCTACTCCGGCGCCGGCTCCTCGGCCGCTTCTTCCACGGCGTGGTGCTCGGTGTCCAGCCGCTTCATGTTCTCCAGGATCTTCAGCAGGTAGTGCAGGGTGTGCGTGACGTCGTTGACCGAGAAATCGGCCAGCACCTCTTCGTAATAGCCGTGGATCTTGGGCAGGGCCAGCTCGTGCCAGACATGGCGCCCCGATTCCGTCATCGTCACCACGCGTGAGCGCCGGTCCTGCCCGCTCGACGCCACCGCGACGTGGCCGTCGCGTTCCATGCGGCTGATCAGGCCCGAGAGGTTCTGGCGGCTCACCATGAGGTAGCGGGCGAGGTCGCCGATGCTCATTCCGGTTTCGAACTTCTCCCGCGCCAAGGCGCCCAAGACCGCCCATTGCTGCGTCGTCAAGCCTTCCTCTTCCACCGCCCGGCTGCCTGTTTTGTGCAACATGTTTGCGCATTGGTAGAGCCTGAAGAACAACCTGTTGGCAAGATCGATCTTCGTGCTCGAGATCTGTTTGGCAGGGTTTACCACTATTTTTCTCATCTTGAATGGCGCTTGAATCGAAGGAGGGCTTGGACTATAGTTGCGTCAATATATTTACATACATAGATCGGAGATGCAACGAATCTTCGACGATTCAAGCAACCCCCGCAATGGAGACAGACGAGATGAGCCAGCGCTTCGACAACCAGACCGTGATCGTCACCGGAGGCGGCGGCGGCATCGGCGGCGCCACCTGCCGGCGCTTCGCCAGCGAAGGCGCCCGCGTCGCCGTGTTCGACCTCAACCTCGAAGCCGCGGAGAAGGTGGCCGCGTCGATTCGCGAGGCGGGCGGTGTCGCCCGGGCCTTTGCCTGCGACATCACCGATCGCGCCCGCGTCGACGCAGCGGTGGCCGCCACCGAAACCGATCTGGGCCCCGTCGACGTGCTGGTCAACAACGCCGGCTGGGATGTGTTCAAGCCCTTCACCAAGACCGAGCCGGCGCAGTGGGACCGGCTCATCGCGATCAACCTCACCGGCGCGCTGCACATGCACCACGCCGTGCTGCCGGGCATGGCGGCGCGCAAGAAGGGGCGCATCGTCAACATCGCCTCCGACGCCGCACGCGTCGGCTCGTCGGGCGAGGCGGTCTACGCGGCCTGCAAGGGCGGCCTGGTGGCGTTTTCCAAGACCATCGCGCGTGAACATGCGCGCCACGGCATCACCGTCAACGTGGTCTGCCCCGGCCCCACCGACACCGCGCTCTTCGCCGACTACAAGCAAGGCGCGGGCAACCCCGAGAAGCTGATGGAAGCGTTCACGCGATCGATCCCGCTGGGCCGCATCGGCCAGCCCGACGACCTGCCGGGCGCCATCGTCTTCTTCGCCAGCGACGACGCGCGCTACATCACCGGCCAGGTGCTCAGCGTCTCGGGCGGCCTGACCATGAACGGCTGAACCCGGCCACCTGCCAACCCTGGAGCAAATCGACATGGACTTCCAAGACATCCTCTACGAGATCCGCAACGGCGTGGCCTGGATCACGATCAACCGCCCGGACAAGATGAACGCCTTCCGCGGCACCACCTGCGACGAGCTGATCAAGGCGCTGAACAAGGCGGGCTACGATCGCAACGTCGGCTGCATCGTGCTCGCCGGCGCGGGCGAGAAGGCCTTCTGCACCGGCGGCGACCAGTCGGCGCACGACGGCAACTACGACGGCCGCGGCACCATCGGCCTGCCGATGGAAGAGCTGCACAGCGCCATCCGCGACGTGCCCAAGCCCGTGATCGCCCGCGTCCAGGGTTTCGCCATCGGCGGCGGCAACGTGCTGTGCACGATCTGCGACCTGACCATCTGCTCCGAGAAGGCGATCTTCGGCCAGGTGGGCCCGAAGATGGGCTCGGTCGACCCCGGCTACGGCACCGCCTTCCTGGCCCGCGTGGTCGGCGAGAAGAAGGCGCGCGAGATCTGGTACCTGAACAAGCGCTACAGCGGCGCCGAGGCGGTGGCGATGGGCCTGGCCAACCTCTGCGTGCCGCCCGAGCAACTCGACGCCACGGTGCAGGAATGGGCCGAGACGATCTGCGAGCGCAGCCCCACCGCCATCGCGATCGCCAAGCGCAGCTTCAACATGGACACCGCGCACCAGAGCGGCATCGCCGGCATGGGCATGTACGCGCTGAAGCTCTTCTACGACACCGAGGAGTCGCGCGAAGGCGTCGCGGCGCTGAAGGAGAAGCGCAAGCCCGAGTTCCGCAAATACGTGAAATAGGCCAGAAACAGGCCCACCCCCGCAGCGGCTTCGCCGCTCCAGCAATGGACCCACCCCCGCAGCGGCTTCGCCGCTCCCCCTCGAGGGGGCGACGCTGGCGGACCGGCCAAGCCGGATCCGCGGCGTCCGCTCGAGGGGCCGGCGCCTTGTCGGGCGCAGCAGTAGCAGTTGGAGACGCCATGAACCCCTATCTCGACGCCGACCTGGTCAGCCTGGGCGACCACGTTCGCCGCTTTGCGGATGACCGCATCGCCCCGGGCTTTCTCGAGCGCGACAAGACCCGCGTGCTCGACCGCGCGCTGATGCGCGAGATGGGCGAGATGGGCTTCATCGCGCCGGAGCTGCCTGAGGAATTCGGCGGCCAGGGCCTGGGCTGCCTGGCAACCGGCGTCATCCACGAAGAGGTCGCCCGCGCCGACCTCAGCCTCTCGTACATCAACCTGCTCGCCTCGCTGAACGGGCAGATCCTCGCGCAGCACGGCCGCCCCGAAGTCGTCATGCCCTGGCTGACCCGGCTGACCAAAGGCGAGGCCTTGCTGGCCATCGCCCTGACCGAACCCCGCGGCGGCTCGGATGCGGCGAACCTGCGGCTGCGCGTCGAGCGCGTCGGCGACGCGTACGTGCTCAACGGCGAGAAGACCTCGATCTCGGCGGCCGACCAGGCCGACGCGGCGGTGGTCTTCGGCCGCACCGGCTCGGTCGATTCGGCTGCGCATGGCGTCACCGCGCTGCTGGTGCGGATGGATCTGCCGGGCATCACGCGCAACCGCTTCGACTGCCATGGCCAGCGCGCCATCGGCCGCGGCTCGCTTTTCTTCGAGAACGTGCGCGTGCCCGCGAGCCACCGCCTGGGCGACGAGAACAAGGGCTTCGTGCAGGTGATGCAGGGCTTCGACTTCTCGCGCGCCCTCATCGGCCTGCAGGTGCTGGCCGTGGCCCGCGTGTCGCTCGACGAGACCTGGGCCTACGTGGCCGAACGCCAGGCCTTCGGCAAGCCGCTGTCGGCTTTCCAGGGCATCTCGCATCCCCTGGCTGACTTCGACACCCAGGTCGAGGCAGCGCGGCTGCTTTGCCTGCAGGCCTTGTGGCTGAAGGACAAGGGCGCGCCGCACAGCGCCGAAGCGGCGATGTGCAAATGGTGGGCGCCCAAGCTCGCCTACGACGTCGTGCACCAATGCCTGCTGAGCCACGGCCACGGCGGCTACGACCGGGGCCCGCTGGAGCAGCGCCTGCGCGACGTGCTCGGCTTCCAGATCGGCGACGGCACCGCGCAGATCATGAAGACCGTCATCGCCCGCGCCCGCGCCGGCCGCGGCGCGGTGCCGGCCTGAATCCACCTGAATCCACCTGAATCCACGCCAGAGAAGGATTGGAGACACAAATGGAATTCGACGCCGTCCTGCTGCCGCCGCGCCGCGCCGCCAGCATCGCCCAGGGGCTGTGGCATGACCGCACGATCAACGACGATCTCGATGCTTGCCTCGCCCGGCATCCCGACAAGCCGGCGCTGACGGCGCTGCAGATTGAATCGGGCGCGGTGCGGCGCTTCAGCTGGCGCGAGCTGGCGGCCACGGCCGACCGCATCGCCGTCGGCCTGGCGCGCCTGGGTGTCGGCCGCAACGACGTGGTGGCCGTGCAATTGCCGAACTGGTGGGAGTTCACGCTCACCTACCTGGCCTGTTCGCGCATCGGCGCGGTGCTGAACCCCTTGATGCACATCTTCCGCGAGCGCGAGCTGTCGTTCATGTTGAAGCATGGCGAGGCCAAGCTGCTCATCGTGCCCAGGCTGTTCCGCGGCTTCGACCATGAAGCGATGGTGCAGGCGCTGCGGCCCGCCTTGCCCGCGCTGCAACACGTCGTGGTTGTCGGCGGCACGGGCGCGAACAGCTTCGACGCGCTGCTCGCCGGCCCGGCCTGGGAAAACGAGGCCGACGCGCTGGACATCCTCGCCCGCAGCCGCCCGGGCCCCGACGACATCACCCAGCTCATCTACACCTCGGGCACGACCGGCGAGCCCAAGGGCGTGCTGCATTCGGCGAACACGCTCATGGCCAACATCGTTCCCTATGCCGAGCGGCTGAAGCTGGGCCGCGACGACGTGGTGCTGATGGCCTCGCCGATGGCGCACCAGACCGGCTTCATGTACGGGCTGATGATGCCCGTGATGCTGGGTGCCGGCGCCGTGCTGCAGGACATCTGGGAGCCGAAGAAGGCGATCGAGCTGATCCGCAGCGAAGGCGTCAGCTTCACGATGGCTTCGACGCCTTTCCTCGCCGACCTGGCCAAGACCGTGTCCGAGACCGGCGCCGCCGTGCCGAGCCTGCGCACCTTCCTCTGCGCCGGCGCGCCGATTCCGGGCGCCCTGGTGGAGCAGGCGCGCAAGGCCCTGGGCTCGAAGATCGTCTCGGCCTGGGGCATGACGGAGAACGGAGCCGTCACCTTGATCAAGCCCGAAGACGATGACGAGCTCGCGTTCACGACCGACGGCTGCCCGCTGCCGGGCGTGGAGGTCAAGGTGGTCGCCGCCGACGGAACGGCGCTGCCTCCGAACCAGGCAGGCAGGCTGCTCGTGCGTGCCTGCTCCAACTTCGGCGGCTACCTGCGCCGGCCGCAATGGAACAACACCGACGCCCAAGGCTGGTTCGACACTGGCGACCTCGCCCGCATCGACGAGCGCGGCTACATCCGCATCACCGGTCGCAGCAAGGACGTGATCATCCGCGGCGGCGAGAACATTCCGGTGGTCGAGATCGAGGCGCTGCTCTACCGCCATCCGGCGGTGGCGCAGGCGGCCATCGTCGCTTACCCGGACGAACGCCTGGGCGAGCGCGCCTGCGCGGTGGTGGTGCCCAAGCCCGGCCAGAGCCTCGATTTCGCGGGGATGGTTGCGTTCCTCGAGGCGCAGAAGGTGGCGCTTCAGTACATCCCCGAGCGCCTGTTCCTGCTCGACGCGATGCCGGCCACGCCTTCGGGAAAGGTCCAGAAATTCAAGCTGCGCGAGTGGGTCGCCGGGGCCATGAAATGACGGCGCCGCGGCGCCGGCTGGAAGGACGCGTGGCCCTGGTCAGCGGCGCAGGGGGGCCGATGGGGCGCGCCATCGCGCTGAAGCTGGCGGCCGAGGGCGCCAGTCTGCTGCTCACCGACATCTCCGCCGGCCGTCTCGATGCCAGCGCGAGCCAGATCGAAGCCGCGGCGCCCGAAGCGCGAGGCATCGCAGACCGCGTTCTGGCGGTCCGCGCCAATGCGATGGAGCGCGCCGAAGTGGCGGCCGTCGTCGAAGCCGGGCTGGCGCGATTCGGGCGCATCGACGTCCTCGTCAATGTGGTCGGCGGCATCCGCGGCGCCAGCCTCTACACGCCCTTCCTGCAGCTGGACGAGGTGCAATGGGACGCCACCTTCGCGCTCAACCTGAAACCGGGCTTCCACCTTATCCAGTTCGTGGCACCCGGCATGCTTCAGCGCGGCAGCGGCAAGATCGTCAACGTGGCCTCGGTCGTCTACGCCGGCGAGGGCGGCCAGGCCGACTACGCCGCCGCGAAGGCCTCGGTGGCCTCGCTCACGCGCAGCCTGGCCCAGGAATTCGCGCCGCACGTCCGGGTGAACTGCATCGCCCCGGGCCTCATCCGCACCAGCGTCGTCGAACGCCTGGCCGAGAGCGAGCGCCAGGGCTTCCTGGACAAGAGCCTGCTGCGCCGACTCGGCGAGCCCGATGAGATCGCCGACGCGGTCGCCTTTCTGTGCAGCGACGAATCGTCGTTCATGACGGGCGAGATCCTCGCCGTCTCCGGCGGCAACCACCCGGGCCTGTGAGCGCCGCGGGCCACGATTGATCGAAGAAGCACCATGGCCATCGACACCGAATCATTCGAGCGGCTGCTCGCCTCGCTGCAGCGTTTCGTCGCCGAGCGCCGCGCGCCGGCGCCTTCACGCTGATGGCGCGCACCGGCGGTCCGGACGCGGCCGGCATGTCGGCCTTCATGAGCCGGGAGCTGGCCTCATGAGCGGGTTCGGGCGCTGATTGCGCCCCGGATCAAGCACTGACGACCCCGCGCGACCACACGCGCTGCGGTCGGCGCAGAGCCGAATGCTCGTCGAACGGTGACGCCGGCAGGCTCACCGCGTCGAACGGCGCGCCCGCCACCAACGTGGGATGGCTGGCGCCGAAATGTCTTCGCGGTGCCGCCGTCGCGGCCGTCAAGGCGGCCTGCAGCGGCAACCCGGCTTCGATGAAGCGCTCGATTTCGTCGAACACCGCCCGGCCATGCGGCACGCCCATGCTGCCGGCATCCGTGCCCAGCAAGAGCGGCACGCCCATCTCATGCGCCAGGCGCAGATGTTTCGCATGGCTGTCCAGAATGCGGCGCAGCTTGCCGACCGTCTCGGCCTTCCAGCCCACGGCCTGCGGCTCGGCCCATTGGAAGTGCACGGGGCAGAAGGTCGGCGTCCAGGCGAGTTGCCGGTCGCGCATCTGCGCGAGGATCTCGCGGCTCATGAAGAAGCCGTGCTCGATCGAATCGACTCCGGCCGCGGCGGCGATCGCCAGGCCCTCGGCGCCGCTGCAGTGCGCGAAAACCTTGCGGTCCGCTGCGTGCGCGGCCTCGACCACGACGCTTGCGGCCGCGAGGTCGAATTGCGGCTCGTCGGTGACGGCGCCGGCATCGAAATCGATGATGCCCGTGAGGATGAGCTTGATCTCGTCGTTGCTCAGCGCCAGCTCGCGCACCGAATTGCGGATGCTGGCTTCGTCCTCCACATCGGTGGCCATGAAGGCGCCGTAGCGCTTGGCGCGCTTGATGCCCGAGCCGCCTGAGCGCACCCGCGCCATGCCGCTGGCGGGCCCCCTCGCTTCTTCGCGCACCCGGTTGTTGATGCCGTGGCGGTCGCCGGCGTCGCGCACCCCGGTCACGCCGCAGGCCAGGGCCTGGCGCGCGCTGCGGCGCGCGGCTTCGGTGAGATCGGGCACGGCCTGTTTCAGGTGGGCTGAGCGCAGGGCCATGTCCGTCGGCGCGCCGTCCAGGAACAGGTGCACATGCGCGTCTACCAGGCCCGGCATCAGGAAAGGCGTGCGCTGCACCGGCCAGCCCTGGTTCGCCAACTCGGCTGCGCGGTCGCCGCGGGAGATGGAGTCGAGTCGGCCGTCGACCACGGTGAACGTTGTCGGCCCGTCGGCGTGGCGCTGCTCGCCGTCGAACCACTCGGCGGCGACAAGGGCGAAGCGGCGCGGATCCATGCTCATCGCCATTCAGGCCTTGTAGAACTTGCGCACCGCGCGCAGCGCGTTGCTGCCGCTTTGCTCCAGGAAGTTTCGATAGGCCTTCAGCACGTAGCTGTCTTCGGGCAAGGGCGCGTAGCCGCGCCAGGGCGTGCCGAGCACGGTGTCGAAGCCGAGCGGCACCGCGAGCGTCAGGAAGGCGCTTTCGAGCTGGTGCTTGAGGTCGGAGCCGTCCGCGGCCTTCGGCGGCAGTTGCTGGCCGACGTTGGACAGCCCGCCCATCATGTGCACGCCCGCGAGATCGGGGTCGCGGCCGATGAGCCCGATGGCGTCGAGCGTGCCGCGGTTGAGCTGCTCGGTGTCCGCGATGAGGGCGCTCACCGACATGTCGATGAAGATGTCGTCGGCCGGCATCGCGTGCTCGCGCATCAGCCGCAGCGCGCAACGGCGCGCCGTCTCGTAGATCTGCTGCGCGGTCTTGTTGCCCTTGGCCACCGGGGCGCCATTCACCTCCTCGACGCGCTCGCTGGCCATCAGGATGACCTTGAATTGGAAGGGCCCGTACAGCTCCATCAAGTCCCAGCGATGCTCGGTGATCGAATTGACGATCGGCAATTGCCCGCCGGACTTGGCCGCGTCCCAGCTGCGCAGGCAGATCTCCTGCACCTTCTTGCTCGGAAAGTCGAACGAGAGCGGCACCGAAGTCACGTCCTGGATCGCGCGAATGACGGTGGCCATCCACTCGGTGTCGGTCATCGCGCGCGCGCCGATGTTCACGTTGAGCCAGGCCGCGCCGGCCTCGGCCTGCTTGACGGCCAGCGCCTGGATGCCCGCGATGTCCTGGGTGTCGAAAAGCGCCTTCGTGCTCTTGAAGCCCGGATTGATGCGCTCGCCGATGATGTGGATGTCGAAGCCGGGGGATGCGGTGTTGTTCATGGGGATGCGAAGCCGATGTGCCGTAGAAAGGTCTTCTGGAAATCGCTGCGCGAGCTGAGCCCGACGCAGCGGCATTCGAGGGCCAGGCGGGCGGCGCGCGCGCGGCGTTCGGTAGACGCCAGCATCTGCTGCACGCCCAGGCCGGCGGCGTTGCCCACCTGCTTGAAGCGCGCGCGCGGCAGCGCCGGCAGCAGGCCGATGGCGATGCAGCTCTCGACGCTGATGTAGGCGCCGAAGGCGCCGGCGATGATGAAGCGGTCGATCCGCGATGCGTCGGGCCCGGCCTCGGCGGCGAGCAGTTCGACCCCAGTGCGGATGGCCGACTTGGCCAGTTGCACCGCGCGCACGTCGTGCTGGGTGAAGCGCACGGCGGGCACCTCGGCGCTCTCTTCGGCGAGGGTGATGGCCATGACGCCGTCCACCTTGCCGATCTGACCCGAGGTCGCCGAACCCCCGACGATGCGCCCGCGCGCATCGACCCAGCCTGCCTGCACGAAGGCCGCCAGCGCATCCAGCACGCCCGAGCCGCACAGGCCGATGGGTGCGCCGCCGCCGATGACCTGCAGCCGCAAGCCTCCGTCGACGAGGGCGACGCGCTCGATGGCGCCTTCGGCCGCCCGCATGCCGCTGGCGACGTGGCCGCCTTCGAGCGCGGGGCCCGAGGGGCAGGACGTGGACCAGATGCGCGCAGGGTCCGCTCCGTCTGTGCCATCCACCTGCACGAGGCTGATCTCGGTGTTGGTGCCGATGTCCATCACCAGGCTCACGCCGGGCTGCGACCACAGCGGCTCGGTGGCGAGCAGGGCGCTGACATGGTCGCCGCCGACGAAGCCGCCCACGCCGCCCACCAGGTGCAGGTTGGCGCCGGCGGCCAGCTTCAGGCCCAGGTCGCGCGCCGGCACGTCGAGCGCTTCGTTCATGGCCGAGACGAAAGGCGCCCGGGCCAGTTGCGACACCGGCCAGCCGGCCAGCAGATGCTGCATCGCGGTGTTGCCGCAGACCACGACATCGGCGATGTCGCCGGCCCGGGCGTCGACCGCGCGCGCCAGGTCGTGGGCCAGCGCATTGATGGCGTTTACCGCGGCCTGGCGCAGCGCCTCGGCGGCGCCCGGTTCCTTGATGGCGTGCTCGAGGCGGCTGATGAGGTCCGCGCCCCAGGCCACCTGCGGGTTCTCCAGCCCCAGGCTGGCAAGGGGCCGGCCGCTTTGCAGATCGACCAGGAATGCGGCGGCATTGGTGGTGCCCAGGTCCACCGCCAGCCCCAGCAGCGGCGCGCCGGGGCGGGCGAAGCCGATGATTCGCGCGGCGTCGGCCGGCGTGCTGGTGCGCAGGCTCACGCGCCAGCCGTGTTCGCGCAGCAGCGCGGGCAGTTCGGCCGCAGCTCCCCGATCCACCGCGATCGGGCGCGGCCGGCCTTGGCGCTCCAAGGCGCGGCGCACGCGGTCCACGTCGCTCGAGCCGTCCTGCAGCGTGGCGGGCTCGAGTTGCAGTTCCTGCGCTGCCACCAGCGGCCGGCAGGCGAGGGCGATGCCTTCACCGCCGCTGCGCACGTCGGCGCGCACCACCGGCGCGAGCGAGCGCGGCGCGACTTCCAGCGTCAGGTCGGAGCGAGGGTGGACGCAGCAGGCGCGCAGCCATTGCTTGTGCGCGCCTTCGCGCTCGCGGTGCACACGGCCTTCGTGCACGCGCACGATGCAGCTGCCGCAGGTGCCGCGTCCGCCGCAGGCGCCGACGATGCGCAGGCCGTTGCGGCGCGCGGCGGCGAACAGGGTTTCGTCCTCGCCGCAGTCGATCTGGCGGTCGAGCGCCGGAACGCTCACCGTGTGGCGCCGTGGTGTTGCCGGCGTGATGGCATCCGGTGCGGCGTCGAGCGGAGCGTGCATGGCTGTCGTCCGGGGTCGCGCTCGGGGTCGGTCTGACGTGGGTGAGGTGGGTGACGTGTAGCGCGCGGCCCTCAGGCCGTGCCCTTCGCCACGCTGCAGCGCTCGCGCGAGCGACAGTGGTCGCAGCGCGACCAGGTCTGCACCGGCAGCGAGCGGCCCACGCCCTGCACGATGGAGGTGGACTTGGCCGGCTGCATCATCAGCGTGGGAGTCAGGTTGATGCCGATGTCGGCGGCGCCTGCCAGTTGCAGCACGGTGCGCTGGGCCTGCAATTGCAAGCCCGGGTCGCCGGCGCGCAACTCTCCGGCCACCGTCAGGCCTTGCCTGCGGGCCTCGCCCAGGATGCGGTCCTGCACGCGGCGCGAGAGGGCGAACAGCAGCTCGTTGCCCAGGCTGTCCAGCATCACCGCCAGCGAGGCGCGGCGCTGTGCGAACAGCGTGCCGACGAAATGCTCCAGCTTGTCGCCGATGGTGGCCACGGCGCAGGCCACGGCCGTGAGCTGGCCCGAGTCCGGCACCAGCCAGGGCGCCTGGAGGCGCTCGCCGTCCAGGCACAAGCAACCCGCTGCGCCCGGCTCGCCTTCCAGCGCCACGATGCGCCAGCAGGCGCGGGTCTGAAGCAGGCGGTGCTCGCGCACGAGCTCCATGGCCTCGGCGCGCAGGGCGACCAGCTTGTCGCGCCGCGCCACCTGCGGCGGCACGCGGCCCGCGGCAACGTCGCGCAGCACGTCGAGGTCGGTGAGGACGGTCATGGAGCGTCGTGCAATTCAGTGCGTGACGACCTCAGCCTCCATATTTGCGCGCGGCATCGAACATCGCGCGCACATTGGGAATCGGCGTCTCGTCCGGGATGCCGAATGCGCCGTCCAGGATCAGCTTGCCGCCTTTGCGCCACACGTTGTCGACGAGGTGCTTCACGGCGGCGTCCACCTCCTCGGGCGTGCCGGTGGTCAGCAGCGAAGGCGAGAGGTTGCCGCGCAAGGCCACGCGGTCGCCCAGCACCTCGAAGGCCTTGACCATGTCGGTGCGCTCGAACCAGTAGATGCACTTGCCGGGCGGAATGTCCTTGATCACTTCCAGCCGCTTCGTGCAATCGGCCTCCCACAGAGGCATCGGGATCAGGTCGGCCGCGATCAACTCCATCATCAGGCGCCGGAAAGACGGCCACCAGAATTCCTCGAACTGCTTCGGGCTCATGAAGGCGTCGGGGGCCCAGTGGATGGGAATGAAGACGATGGGGTGCTCGGCCGCGCGCGCGTTGGTGATGGTCATGCGGGCGATGAACACCGCCGCCTTGTCGAGCACCTGCTTCAACTTGTCCTTGTGGCGGTACAAGTCCTTCATCATCCCGGTGGCGCCGCGGAAGTAGTCGGCGATGAAGTCGTAGGGCGAGACCGAGGCCACGCCGTTGACGAGCGGGTAGCCGGCGGCGTTGAGGCGCTGCACCCAGTCGACGTGGTGGGCGTAGAAGCGGTTCGCCTCCTCCGCGGCGGCCACGATCTTCTCGAACGAGGCGCGCACTTCGGGCAGCGCGAAGGGGCGCATGCCGGCGATCAGGCGGGTGTAGTGGATGCCCGGGAAATCGGGCAGCTTGTCGAAGCCTTCGAAGGCCCCGGCGACGCGCGGCAGGTACTTGTGGAGGTAGAAGCCGGTGGGGTCGAACAGGAAGTCGTCGTACTCCTCGGGCTTCATGTACTCGCGGTCGACGTACTGGTAGGGCTGCATGTCGCCCACGCCGTGGCCGGGCCATTGCAGCTGCTTGAACTCCAGCTTCTCCAGCGCATTGCCCATCGCGGTGCCCAGCAGCAGCGGATAGACGGCGTCGGGCTCGAACTCGGTGACGACGTCAAGGCAGGCCTTCTTGGCCTTGTCGTAGTCGTACATCAGTTCCTTGTAGGTGATGCCGGCGTGCCTGGCGGTCCAGAAAAAGGTCTGCATCGCCACCGGCATGCGGTCGGGCTGCTCGAGCCGCGCGCAGGCCAGGATGCGCGCCCAGCGCGCGTCGTGGGCGGTGCGGGCGGCGGCGCTCTGCTCATACGGGCCGATGAGGGTGGGGCCGGCGGCCTGATCTTCGCGCACGGCGTTCATGCCGCCACCCCCATCCAGCCGCGGCACAGCGACACGGCTTCGACGGCGTTGACGCCGAAGGCATCGGCGCCGGTGTAGGCGCGCACCGTCTCGTCGATCTGGCCGCCGCCGATCATGATCTTGAAGCCCTTGCGCAGTCCCGCGGCATCGAAGGCGCTGATGGTTTCCTTCATCGAGTCGAAGGCCAGCGTGAGGAAGCCCGAGAGGCCCACCACGTCGGGCCGGTAGGCCTTGATCTCGTCGATGAAGGTCTGCACCGGCACGTCGACGCCGATGTCCTTCACCTCGAAGCCGTTGATGTCGAGCATGAAGGTGACGATGTTCTTGCCGATGTCGTGCAGATCGCCGTGGACGGTGCCGATGAGCACCCGGCCGAGCTTGGCGGCTTCGTTGCCGCCTTGCTTGATGAGCGGCTTGGCGATGGCGCCGACGTTCTCGAGCATTTCGCCCGCCAGCACCAATTCGGGCAGGAAGTATTCGCCTTCCTCGAATCGCTTGCCGACGATGTCCATCGCGGCGCGGCACAGGCCCAGCACGTGCAGCGGGTCGACCCTGTCTTCGAGGAGCATGCGCTTGGCCAGAGCCAACGCATCGTCCTCGTCCATGTCGGCCAACCATTCGACCAGTCGGCGCTCTTCGGCTGTCCATTCGCTCACGGTTTCGTCTCCTTGGGTTGTTGGGGCGGCTTCAGGCAAGCTGCCTCGCCGCGGTGCTGCGCAATCCCGATTCGAGGATCACCTGCGCGAGCGCGTCCTCGTTCCTGTGGCCCATCAGGTGCACGCCGGCCACGCCCTCGATCCGGCGCAGGGCGTGGAGGGTCTCGACGCAGACGCGGATGCCTTCGCGCCGCTGATCCGCCGCGGCGCCGATGCGCGCGGTGAGCGCCACGGGCACGTGCACACCGGGCACATGGTCGGCCATCCAGCGCAAGGCCTTCGCGCTGCCCAGCGTGCCGATGCCCACGATGAAGGCCGCGCGCCGGTGCAGGCCGCGCGAGCGCACTTCGCGCATGAAGGCTTCGAGCAGCGGCACGTCGAAGCAGAACTGGGTCTGGATGAACTGGGCGCCGGCGTCGATCTTGCGTTCGAGGTTGGCGATGCGCTCTGCGTAAGGCGGCACGAAGGGGTTCGCCGTCGCGCCGAGAAAGAGCCGGGGCGCGCGCTCCAGGCGGCGCCCCGAGGCGTACTCGCCGCGATCGCGCATCCCGCGCAAGATGTTCAGCAGGTTGACCGAATCGAGGTCGAACACCGGCTTGGCCTCGGGGTGGTCGCCCTGGCTCACGTCGTCGCCGGTCAGGCACAGGACATTGCGCACTCCAAGCGCGGCGGCCCCGAGCACGTCGCCCTGGACGGCGATGCGGTTGCGGTCGCGGCAGCCCACCTGGCACACCGGCGTCAGCCCGGCGGCGGCGAGCACCGACGCGGCGGCGACGCTGGACATGTGGCAGTTCGCCCCCGCGCCATCGGTGATGTTGATGGCGTCGACAAGGCCCGCGAAGCGCCCCGCGCGCTGCAGCAGCGGGGCCGGGTCGGGCGAGTCGGGCGGCGCGATCTCGACCGTGATGACGAAGTTGGATTCGGCGCAGGCCTGCTCGAACGGGCCGCTCGGCAGCCGGTCCACGGGGGCGTCCGGGGCCGCCCTCCCGGACCGGGTGGCGGCCGAACCTGCGGGCGGATTCCTGGGCGCGGGCGCGGGTTCGCCCACGATCGCGTTCATCCAGCTCGAGCGGCCGAGGCGCCGATGGTCCAGCGGCGCGACGCGCTGGGTCCAGCTCGGCGTGTGGCCGGCGCGCATCGTCGCGTCACCCTCGGTGGCGTCCAGCCAGGTGCAGTGCTGCGTCGGCCGCACCTCGCAACCGCCATCGGGCCGCACGCCGCCGCAAGGGCCGTTGCGCATCTGCTTGGCGCAACCCATCGGACAGGCCAGGCCGGTCAGCGAAAGCGCGCACTGACCGCACATGCGGCAGTCGAAAAAAGCCGACTTCGCCGCCCGCTCGAACGGCCTCAGCCACGCTTCTGCACGCGCCAGGCCGACCGCGCGCACCAGAGGCGCGGCCGCCGGCGCGTGGGCCGCCACGCCTCGATAAAAGGCGGCCAGCCCGCGAGCATGGCGCAGCGACCACTGCCGCAGGGCCTTCATGGAGGGAAGCGCCGTTGACTCTTCCCGCCGCCCATCGGAACCTTGCTTGCGTGAAGCACCCTGGACTCCGCCGAACTCAACCGGCGCGAGTCTGTTTGATTGGATCCAATTGGAGTTTGATGAAAATCAAACTGGTGGGGTCGCGCTCGCTCGCGAGGCGAAAATCCAGGGAATACCCGGAGTCTTGCGCCCCGATCCTCGCTTCAAATCTTCGCGTGGATGAAAGAGTGGATCCATTTTGCGATTGAGTCGCCTCTCGGCACGGTGCACCTGCACCGTGCCGAATGTCTCAACGGCCCACTCCGTCCCGCTTCACCCGTCCTCGTTCGTCGCCTCGCGCCGCAGCGGCGCCGGGCTTTGCTCGTTGTTCAGGCGCACGAACTTGCGCAGCAACTGCATCAGGAGTTCGCGCTCATCGGCGTCGAGCGAACCGAGCAGTTGCTCGCGCATGCGGTGCACGTTCGTGACCAGGCTCTGGATCATGTGCTCGCCCTCGGCGCTGAGCGACAGGCGCAGTTGGCGGCGGTCGGTGGGCACGGTTTCGCGCAACAGCAGGCCCTTGGTCTGGAGCCGGGCTGCCGTGAGCGCGGTCGTCGAGTTGTCGAGGCCGATCAGGCGCGCCAGCGTCACCTGGTCGATGCCGGGCTTCTCGTGCACCATGCGCAGGATCGCGTACTGCAGGGGCGTGACTTCGCGGCTGACGCATTCGCTGTACGCCGCGACCGAGATCTGGTGCGCACGCCGGATCAGGTGTCCGGGCTGGTCGTAGAGGTCGGCGGCCACCGTGCCGCGCTCGCCGCGTTGTCGTTTCGCCATTGAGCCTGTCCTTCGAATCCGGGTTTGTCCCGGGGCGGTGGATTCTTGCGCCGCCGCACGGGGGATGGTAATCTGATATTCAGCATGATGAATAATAGGTCGACCTGATGCAAAGACGATCATTCGCCGCCGCGGCGCTCGCTCTCGGGGCTTCGCTTCCCGGCCTCGCGCGGGCCCAGGCCGAGCCCTTCAAGATCGGCCTCATCCTGCCGATGACGGGCCCGTTCGCGTCCACCGGCCGCCAGATCGACGCCGCCGTCAAGCTCTACCTGTCCGAGCACGGCGACAAGGCAGGCGGCCGCAAGATCGAGGTGCTGCTGCGCGACGACGCCGGCCGGCCCGACCAGACCCGGCAGATCGCCCAGGAGATGATCGTCAACGACAAGGTGGCGGTGATCGCCGGCTTCGGCATCACGCCGTCCGCGCTCGCGGTCGGGCCGGTCGCGACCCAGGCCCGGGTGCCGGCGGTGATCATGGCGGCGGCCACGTCGAACATCGTCTCGAAGTCGCCCTTCTTCGTCCGCACCAGCTACACGCTGCCGCAGACCGCGACGACGATGGCCGACTGGGCGGCGAAGAACAAGCTGAAGAAGATCGTCACCCTGGTCTCCGACTACGGTCCCGGCCTCGACGCCGAGAAGAGCTTCCGCGACCGCCTCCTGCTCGACGGCGGCCAGGTCATGGGCCAGCTGCGGGTGCCGATGGCCAACCCCGATTTCGCCCCCTACCTGCAGAAGGTGCGCGACCTCGCCCCCGACGCCGTCTTCGTCTTCATCCCGTCGGGCCCGGCGGTGGCCTTGATGAAGCAGTTCACCGAGCGCGGCCTGGACCAGGCCGGCATCAAGCTCATCGGCGACGGCGGCGTCACCGACGACGACACCCTGAACGAGATGGGCAACACCGCCGTCGGCGTCGTCACCGCCTTCCACTACTCGGCGGCGCACCCCTCGGCGACGAACCGGAAGTTCGTCGCGGCCTTCATGGCGGCGAACAAGGGCATGCGCCCGAACTTCATGGCCGTCGGCGGCTACGACGGCATGCGCGTCATCTGCACGGCGCTCGAGGCCACGCATGGCAAGGGCACGGGCGAGGCCCTGGTCGCGGCAATGAAGGGCCAGTTGTTCGAGAGCCCGCGCGGCCCGGTGCTGATCGACGCCCAGACGCGCGACATCGTGCAGGACATCTACGTGCGCCGGGTCGAGCGCCGCGACGGCCAGCTCTGGAACGTCGAGTTCGACGTCAACAAGGGCGTGAAGGATTCGGTCAAGGCCGACTGAAAGGCAAGGGCAGAGCCGCATCGTGAACGACAGCACCGCGCATGGGGCCGCCGCGTCCCGCTTTCCGCTCGACCGCTGGTGGGTCGCCGGCTTTGCCTGGGAACTCGCCGACAAGCCGCTCGCCCGTACTTTGCTCGAGCGCCCGCTGGTGCTGTTCCGAACGCCCGGCGGCGCGGTCGCGGCGCTCGAAGACCGCTGCTGCCACAAGGAGCTGCCGCTGTCGCTGGGCACGCTCGAGGCGCGCGGCATCCGTTGCGGCTACCACGGCCTGCTCTTCGACGGCGCCGGCGCCTGCCTGGAAATTCCGGGCCAGGACCACATCCCGGCCAAGGCCTGCGTGCGCTCCTATCCCCTGCTCGAGCGCGACCAGATCCTCTGGCTCTGGATCGGCAGCACGCCCGAGAGCCGCCCGCAGGACGATCCGCCGGCCTATCCCTTCCACGCCGACCCGGTCTACCGCTTCGGGGGCGGGGTCTTCCATTACGACGCGCCGTACCAGCTCATCCACGACAACCTGCTCGACCTGAGCCACCTCGGCTATGTCCACCTGAAGACGATCGGCGGCAACGCCCGCGCCCACATGAACGCCCGCGTCGAGACCTCGAGCGCGGGCGAGACGGTTCGCGTCGTGCGCCACCTGCCGGACTCGGAGCCGCCGCCCACCTACATCGCGGCCTGGCCTTTCGAGGGCCGCATCGACCGCTGGCAGGAGGTCGAGTTCCAGCCTTCGCATTGCCGCATCTGGACCGGCGCCATGGAAGCGGGCCGGGGCCGCCTCGACGACCCCGCACGCGAGGGCTTCCACATGCGCGGCTTCCACGGCGTGACGCCCGAGACCGCGGGCAGCGCGCATTACTTCTGGACCATCGCGACGAACCCGCATCCGGACAAGACGGACGTGACGCAACTCGTCGTCGACCAGACCGAGGCCACCTTTGCCGAGGACAAGGTCGTGATCGAGGCGCAGTGGCGCAACCAGCAGCGCTTCCCCGGCCGGTCCCAGGTGGCGATCCACGTCGATGCCGGGCCGATGCGGGCGCGGCGGGTCATCGAATCCCTGTTGCGCGCACCCGCCTGAAGCGGCCGCCTTCCGGCCCCTGCGAGCGCCTGCGCCCAGCGGCCAGGCCGCTTCAGCGGCCCTTGTCGGTCACGGCGTCGGTCAGCGTCGGCATCACGCCGACCCAGCTGCGTTCCATCTCGTCGAATTCCTCGACCGTGGCTTCGGAGACCTCGATGCGCTGGCGGCTCTCGCGCTCCTGCAACTGGGCCTTGCGCTCCTCGCGAACCTGGGCCGTGGCCGCGAGCGCGCGCAGGCGCTCCACCAGGGGCTCGAGCGTGGCCGCCTCGTTCGACCCGGACAGCAGCTCGGCCTGGGCGAGCGCCTTGTCGAGCACCTTCGCGGGCAGCGCCTCGACGCCGGGCCAGCCCCTGCGCCCCAGTTCGTGATGCACCACGCGCAGCGGCAGCAGCACTTCGGCGGCATGGGTGTCGGCGACCTCGTCCAGTCTCCGCGCCAGCTCCTTGCGCAGTCGCGTGAGCGAGCGGGGATGGTCGGGCGACGGGGCGCCGCGGCGGTCGACCACGCTCACCCGGACGCGCCCGGCGCGCATTTCCACCCGGAACGGGCGTTTCACCAGGCCCTTGAGCCAGCGCAGCAAGCGAGCGGCGCCATTGCCGCCTTCGGCGCGGCGGTCGTCGGTGGCCCGCGTGCGGGATCCGGCGGGGGAGCGGGTACTGCGGCGGTTGGGGCGCTCAGGCATGTTTCTGATCCGGGAATCCGATCCCTCCTGTCATCGGCACGTGGCGGCCGAAATGAAGGGCGGGTGCCGCATTCTGCGGCGCGGACTCGGACCGGGCAGGTCTCAAGTCCGGCGAATGTGTGCCCGATATCCGGTTGTCGTCCGACTCGAAACGCCTCATGTCACCTTTCATCCGCCCCGATCGGGCTGCCGCGCCCGGCGTGGCGGCCGGAGCCCGCCCTTGATCGACCGCGACATCCACTTCGCGCGCGCCCTCGTCATCGACGGCAACACCCTGCTGCGCAACGTCGCCGCGGCCCAGTTGCGCGACATGGGCATCGGCAAGGTCGTGCAGACCGCACGCATGCGCGAGGCGCGCCTGCTGCTCGAGCGCGAGGCCTTCGACATCGTGATCTGCAACCGCGAGGTCGAGGGCTCGGAGGTCTCGGGCCAGGACCTGCTCGACGAGCTGCGGCGCGAGCGCCAGCTCGCCTACGGCACGGTCTTCATGATGGTCACCTCGCAGGCGCGCTACAGCGAGGTGGTCGAGGCCGCCGAGGCCTCGCTCGACGGCCTGCTCGTGCGCCCCTACACCGGCGCCCTGCTCGCGGAGCGGCTGGTCCAGGCGCGCCAGCGCAAGCGCGAACTCGCCGACCTGCTGCAGGCGCTGGACGCCCAGCAGTTCGAGAACGCCCTCGTCATCGCGGTGCGCCGCTTCCAGGCGCGCCAGCCGCACTGGGTCTACTGCGGCCGGCTCGCTGCCGAGTTGCTGCTGCGCCTGGACCGGGCCGCGCAGGCGCGCCAGGTCTTCGAACGCCTGGCCGAAGCCCAGGGCGGTGCGGCCTGGGCCCGGCTCGGGGTCGTGCGCGCGCTCGTCGCGCTGGGCGAGACGGCGAGCGCGCGCCGCGCCGTGACCGAGCTCATCGAGGCCGATGCCGGCTCGGCCGATGCCCACGACCTGCTCGGGCGCATCCTGGTCGAGCAATGCGACTTCGACGGCGCGCTCGAGCAATACCGCAGCGCCGCCGAACTCACCCCGGGCTGCCTGCTGCGGGCCCAGCATGCCGGCGCGCTCGCGTTCTACCAGGGCGAGGCCGAGAGCGCGACCGCGCTGCTCGAGCGCGCCATCGGCCTGGGCGTGCAGTCCAAGCTGTTCGATGCGCTCACCCTGCTGATGCTGGCGATGCTGCGCCTGGACCGCGGCGACGCACCCGGCCTGGCGTCGATGGCCGAGCAGTTGCGGCGCTATCGCGAGCGCTTTCCGCAATCGGCGCGGCTGCTGCGCTTCGAGGGCGCGGCTTCCGTGCTCACCAACCTGCTGGCGCGCAAGCCCGAGGCGGCTTTGCAGGCGCTGGCCGCCTTGTCGGGCCAGGCCGGCGAGGCCGACTTCGACCTCGAGGCCGCCAACATCGTGCTCGCGCTCTGGGCCCGGGTGCCGCCTGAGAACTGCCCGGCGGCCGAGCGCGAAGCGCTGGTCGAGCGCATCGGCATGCGCTTTTGCACCTCCAAGGCCCTGGCCGAGGTGCTGGCGGCATCGGCGCGCCGCGCCGAGCCGGCCCTGGGCGGGATCCGGCGCTGCCAGGCCCAGGTTTCGGCGCTGACCCAGCGTGCCCTCGAAAGCTCGATGCACGGCGACCCGGCGGGCGCGGTGCACCAGCTGCTGGAGGCCGGTCGCAGCACGCTCAACGCCAAGTTCCTGGAGATGGCGGCCACCATCGCCGAGCGCCATGCCGCCGCGGTTCCCGACGCCCCGGCCCTGGCGGCGCAGGCGCGCGCCTTGCTCGAGCGCAGTTGCGCGGCGCTGAACCACATCGCGGGCATCCAGCGCTCGGGCCGCTCGCCGGGCGGCCTGCAGTTGCGCGCACCGGCGCCGGCGGCCGCAGCGGCCCCGTCGGCCCCGTTGGCC
>JAGWTS010000354.1 GCA_028868875.1 Burkholderiales bacterium | reverse complement strand
CCAGCCGATGTCGAACTCGTAGGGCTTGACCGAGAGCTTGGCCGAGGTCGGGTAGGTGTGGTGGTTGTTGTGCAGCTCTTCGCCGCCGATCACGATGCCCCAGGGAATGATGTTGGTCGAGGCATCCTGCGCTTCGAAATTGCGATAGCCCCAGTAGTGGCCGATGCCGTTGATGATGCCCGCCGCGGTGATCGGGATCCACAGCATCTGGACCGCCCAGACCGTCGCGCCGAGGGCGCCGAACAGGAGCACGTTGAGGATCAGCATCAGCCCCACGCCTTCCCAGCTGAAACGGGTGTAGAGATTGCGCTCGATCCAGTCGGCGGGCGTGTTGTGGCCGTACTTGTCCAGCGTTTCCTGGACCTTGGATTCGGCGCGGTAGAGCTCGGCGCCGGTCAGCAGCACCGTCTTGATGCCGCGCGTGACCGGGCTGTGCGGATCGTCCACGGTCTCGCATTTGGCGTGATGCTTGCGATGGATCGCGACCCACTCCTTGGTCACCATGCCGGTCGTGAGCCAGAGCCAGAAGCGGAAGAAATGCGAAACCACCGGGTGCAATTCGAGCGCACGGTGTGCTTGCGAGCGATGCAGGTAAATCGTGACCGCCGCGATCGTGATGTGCGTGAACACCAGCGTGACGATCAAGGTCTGCCACCAGGCAGCGTGCAACAGCCCATTGGAAAGCCACTCGACGAGGGCGTCGTGCACGACCGAGAGAGAGTTCATCAAAGATTCCAGTCCGGAAATATCCCGTGGCGCGATTGTAACGTTCCGCCGCCGGACTCGCAGCCCGGAATTGACCCGGGGAATACCTCCAATTTCCGGCCATCCGGAGCCGTTTGCTTCAAATCGAGCCGGATCAGCGCAAATTCCTGAATATTCAACGCCGTTGCCAGACCGCGGCGAAAAACCCGTCGGTGCCGTGGCGGTCCGGCCACAGCCTCAGAAAGGCCCCTTCGACGACTTCTGTGGCGCGTGCGACGCCCGCGCCTTCGAGCAGCGGCGCCACCGCGAGCATCTCGAATTCGCGCCCATGCGCTTCATTGAAAGCGGCCACCACGTCCTCGTTCTCGGCCGCGAGCAGGCTGCAGGTGGCGTAGACGAGACGCCCGCCGGCCTTGGGCAGGCGCGCCGCACTCGCCAGGATCGCCTTCTGGCGCTCCTGCAACTCCTGCACCGACCGCGGCGACTGGCGCCATTTCAGGTCGGGGTTGCGGCGCAGCGTACCCAGGCCCGAGCAAGGCGCATCGACGAGCACACGGTCGATCTTGCCGGCCAGGCGCTTGACGCGGTCGTCGCGCTCATGGGCGATCTGGGCCGGGTAGACGTTGGACAGGCCGCTGCGTGCCAGCCGAGGCTTGAGCGCGTCCAGGCGATGGCCCGAGACGTCGAAGGCGTACAGCCGCCCGGTGTTGCGCATCGAGGCCCCGAGCGCGAGCGTCTTGCCGCCGGCCCCGGCGCAGAAGTCGACGACCATCTCGCCGCGGTGGGCGTCGGTCAGCAGCGCCAGCAGCTGGCTGCCTTCGTCCTGGACCTCGACCGCGCCGCTCGTGAAGGGAGCGAGCTTGTTGATCGCCGGCTTGCCCTGGACGCGCAGGCCCCAGGGCGAGAACGGCGTGGGCGTGGCCTCGATGCCGGCCTCGGCGAGCGCACGCAAGGCCTCGTCGCGCCTGGCCTTCAGGGTGTTGACGCGAAGGTCCAGCGGCGCCGGCTGTTCCAGCGCCTGCACCAGCGGCCAGAAGCGCTCGGCGCCGAGCTGCTCGGTCAAGGCGCCGGCCAGCCAGTCGGGCAGGTTGTGGCGCAGCTTCTCGGGCAGGGTCGAGCGGTCGATGGCCTGCACCTGGGCCAGCCACTGCTGCTCGTGGGGCCCGAGGGCGCCGCGCAGAAAGCTGTCGCTGCCCTGCCAGGCCAGGATCGCGAGCCGGCGCTCCTGCGCGCCGCTGCCGCTTTGCGCCAGATGCTGCAGCACGAGACGCTGGCGCAGCACGGCATAGGCGGTCTCGGCCAGCGTGTGGCGCTCGCGCGCGCCGAGTGAGCGCAGCTTGCGGAAGAAGGCCGAGATCACGGCGTCGGCGGGCTGGTCGAAGGCGAGCACGGAGCGCAGCAGTTCGGTCGCGAGGTCGAGCAAGGCGTTCGGATGCATCGGCGGATTATCCTGTCGCCCATGTCCAGACTGGCCTCGCACCTAAAGGCGCGCCCGCGCCTGATCATCGCCGTGATCGTCGGCATCGCGGTGGCCCTGCTCGTGCCCAGCACGCCACGCTGGATCACGCGCGCCCTGCTCGGCTGGAACGCGGCGGTCTGGCTCTACATCGTGCTCATCGTCACGATGATGCTGCGCGCTGACCCTTCGAGGCTGCGCCGCGTTGCGGCACTGCAGGCGCAGGGCGCGGCCGTCGTACTCGGCGTCGTCGTGACCGCGTCGGTCGCGAGCCTGGCGGCGATCGGGGTCGAACTCGCCGCGATCAAGGCCCCGGGCGGCGCGATGGCCTGGCCGCACCTGTTGTTCGCCGCCTCGACCGTGGTCGGATCCTGGGTCCTGCTGCCGGTGATGTTCTCGCTCAATTACGCCAGCCTCTACCACCACCACCCGCTCGAGCCCGGCGGTCTCGACTTTCCGGGCGCCGGGCCGGGCTACCACGCCGACTTCCTCGACTTCCTCTATTTCTCGTTCACGATCGCGGTGGCCTCGCAGACCGCCGACGTCGCCATCAGCACGAAGCCGATACGCCGCCTCGTGCTGCTGCAGTCGCTGCTGTCCTTCGGCTTCAACGCCGCGATCCTGGCATTGACGATCAACATCGCGGCCAGCCTGTTCTGATTCCTCGGCCGCGCGCGGACTGCGCGGGCTACGCGGGCTAAATCAGCACCTGCGAAGCGCCGTCGAGCTGGCGCACCCGGCCTTGTTCGATCGCAAGCCGGCCTTCGACGAACCAGCGCACCGCGAGCGGATAGATCAGGTGCTCGCTCGCCGCGACGCGCGCCGCGAGCCGGGTTTCGTCGTCGCCGGCGTAGACCGGCGCCACCGCCTGGATCACGATCGGGCCGTGGTCGAGCTCAGGTGTCACGAAGTGCACCGTCGCGCCAACCGCCTTGCAGCCTGCTTCCAGCGCGCGGCGATGGGTGTGCAGCCCCGGAAATGCCGGCAGCAGCGAAGGGTGGATGTTGAGCAGGCGCCCTTCGTAGCGGCGCACGAAATCAGCGCCGAGGATGCGCATGAAGCCGGCGAGGACGACGAGGTCGGGCGCGTAGGCGTCGATCGCCCGCGCGAGCGCGGCGTCGAAGGCGTCGCGCGAGGCGTGTTCGCGGTGGTCGACGGCCAGCGCCGGGATGCCGAGCGCGGACGCGATGCCCAGGCCTTCGGCCTCGGGCCGGTTGCTGACGACCGCGGCGACGCGCGCCGGCCAGCCTTCGGCGGCGCAGCGCTCGGCGATGGTGCGCATGTTGGAGCCGCGGCCGGAGATCAGGATGACGATGCGTTTCATGGCCGGCGCGAGTGTAGCGACGACCTGCGAGAATCCGCCCCTTCACCGATTCCCGCCTCAGCGAAACACCATGCGTTCCCGCGTCCTTTCCGGCATGCGCCCCACCGGCGCGCTGCACCTCGGCCATTACCACGGCGCGCTGAAGAACTGGGTGCGGCTGCAGGACGAGTACGACTGCTTCTATTTCGTCGCCGACTGGCACGCGCTGACCACCCACTACGAAGAGACCGGGGTCATCGAGCAGAACGTCTACGACATGGTGATCGACTGGCTCGCCGCCGGGCTCGACCCCGAGAAGTCGACGATCTTCATCCAGAGCCGCCTGCCCGAGCACGCCGAACTGTTCACGCTGCTCGCGATGGGCACGCCGCTGGGCTGGCTCGAGCGCGTGCCGACCTACAAGGACCAGATCGAGAAGCTCAAGGACCGCGACCTCGCGACCTACGGTTTCCTCGGTTACCCGCTGCTGCAGGCCGCCGACATCCTGATCTACAAGGCGGCCTGGGTGCCGGTGGGCGAAGACCAGGCCTCGCACGTCGAGCTCACGCGCGAAGTGGCGCGCCGTTTCAACCACCTCTACGGCCGCGCCGCGAATTTCGAGGCCCAGACCAAGGCCGCGCTGGCCAAGCTCCCCAAGGACGATGCACGCTACTTCGAGCGCCAGCGCAAGGCCTTCGGCGAGACCGGCAGCGCCGAGGCCCTGGCCAAGGGCGAGGCCATCGTCGCCAAGGCGGCGGCGCAGCTCGAGGGCTGGACCGAAGCCGACGGCGAACTGCTGCTCGGCCATTTGAAGGGCAGCGGCAAGTCGATCCTGACCGAGCCCCAGGCCCTGCACACCGAGGTCGCCAAGCTGCCCGGCCTGGACGGCGCGAAGATGAGCAAGAGCTACGGCAACGCGGTGCTGATGCGCGACGAGCCCGAAGTCGTGGCCAAGAAGATCCGCGGCATGGCGACCGACCCGGCGCGGGTGCGCCGCACCGACCCGGGCGAGCCCGAGAAGTGCCCGGTCTGGCAGTTCCACAAGGTCTACAGCGACGAGGCGACGCGCGATTGGGTGCAGCAGGGCTGCCGCAGCGCCGGCATCGGCTGCCTCGACTGCAAGCAGCCCGTGGTGGACGCGATCGTGCGCGAGCAGCAGCCCTGGCGCGAGCGCGCCGCGGCCTACACCGCGAACCCGAAGCAGGTGCACTGGATCGTCGAGATGGGAACCGAGCGCGCGCGCACGGTCGCGCGCCAGACCATGAAGGACGTGCGCGCCGCGATGGGCCTGGCGTACTGAGATCGCCCCCCAACCTGCCGCTTCGCGTCCGGCCTTGCCGAGCGTGCATCGCTCGGCAAGGCCATGCCGGATGGACTCATGAGAACCCTCGAACCCGCAGGACAAGCCATGAACCTCGAGTGCATCGAAATCACCCCGCCGGCCGAGCCGGTGGCGACGGTCATCGTGCTGCACGGACTCGGCGCCGACGGCACCGATTTCCTGCCGCTGGCCGACGAGATCGACCTCGCCGCGGTGGGCCCGGTGCGCTGGGTGCTGCCGCGCGCCCCGGTGCGGCCGGTGACCATCAACGGCGGCTACCCGATGCGCGCCTGGTACGACATCCTCGCCCCCGACCTGCAGCGGCGCGAAGACGAGGCCGGCCTGCGCCAGTCCTTTGCCGAGGTTCATGAACTGATTGAGCGCGAGATCGCGCGCGGCGTGCCGGCGCGACGCATCGTGCTCGCCGGTTTCTCGCAAGGCGCGGCCATCACGCTCGGCGCCGGGCTGCGCTGCCGCAGGCGGCTCGCCGGCCTGGCCGCGCTGTCGGGCTACCTGCCGCTGGCCAGCTCCAGCGCCGCCGAGCGCAGCGAGGAAAACGCCGGGCTGACCGTGTTCGGCGCCCATGGCGCGCGCGACGGCGTGGTCGTGCCCGAGCGCGGGCGCGCGGCGCGCGACGCGCTCGAAGCGCTGGGCCACCCGGTCCAGTGGCACGAATACCCGATGGAGCATTCGGTCTGCGCCGAAGAGGTGCGCGACCTCGGCGCCTGGTTGCGCGGCGCCCTCGCCTGACCCGCCGCCGCGGTCGCGCCCCTGCGCCGGGCGGGGTTTCAAACAAACGTTTGATCAAGCTGGTAGAGTGCGCGCCGATGAAGCCGCAGTCCCCAGCCCTTGCCGCCCGCGTCGAAGCCGCGCAGCCACGCACCCGGCTGCTGAACGCGGCGCTGCGCCTGTTCGCGGGCCAGGGCTTCGCGAAGACCTCGGTGCGCCAGATCGCGCTCGAAGCCCAGACCAACGTCGCCGCGGTGAGCTACTACTTCGGAGACAAGGCCGGGCTTTACCGCGCCGTGTTCTGCGACGAACCCGTGACCGGACGCGAAGCGCGGTCTTGCTGCGACGGCCCGCTCACGCTCGAAAGTCTGTTCGACCGCTTTCTCGAGCCGCTGCGCAGCGGCGACCAGCTGCG
>JAGWTS010000353.1 GCA_028868875.1 Burkholderiales bacterium | reverse complement strand
GGCGCGCATCGGCGACGCCCCGCGCGCTGCCGAGATCGTCGTCGCCGTCGTCGTCACCGACAGCGGCCGGCCCTTGCCGCGCATCGGCGGACTGCAGGCAAACGAGATCAAGGGCGAAGACGGACTGCGCTGAAGCGCCTTCGCCTCTATTCAACCCCCACCGCAGAGGAGACATTGCGATGAAACTCACCCACTCACTGTGCGCCGTCGCGCTGTTCGCCGCGCTGGCGGGCCCCCAGGCGCAGGCCCAGGGCGTCATCAAGATCGGCGAGATCAACAGCTACAAGGCGCAGGCCGCCTTTCTCGAGCCCTACAAGAAGGGTTGGGAGATGGCGCGCGACGAGATCAACGCCGCCGGCGGCGTGCTCGGCAAGAAGATCGAGGTGTCCTGGCGCGACGATGGCGGGAACGCCGGAGACGCGGTGCGCAATGCCGAAGAGCTGATCAGCCGCGACAAGGTCGACGTGCTGATGGGCGGCTTCCTCTCGAACGTCGGCCTTGCGCTGACCGACTTCGCCAAGCAGAAGAAGGTGTTCTTCCTGGCCACCGAGCCCTTGACCGACCGCATCGTCTGGCAGGAGGGCAACCGCTACACCTTCCGCCTGCGGCCCTCCACCTACATGCAGGTGTCGATGCTGGTGCCCGAGGCCGTGAAGCTGAAGAAGAAGCGCTGGGCCCTGATCTACCCGAACTATGAGTATGGCCAGTCGGCAGTCGCAACCTTCAAGGCCCAGCTCAAGGCGGCCCAGCCCGATGTCGAATTCGTCGCCGAGCAGGCCCCGCCGCTGGGCAAGCTGGACTCGGGCGCCGTCGTCCAGGCGCTCGCCGACGCCAAGCCCGACGCGATCTTCAACGTCCTGTTCGGGGCCGACCTCGCCAAGTTCGTGCGCGAAGGCAACACGCGCGGGCTGTTCAAGGGGCGCTCGGTGGTCTCGCTGCTCACCGGCGAGCCCGAGTATCTGGATCCGCTGCGCAACGACGCCCCCAATGGCTGGCTCGTCACAGGCTATCCCTGGTACAGCATCAAGACGCCCGAGCACACCAAGTTCCTGAACGCCTACGAGGCCAGGTACCACGACTATCCGCGCATCGGATCGGTCGTCGGCTACACCGCGATGCAGGCCGTGGCCGCAGGCATCCGCAAGGCGCAGTCGACCGATACCGAGAAGCTCATCGCCGCGTTCTCGGGCCTGCAGTTCGACAGCCCCTTCGGCCCGGTGCGCTTCCGACCGCAGGACCACCAGTCGACCCTGGGCGTCTGGGTCGGCTGGACCAAGAACGTCGACGGCAAGGGAGTGATGGTCGACTACCAGTTCGACGACGGCGCCAACTTCCAGCCGCCGGACGACTACGTGAAGAAGGTGCGCCCGGCCGACTGAGCCGCCGCCCGCCCGCAGCCGAACCCCAGCGCCCCTCATGGCCTTCGAAAACTTTCTCGCCCAGTTGCTCAACGGATTGGCCGGCGCCTCCTCGCTGTTCCTGGTGGCGGCCGGCCTGTCGTTGATCTTCGGCGTCACCCGCATCGTCAACTTCGCCCACGGCTCGTTCTTCATGGTCGGCATCTACGCCGCCTATTCGCTCTCGGGTTGGCTCGGTTCGGGGCCGGGCTACTGGCTGGCCTTGGTGCTGGCGGCTATCGCGGTGGGCGTGTTCGGGGCCCTGGTGGAGATCGTGCTGCTGCGGCGCATCTACCACGCGCCCGAGTTGTTCCAGTTGCTCGCCACCTTCGCGCTCATGCTCGTGATCAAGGACGGCACGCTCTGGCTCTGGGGCGCCGAAGACCTGCTCGGCCCGCGCGCGCCTGGGCTGTCCGGCGCGGTCAATCTGCTCGGCCAGCAGTTTCCGAGCTACGACCTGTTCCTGATCGTCGTCGGCCCGCTCGTGCTCGGGCTGCTCTGGCTGCTGCTCAGCAAGACGCGCTGGGGCACGCTCGTGCGCGCTGCCACCCAGGACCGCGAGATGGTGAGCGCGCTGGGCGTCAACCAGGCCTGGTTGTTCACCGCCGTGTTTGCGCTCGGCGCGATGCTGGCCGGGCTCGGTGGCGCCTTGCAACTGCCGCGCGAGCCGGCCAACCTCGACATGGACCTGGTCACCGTCGGGAGCGCCTTCGTCGTCGTCGTCGTCGGCGGCATGGGGTCGCTGCCCGGGGCCTATGTCGCGGCGCTGCTGATCTCGGAGTTGAAGTCGATCTGCATCGCCATCGGCCTCGTCGACATCATGGGCGTGAGCATCTCGTTCTCGAAGCTGACGCTGGTGGTCGATTTCCTGGTCATGGCGGTCGTCCTCGTGATCCGGCCCTGGGGCTTGATGGGGCGGCCTCAGGCGCCCACCCGCAACCGTGGCAACCTCGAGGCCCCGCTGCGCCCGGCCGGCCCGATGGTGGCGCGCGCTGCCATCGTCCTCGTGCTCGTGCTGGCTGCGCTGCCGCTGCTGCCTTCGATGTCCTATGCGCCGGTGATGCTGACCGACCTGCTCGTCGCCGCGCTCTTCGCCGCGAGCCTGCACTTCATCATGGGGCCGGCAGGGTTGCATTCCTTCGGCCATGCCGCCTATTTCGGGCTCGGGGCCTACGGCGCCGGCCTGCTGATGCTGAAGGTCCATCTGCCAATGCCGCTTGCGCTGGCCGCGGCGCCGCTGGCCGCTGCGGTCGGCGCGCTCGTCTTCGGCTGGTTCTGCGTGCGCCTGTCCGGCGTCTACCTGGCGATGCTCACGCTCGCCTTCGCCCAGATCGCCTGGGCCATCGTCTTCCAGTGGGACGCCGTCACCGGCGGCAGCAACGGCCTGATCGGCGTCTGGCCGATCGAGTGGCTGTCCGACAGCCGGCATTTCTACTACATGACCCTGGCCCTGGTGGGCGCCAGCCTGCTGCTCATCCGCCGGCTGCTGTTCTCGCCCTTCGGCTACGCGATGCGGGCGGCGCGCGATTCCTCGCTGCGGGCCGACGCGATCGGGATCGACTTCAAGCGCATTCAGTGGACGGCCTTCGTCATCGCGGGCGCCTTCGCCGGGCTCGCGGGCGCGATCTTCGCGTACTCCAAGGGCAGCATCTCGCCCGAGACCTTGGGCGTGGGCAAGTCGGTCGACGGGCTGGTCATGGTGCTGCTCGGCGGCCTGCAGACCTTGTCCGGCCCGGTCGTCGGCGCCTTCGCCTTCGGCGCCTTGCGCGACCTCGTGGCGAACAACATGGACTACTGGCGCGCGACGCTCGGCGCCGTGATCCTGCTGCTGGTGCTGCTGTTCCCCCAAGGCATTGCCGGATTCGTGGCCCAGCGCCTGGGCCGCGGCCGTACGCAGGAGGACGCATGAGCCTGCTTCAAGTCTCCGAACTGGGCAAGTCCTTCGGCGGCGTGCGCGCGGTCGACGCCATCGGCTTCGAAATCGCGGCCGGCGAACTGCTGGCGCTGATCGGCCCCAACGGGGCCGGCAAGTCGACCACCTTCAACATGGTGGGAGGCCAGTTGCAGGCCGACACCGGATCGATCCGCCTCGACGGTCACGAATTGCGCGGGCTGAAGCCGCGCGAGATCTGGCGCCGCGGGGTCGGACGCACCTTCCAGATCGCCGAGACCTTTTCCTCGCTCACGGTCGTGGAAAACGTCCAGATGGCCTTGCTCTCAGCCGACCACAAGCTGTATTCGATGTGGCGTGCCGCGGCCCGCCACAAGCGCGACGAGGCGCTGGACCTGCTCGACCAGGTCGGCATGAAGGCCCAGGCCGACCGCCCCGCGGGCGTGCTTGCCTACGGCGACGTGAAGAGGGTGGAACTGGCGGTGGCGATCGCGAACCAGCCCAAGCTGCTGCTGATGGACGAGCCCACCGCCGGCATGACGCCCGAGGAGCGCAACAAGTTGATGGCCTTGACCAAGAAGTTGGTGATCGAGCGCCGCATGGCGGTGCTCTTCACCGAACACAGCATGGACGTGGTGTTCGCCTATGCCGACCGCATGATCGTCCTCGCCCGCGGCCGCCTCATCGCCCAGGGCAAGCCGGCGGAAATCCGCGCCGACCCGCAGGTGCAGCAGGTCTACTTCGGGAGCGGCGCCACCTTCGAGAAGCCGGTGGCGGAGGCGGTTCAATGAGCGCGGTCGACGCTGCCGCGGTCGGCGCACCGCTGCTGCGGGCGCAGGGGCTGAACGCCTGGTACGGCGCCGCTCACATCCTGTTCGACGTCGACCTCGAAGTCCGTCGTGGCGAAGTCGTGGCGCTGATGGGGCGCAATGGGGCCGGCAAGTCGACGACGATGAAGGCGCTGATGGGCTTGCTGGACAAGCGGCGCGGCACGCTCGGCTTCATGGGCCACGACATCTCGCGCAGCGAACCGCACGAGGCGGCGGCGCTGGGGCTGGGCTTCGTGCCCGAAGACCGGCGCATCTTCACGGATCTGACCGTACTCGAGAATCTCGAGGTGGGGCGCCAGGCGGCGCGCCACTGGAGCGATGGCAGCGCCGCGCCGCACTGGACGCCGGAGCGCCTGTTCGAACTCTTCCCCAACCTGGGCGAAATGCCAAACCGGCCCGGCGGGCGCATGAGCGGCGGCGAACAGCAGATGCTGACCATCGCCCGTTCGCTGATGGGCAACCCCTACCTGATCCTGCTCGACGAGCCCTCGGAAGGCGTGGCGCCGCTGATCGTCGAACACATGGCGCACACGATCCGCGCGCTGAAGGCGCAAGGCGTGAGCGTGCTGCTGTCGGAGCAGAACATGCATTTCGCCGAGCGCGTGGCCGACCGCGCCTACGTGCTCGAGAAGGGGCAGATCCGCTGCAGCATGTCGATGGAAGCCTTGTCCGCCGACGAAGAGGTGCGCAGCAAGTACCTGAGCGTCTGATCAGTGCCGCTGCGCTGGGCCGCGGCTGCTCGGCGCGACACTTCAGCGCGACCTCAAGCCGCGGTGTAGCTCGTCTTCACCGTGGTGAAGAACTCGGCCGCGTAGCGCCCCTGCTCGCGCGGCCCGTAGCTCGATCCCTTCCTGCCGCCGAACGGCACGTGGTAATCGACCCCCGCGGTCGGCACATTGACCATCACCATGCCCGCCTGCGCATTGCGCTTGAAGTGGGTGGCGCGGGCGAGCGAGGTGGTGCAGATGCCGGCGGAAAGGCCGAAAGCCGTGTCGTTGGCCAGCGCCAGTGCGTGCTCGTAGTCGTCGGCCGCGATGACGCAGGCCACCGGGCCGAAGATCTCCTCGCGCGCGATGCGCATCGAGGCGTCGGCATCGACGAACAGGGCCGGCTCGAGGTAATGGCCCGGCGTGGCCCGCAACAGCAGTGAGCCGCCAAAGGCCAGCCGCGCGCCTTCGTCGCGGCCGATCTGGATGTAGCCCAGGTCCTGTTCGAGCTGGCTGCGGTCCACCACGGGGCCGATATCGATGCCCGCGGCGCGCGCGTCGCCGACCTTCAAGGCCTTCAGGCGTTCGAGCAGGCGCTCGACGAAGGCCTGGTGGATGCCCTTCTGCACGATGAAGCGGCTCGCCGCCGTGCAGCGCTGCCCGGTGGAGTAGTAGGCGCTTTGCAAGGCGCAATTGACGGCAGTCTCGAGATCCGCGTCGTCGAGCACGACGCAGGGGTTCTTGCCCCCCATTTCGAGTTGCACCTTGGCCAGGCGCGCGCTCGCCGCCTGCAGCACCTGGCGCCCGGTGGCGATCGATCCGGTGAAGCTGATGGCGTCGATGCGGGGGTGCTCGAGCAGCGTCTTGCCGACGCGGCTGCCCGGACCCATCACGAGGTTGAACACGCCCGCGGGCAGGCCGGCGCGGCTGATGATCTCGGCCAGTGCCCAGGCCGAACCCGGCACCAGGTCGGCGGGCTTGAACACCACGCAGTTTCCGTAGGCCAGGGCTGGGGCGATCTTCCAGGCCGGAATCGCGATCGGGAAATTCCACGGCGTGATGAGGCCGACCACGCCGATCGGCTCGCGCGTGATGTCGACCTCGACCCCGGGC
>JAGWTS010000029.1 GCA_028868875.1 Burkholderiales bacterium | reverse complement strand
GCCAACCGCGTGCTGATCATCGGCAGCCAGCTGCTGCACGAAGGCCAGAGCACGGCCTCCGGAATCGTCGTGGAGCGCATCGGCACCAAGTCGGCGCTGCTGCGCTGGAAGACCCTCCGGTTCGAAGCCCGCTTCTGAAACTCAGCCGCAGCCTCGATCCCGTCGCGCGCTATCGCGTCGGCGGCTTGCGCTTCCTTCGACTCGGCGGACCCGGCGCCGCCGCGACGCGCTACGCCCCCTCCAAACCGGGGGCCTGCATCGCCTGCCGACCCCCACCCTGCGCTACATTCGCCCGCAATCGCCTTTCGATTCCCATGAAAAAGCTGCTCGGCGCCCTTGCATTCCTCGCGCTCCTCTTCGCCTCGCCGGCCAAGGCCGCGAACCTGCTGGTGGAGCCGGCCAGCACCAGCGCCAGCCTGGCCCAGGCCCTGGAGTCGGCGCAGGACGGCGACGTCATCGACATCATGCCGGGCGAGTACAAGGCCGAGCCGCTGCTGCTGCCGCCCAAGCGCCTGACCTTGCGTGGCGTCGGCCCGCGCCCGGTGCTGCGCGCCGACGGCAAGCCCGGCGCCGCCCGGGGCATCTGGGTCGTGGACGGCGGCGACATCACGATCGAGAACCTCGAGTTCCGCGGCGCGCGCTCGCTCGACGCCGACGGCGCCGGCATCTTCGTCGTGAGCGGCCATGTTCATGTCGTCAACTGCGCGTTCCACGACGACGAGCACGGCATCCAGACCGGCAACGACGCGAACACCGAACTGAAGATCGACAACAGCGTCTTCGGCGATGCGCCCAGGATCGTGGGCGGGCTCGCCCACCTGCTCAACGTCGGCCGGATCGCGCGCCTCGAGGTCCGGGGCAGCCGCTTCCAGAACGGCTTCGAAGGCCACCTCATCAAGTCGCGGGCGCGCGAGACCCGGCTCCTCTACAACCTGATCGACGACGGCCCCACCGGCCAGGCCTCCTACGAGGTCGATCTTCCCGACGCCGGCCAGGCCTGGCTCATCGGCAACGTGATCGGCCAGTCGCCGCAGAGCCGCAACCCGGTCGTCGTGGCCTACGGCGCCGAAAACCGGAACTGGGACAAGAATGCGCTGTATCTCGCACACAACACCCTGATCAGCCGCGGCTGGATTCCAGCGTGGTTCCTGCGCGTGTTCCGCGACCACCTGCCCGCCGCGACCCCGGTGGTCGCGGTCAACAACCTCGTCATCGGCCCCGGCGTCTTCAGCTGGGGCGCGCGCGGCGACTTCGAGGGCAACTCGCACAGCTGGTCCTCGAGCCTGGTCGACCTCGACACGATGGCGCTCGAGATCGCCCCCGACAGCCGGCTGCGCGGCAGCGGCATCGACCCGAGCCGGATCGACGGCCAGGACCTCTCGCCCAAGGCCGAGTTCACGCCGCCGGTGGGCACGCGCCCGCTGGGCGCGCTCAGCCACTGGTCGCCCGGCGCCTACCCGCGCTGAAGCGCGCCCCGCCCCGTGGGGGTCGGTGCCTGCCGACGCCGGCGCCGCCGCCGCTGCGGCGGTGCGCCGAATCCCCTTCCCCGCCAGGCCCCTGCGTTGACCCGTCGATGAAACTCCGGCATGATTCGCATGAAACAAAGTTACATGCCGACGGCGGAACGGGAACACTCATGGCCTTCGATCTGGTCTTTTTCGGTGGCACGGGCGACCTCACCTGGCGCAAGCTGATGCCGGCCTTGTTCCAGGCCATGCGCCACAACAAGCTGCCCGCGGGCGGGCGCATCCTGGCGGTCGCGCGCGACGAGCGCAGCGACGAGCAGTACCGCGAATTCATCCGCGAGCGCTTTGCCGAGGTCGAGCCGAGCAAGCGTCCGAGCGACGAGGAGTTCGCGCGTTTCGCCGCGATGCTGCATTACCGGCGCATGGACTTGTCCCAGCCCGAGCATTACGCCGGCCTCAAGACCTGGCTCGACGAGCGCAATGCCGAAACCGCGGTGCTCTACCTCGCGACCAGCCCGGCGCTGTTCACGGTGATCTGCGAACAGCTCGGCCGCGCCGGGCTGAACGGCCCGCACATCCGCGTCGTGCTCGAAAAGCCCCTGGGCCACGACCTCGAGAGCGCGCAGGAGATCAACCGCGTCGTGAGCGCCGTGTTCCACGAGAAGCAGGCCTTCCGCATCGACCATTACCTGGGCAAGCCGGCGGTGCAGAACCTCATGGCCCTGCGCTTCGGCAACGCCTTGTTCGAGCCGCTGTGGCGGCGCGAAAGCATCGCCAACATCCAGATCACGCTCGCCGAGGAGCTGGGCGTGGGCACGCGCGGCGACTACTACGACACCACCGGCGCCTTGCGCGACATGATCCAGAACCACGCGCTGCAGCTGCTCACGATGATCGCGATGGAGCCGCCTTCGACGAACGATGCCGACGCCATCCGCGACGAGAAGCTGAAGGTGCTGAAGTCGCTGCGCCCCTTCACGGCCGAGACCGTGGCGCGCGACATCGTGCGCGGCCAGTACCGCGCCGGCACGGTCGAAGGCAAGCCCGTGCCGGGTTACCTCGACGAGGTCAAGGTGCCCGCGGGCAGCACCTGCGAGACCTTCGTCGCGGTGCGCACCGAGGTCCAGAACTGGCGCTGGGCCGGCGTGCCCTTCTACCTGCGCACGGGCAAGCGCCTGGCGACGCGCGACTCGCAGATCGTCGTCAACTTCCGCGAGGTGCCGCACCCGATCTTCCCGGGCACGAGCCGGGCCAATAAGCTCGTGATCAAGCTCCAGCCCGAGGACGGGCTGGAGCTGCACCTGCTCGCGGCCAAGGGCGGCGCCAACAACGAGGCGCTGGCGCCGGTGTCGCTCGACCTGGACTTCGACAAGGCCTTCCCGAGCGAGCGCGTCGGCGCCTACGAGCGCCTGCTGCTCGACGCCATCGCCGGGCGCCTGAACCTGTTCGTGCGCAGCGACGAGCAGGAACAGGCCTGGCGCTGGGTCGAACCCATCCTCGACGCCTGGCAGGGCGACCCGAACGGCCCGCGCCCCTACGCCGCCGGGAGCTGGGGCCCGCCCGCGGCGAGCGCCCTCGTCGCCCGCGACGGCTGCGCCTGGGCCGAAGAGCAGTAACCGTGCTCGACCGGATCCGCGCCTCGATCCCCGCCCTGCCGCCCGCCGAACAGCGCGTGGCCCGGCTCGTGCTGGCCGATCCGCGCGGCTTCGCCGGCCAGCCCGTGGGCGAGCTCGCCGAACGCTCGCATGTGAGCAAGCCCACGGTGGTGCGCTTTTGCCGCAGCGTGGGTTACGCCGGCCTGGCCGACTTCAAGCGCAAGCTCGCCGGCAGCGTCAACGAAGGCGTGCCTTTCGTCCACCGCGCCGTCGACGAAGCCGACAAGGCCGGCGACATCCTCGTGAAGGTCATCGACAACGCGGTCGCGGCCCTGCTGCGCTACCGCAATGCCGCCGCCGCGCAGGCGGTGGAGCGCGCCATCGCGGCGCTCGCCGACGCCGCGCGCGGCAGCCGCCGCATCGAGTTCTACGGCGTCGGCAACTCGGGCATCGTGGCCCACGATGCGCAGCACAAGTTCTTCCGCCTCGGGGTCTGGGCCACCGCGGTGAGCGACGGCCACATCCAGGTCATGAGCGCGACCATGCTCGCACACGGCGACTGCGCGGTGATCATCAGCAACTCGGGGCGCAGCCGCGACCTGCTCGACGTGGCCGAGATCGCGCGCCGCAAGGGCGCGACCGTGATCGTCATCACCGCCAGCGGCTCGCCGCTGGCGCACGAGGCGCAAGGCGGCAGCCAGCACATCCTGCTCGCCGCCGACCACCCCGAGGACGCCGACCGCTACAGCCCGATGGTCTCGCGCCTGCTGCACCTGACCATCGTGGACATCCTCACCACCGGCGTCGCCCTGCGCCTGGGGTCGGCGACGCTGCGGCCGATGCTGCAGGAGATCAAGAAGAACCTGCGCGCCAAGCGCTACGTCGGCTCCAGCGACAACAGCTCTTCGACGTCGTAAAGCCGCGCCAGCTCGCGCAGCTTGGCCGGCGCGCCGTGCACCGCCAACCTGGCCCCGCGCGCCGCGGCGCGGCGCCGCGCTTCGAGCAGCAAGGCCAGGGTCGAAGTGTCGAAGACCACCAGCGCCGAGGCGTCGATGGCGTCGGGCGCGGCGTCGAGCTGGGCCAGCAAGGCGCCGGCCTGGGCCAGGGTCGCGGTGGCGGGGAGCTGCATCATCGCGGCGGCGTCACGCGATTCAGGACTTGGCGGCCGACTTGTTCATCTCGGTGAGCTTGGCGATGAGCGCGTCGACGCCGCCGTTGCTCAGGATCGGGCTGAACTGCGAGCGGTAGCTCGTGACGAGCCAGATGCCGCCGACGTTGACGTCGATGATCTTCCAGGCCGCGGCGCTCTTGGCCAGGCGGTAGTCGAGCTTGATCGGGTCGCCCGAACCGCGCACCTCGGACTGCACCACGACCTGGTTGCTGCCGGGCACCGGCTGGGTCTTGGTGATCTCGACCGTCTGGTCCTTCAACTGGGTGAGCGCGCCGGCGTAGACGCGCACCAGCAGGAGCTTGAACTGGGCCTGCAGCTGGGCGCGCTGCTCGGCGCTGGCACCGCGCCATTGCGGGCCCACGGCCGAGCGCGTCACGGCCTCGAAATCGACGCTGGGCATGACCTTGGCATCGACCAGGGCGATGACCTTGTTGATGTCCCCGCTCTGGATGCCCTTGTCGGTCTTGGCCGTGGCGAGCACGTCGCCCGAGATCTGGCGTACGAAGGCGTCGGGGGCGATGTCGGCGCGCACCGCACCGGCGAAGGCGAGGCCCAGCGTCAAGGCGGCGAAGAGTCTGCGGTTCAGCATGGTCGAATCCTTTGGTTCACGAACCCCATAACGCGCGGCACGGGGTTTCGGTTCACTTCGCCGCTGGGGCGTCGGCGCTGTCGTCGTCCATGTTCTGCAGCGGCGGGTTGCCGTCCCAGACCTGGTCGAGGCGATGCGCGAGGTAGCCGTCGCGGATGAAACTGTAGCGGTCGAGCGCGACCTGGCCGACCAGGTTCGTCGTCGCCAACAGGTTGGCGCGCGTGTTGACGAGTTGGAGTCCGTCGATCGCGTACTGGCCCTCGGGCTGGGTCGCGATCTTGCTCGGCGCCGCCGCATAGCGGTCGACGACCCAGCCCGTGGTGTCGCGCAGCGTCGACGGGCCGATGATCGGCAGCACGACATAGGGCCCGGGGCCGACGCCCCAATGGCCGAGCGTGAGGCCGAAGTCCTCGGAACGCCGCGTCAGCCGCATCTCGCTCGCGGGGTCGAGCAGGCCGCCGAGCCCGAACACCGTGTTCGTGACCACGCGCATGCCCATCTCGAGCCCGTACTGCATCTTGCCCTGCAGGAACTGGTTCAGCGCCGACCAGGCGTCGCCGATGTTCCCGAAGACGTTGTCGACGCCCTTGCGCACGAGCTTGGGAACGGCCTTCTGGTAGCCCTGGGCGACCGGCTTCAGCACCGCATCGTCGAGCGCGTCGTTGAAGGCGAAGACCTTGCGGTTCCAGTGCTCCCAGGGGTCGACCGGGTTCGCCGCCTGCGGCGCCGATGGCGCGCCCGACGGCACGCTGGCGCAGCCCGCAAGCAGCGCCGCCAGGGCCAGGGCTGCAGCCGCCGACTTCATTTCTTGGCGCCCGCGGCCGAGGCCGAGGGGTCGCCTGCATCGGCGGCCTTGCCGGTGAGGAACTGGCCGATCAGGTTCTCCAGCACCACCGCCGACTGGGTCTGGCCGATGGTGTCGCCGGCGGCGAGGTTCTTGTCGTCGCCGCCGGGCTCGAGCCCGATGTACTGGTCGCCGAGCAGTCCCGAGGTGAGGATCTTGGCCGCCGAGTCCTTGGGGAACTTGAAGCGCTCGTCGATTTCGAGCCCGACCACGCCCTGGAAGGTCTTGGGGTCGAGGGAGATCGACTTGACGCGGCCGACCACGACGCCGGCGCTGCGCACCGGGGCGTGCACCTTGAGCCCACCGATGTTGTCGAAGCGCGCCGTCAGCGGATAGGTCGCGCCGCCGCTGAAGCTGCCGAGGTTGGCCGCCTTCAGCGCCAGGAACACGAGTCCCAGGATGCCGAGCAGCACAAACAGCCCGACGAGCGTTTCAATGCCTTTCTTGCCCATCGATTTCCCTTTTTCTTCTTCCCTGGCTCAGGGTGTGGAGAACATCAGTGCCGTGAGCACGAAGTCCATCGCGAGCACGCTGAGCGACGAAATCACCACCGTGCGGGTGGTCGCGTAGGCCACGCCGTCGGGCGTGGGCTCGGTCTCGTAGCCTTGATAAAGCGCGACGAAGGTGCAGATGACGCCGAACACCGCGCTCTTGACGATGCCGTTGCCGACGTCGCGCCAGATGTCGACCTGGTTCTGCATGATCGACCAGAAGCTGCCCGAGTCGACGCCGATCAGCAGCACCGCAACGACGAAGGCGCCGAGGATGCCGATGGCCGAGAAGAGAATCGCGAGGATCGGCATCGAGAACATGCCGGCGAGGAAGCGCGGCGCGAGCACGCGGCTGCGCGGGTCGACCGCCATCAATTCCATCGCCGCGAGCTGCTCGCCCGCCTTCATCAGGCCGATCTCGGCGGTGAGCGAGGTGCCGGCGCGGCCCGCGAACAGCAGCGCCGTGACCACCGGCCCGAGCTCGCGCACGAGCGACAGGTTGACCACCAGCCCCAGGCTGTCGGCCGCCCCGTAGGTGACGAGCGCGTAGTACATCTGCAAGGCGAGCACGAAGCCGACCGCGAGCCCCGAGGCGAGGATGATGACGAGCGAGCGGTTGCCGATGGCATGCACCTGCTCGACGACGAGCCAGAAGCGGCGCAGCGCCGCCGGCACGGCGCGCAGCAGGTCGACGAAGAAGAAGGCAGCGTGGCCGAGCGCGCGCAGCCACTCGAGCGTGAAGCGCCCCAGACCTTGAATGGCGGCCGTCACATTTGCACCCCACGGCCTTCGGCCGGCTCGGCGCAGAGACGCGCCAATCCTGCGCCAGGCACATCCCGTCCGCAGGGACGGGAGGCGTCCGGGCGCAGCCCCGCCAGGCGGGGACGAGGCCTCGGCAAAGCCTGCGGCCTCATGCGGGCACCCCCAGATCCTGCGCCAGCGGCGGCGCCGGATAGTGGAAGCGCACCGGACCGTCGGGCTCGCCGCGGATGAACTGGCGCACCTCGGGGTCTTCCGAGGCGCCGAGTTCGGCCGGCTTGCCGTGGGCGACGACCTTGCCCGCACTCGACAACAGGTAGGCGTAGTCGCAGATCGCGAAGCATTCCTGCACGTCGTGCGAGACCATCAGCGTGGTCGCACCGGTGGTGTCGTTGAGCTTGCGGATCAGGTTGGCAGTCACCCCCATCGAGATCGGGTCGAGGCCCGCGAAAGGCTCGTCGTACATGATGAGTTCGGGGTCGAGCGCCACCGCGCGCGCCAGGGCGATGCGCCGTGCCATGCCGCCCGACACCTCGGAGATCTTCAGCTGCGCCGCGCCGCGCAGGCCGACCGCCTGCAGCTTCATGAGCACGATGTCGTGGATCATCGATTCCGGCAGGTCGCTGTGCTCGCGCAGCGGAAACGCCACGTTCTCGTAGACCGAGAGGTTGGTGAACAAGGCGCCGAACTGGAACAGCATCCCCAGGCGCCGGCGCAAGGCATAGAGCTGTTCGGCGTTGCGCGCATCGACGACCTGGCCGTCGAACACGACGCGGCCTTGCGTGACCGCGTAGACGCCGCCGATCAGGCGCAGCAGGGTGGTCTTGCCGCAGCCCGAGCCACCGAGGATGGCCGTGACCTTGCCGCGTTGAAAGCTCAACGAAACGTCGTTCAGGATCGTGCGGCTCGGGTCGTAGCCGAACTTGACATGATCGATCTCGATGAGGGCATCTGCGTTCAAGCGGGGGGGTGCGCGACCTGGCTTCGCGCAGAGGGGTTCTTGTGCGGAGAATTGTCGCATGGGCCCCCGCCGCCTGCGGGTTCACCCGGAGGGGGGGCGGTAAGGACCTGTTGCGGCCTTCAGCGCGGCAGTGAGCTCGACCCCATCAGATACGCATCGACGGCGCGCGCCGCCTGCCGCCCCTCGCGGATCGCCCAGACCACGAGCGACTGGCCGCGCCGCATGTCGCCCGCGGCGAAGACCTTGTCGACCCCGGTGCGGTAGGCGGCCGGGCCTTCGGTTGCGGCCTTGGCATTTCCGCGCGCGTCCTTGTCGACGCCGAAGGCTTCGAGCACCGAGGCCACCGGGGCGACGAAGCCCATCGCGAGCAGGACGAGATCGGCCTGGTATTCCTTTTCGCTGCCCGGCACCTCGACGAACTTGCCGCCCTGGAATTCGACCTGGACCGTCTTCAAGGCCGTGACCCGACCCTTGGCGCCGACGAACTCCTTCGTCGAAATGGCGAATTCGCGCTTGCAGCCTTCTTCGTGGCTGGAGCTGCTGCGCAACTTGATCGGCCAGTAGGGCCAGGTCAGCGGCCGGTTCTCTTCCTCGGGCGGCTGCGGCATGACCTCGAACTGGGTCACGCTGGCGGCGCCATGGCGGTTGCTCGTGCCCACGCAGTCGCTGCCGGTGTCGCCGCCGCCGATCACGATGACGTGCTTGCCGGTGGCCATGATCTGGCCCTTGACCTTGTCGCCAGCGACGACCTTGTTCTGCTGCGGCAGGAATTCCATCGCGAAATGGATGCCGTCCAGGTCGCGTCCGGGCACCGGCAGGTCGCGCGAGTTCTCCGAGCCGCCGGTCAGCAGCACGGCGTCGAACTCGGCTTTGAGCTGATCCGCGCTCACGGTTTCCTTCGCGTCGTTCGTGACCTTGCTCGCCTTGCCCATCGCGCCGACCAGGACCCCGGTGCGGAATTCGACGCCTTCGGCCTTCATCTGCTCGATGCGGCGGTCGATGTGCGATTTTTCCATCTTGAAGTCGGGGATGCCGTAGCGCAGCAGGCCGCCGGCGCGGCTGTTCTTCTCGAACAGCGTCACCGCATGGCCGGCGCGCGCGAGCTGCTGCGCCGCGGCCAGGCCCGCCGGTCCGCTGCCGACGACCGCGACCTTCTTGCCGGTCTTGACCGCCGAGGGCTGCGGCTCGACCCAGCCTTCAACCCAGGCCCGGTCGATGATCGCGTGCTCGATGCTCTTGATGCCGACCGCGTCGTCGTTGACGTTGAGCGTGCAGGCCGCTTCGCAGGGCGCGGGGCAGACCCGGCCGGTGAACTCGGGGAAGTTGTTGGTCGAGTGCAGGACCTCGATCGCGTTCTTCCAGTCGCCGCGGTAGACGAGGTCGTTGAAGTCCGGAATGATGTTGTTGACCGGGCAGCCGTTGTTGCAGAACGGCGTGCCGCAGTCCATGCAGCGCGCGCCCTGGATCTTGGCCTGCTCTTCGTTCAGGCCGATGACGAACTCTTTCCAGGTCTTCAGGCGCTGGGCGACGGGTGCGTAGCCTTCTTCGAGGCGCTCGTATTCGAGGAAGCCGGTGACTTTTCCCATGATCTCGTTCTTCCTTACTTGGCGGGCACGGTGGCGGCGCTGGCCTTGGCCTTGCCGGTCGCGGCGGCGGCTTCGGCGCGGGCCGCGCGTTCGGCGAGCACGCGCTTGTATTCGTGCGGGAAGACCTTGACGAAGCGAGCGCGAGCGCTTGCCCATTGGTCGAGGATCTCGCGCGCGCGCAGCGAGCCGGTCCAGCGGTGATGGTCTTCGATGAGCTTCTTCAGCAGCACCTCGTCGGCGGTCTCGAGGTGCCAGCCGACCGCCGGCCCGCCCTGCTCTTCGCGCGCGACGACTTTCTCGAGCGCGACCATCGCCGGGTTGCAGCGCTGGGCGAAGCGCCCGTCCTCGTCGAAGACGTAGGCCACGCCGCCCGACATGCCGGCCGCGAAGTTGCGCCCGGTCTTGCCGAGCACGGCGACGGTGCCGCCGGTCATGTACTCGCAGCCATGGTCGCCCGTGCCTTCGACGACCGCGGTCGCGCCCGACAAGCGCACCGCGAAGCGCTCGCCGGCGACGCCGCGGAAGAAGGCCTCGCCGCTCGTCGCGCCGTAGAGCGCGGTGTTGCCGATGATGATGTTCTGCGTCGCGTCGCCGCGGAACTCGATGCTCGGGCGCACCGCGACGCGGCCGCCCGACAAGCCCTTGCCGGTGTAGTCGTTGGCGTCGCCGATCAGGTACAGCGTGATGCCCTGGGCCAGGAAGGCGCCGAAGCTCTGGCCGCCCGTGCCTTCCATCTGGATGAAGATGGTGTGGTCGGGCAGGCCTTCGGGGCGCTGGCGGATGAGCTCGCCAGACAGCATCGCGCCGACGCTGCGGTTCAGGTTGCGCGCGTCCTCCATGAACTGGACCTTCTCGCCGCGCTCGATCGCCGGGCGGCAGCGCTCGATCAGCTTCATGTCCAGGGCCTTCGCCAGGCCATGGTCCTGCTCCTCGACCTGGCGGCGCGGCACCTCGGCCGGCACCGCGGGCTGGTGGAAGACGCGGCTGAAGTCCAGCCCCATCGCCTTCCAGTGCTCGACGCCCTTCCTGGTGTCGAGCAGGTCGCTGCGGCCGATCAGGTCGTCGAACTTGCGGATGCCGAGCTGGGCCATGATCTGGCGCGCTTCTTCGGCGATGAAGAAGAAGAAGTTGACGACGTGTTCGGGCTTGCCCGAGAACTTCTTGCGCAGCACCGGGTCCTGCGTCGCCACCCCCACCGGGCAGGTGTTGAGGTGGCACTTGCGCATCATGATGCAACCTTCGACGACGAGCGGCGCGGTCGCGAAACCGAACTCGTCGGCGCCGAGCAAGGCCCCGATCACGACGTCGCGCCCGGTCTTCATCTGGCCGTCGGCCTGGACCCGGATGCGGCTTCGCAGGCGGTTCAGCACCAGCGTCTGCTGGGTCTCGGCCAGCCCCAGCTCCCAGGGCGTTCCGCAATGCTTGATGCTGCTCCAGGGCGAGGCGCCGGTTCCGCCGTCGTGGCCGGCGATGACGACGTGGTCGGCCTTGCACTTGGTGACCCCGGCGGCGACGGTGCCGACCCCGACTTCGGAGACGAGCTTGACGCTGACGCTGGCGCGCGGGTTCGCGTTCTTCAGGTCGTGGATCAGTTGCGCCAGGTCTTCGATCGAATAGATGTCGTGGTGCGGCGGCGGGCTGATCAGGCCCACGCCCGGCACCGAGTAGCGCAGAAAGCCGATGTACTCGCTGACCTTGCCCCCGGGCAGCTGGCCGCCTTCGCCGGGCTTGGCGCCTTGCGCCATCTTGATCTGGATCTGGTCGGCGCTGACGAGGTATTCGGTCGTGACGCCGAATCGCCCCGAGGCCACCTGCTTGATCTTCGAGCGCAGGCTGTCGCCGGCCTGCATCGCATAGTCGGACTCGATGACCTTGGCGCCGATGATTTCGCTCACCTTGGTGCCGGCCGCGACCGGGATGCCCTTCAACTCGCTGCGGTAGCGCGCCGGGTCTTCGCCGCCTTCGCCGGTGTTGCTCTTGCCGCCGATGCGGTTCATCGCGATCGCGAGCGTGCTGTGGGCCTCGGTGCTGATCGAGCCCAGGCTCATCGCGCCGGTCGCGAAGCGCTTGACGATCTCGCTCGCAGGCTCGACTTCGTCGATGGCGATCGCCTTGCTCGGGTCGACCTTGAACTCGAACAGGCCGCGCAGCGTCATGTGGCGCCGGCTCTGGTCGTTGATGAGCTGGGCGTATTCCTTGTAGGTGTCGAAGCGGTTGGCGCGCGCGCTGTGCTGGAGCTTGGCGATCGCGTCGGGCGTCCACATGTGCTCTTCGCCGCGGCTGCGCCAGGCGTATTCGCCGCCGGCGTCGAGCATCGAGGCCAGCACCGGGTCGGCGCCGAAGGCGGCGCGGTGCATGCGCAAGGCTTCTTCGGCGACCTCGAAGACGCCGATGCCTTCGACCTGGCTCGCGGTGCCGCGGAAATACTTGTCGACGAAAGGCCGGGCGAGGCCGATGGCTTCGAAGATCTGGGCCCCGCAATACGACATGTAGGTGCTGATGCCCATCTTCGACATGATCTTCGAGAGACCCTTGCCGATCGCCTTGATGTAGTTGTAGATCGCCTTCTCGGGCGACAGTGCGCCGGGCAGCGTGGCGTGGAGGTCGGCCAGGGTCTCGAGCGCGAGATACGGGTGCACCGCTTCGGCGCCGTAGCCGGCGAGCACCGCGAAGTGGTGGACCTCGCGCGCCGATCCGGTCTCGACGACGAGGCCGGCCGTCGTGCGCAGCCCTTCGCGGACGAGGTGATGATGGACGGCAGACAAGGCCAGCAGCGCCGGAATCGCGAGCTTGCCGCGGTTCATGCGGCGGTCGCTCAGGATCAGGATGTTGTGGCCGGTGCGGATCGCATCGACCGCTTCGGCGCACAGCGACGCGAGCTGGGCTTCGACGCCCGCCCGGCCCCAGTCGACCGGATAGCAGATGTCGAGCTCGGCACTCCTGAACTTGCCGCCGGTGTGCTGCTCGATGTCGCGCAGCCGCGCCATGTCGGCGAAGTCGAGCACGGGCTGCGTCACCTCGAGACGCATCGGCGGGTTCACCGCGTTGATGTCGAGCAGGTTCGGCTTCGGGCCGATGAAGCTGTTCAGCGACATCACGATGGCTTCGCGGATCGGGTCGATCGGCGGGTTCGTGACCTGGGCGAACAACTGCTTGAAGTAGTTGTACAGCGGCTTGTTCTTGTCCGAGAGCACGGCCAGCGGCGAGTCGTTGCCCATCGAGCCGATCGCCTCTTCGCCGTTGGCGGCCATGGGCGCGAGCAGGAACTTCAGGTCTTCCTGGGTGTAGCCGAAGGCCTGCTGGCGGTCGAGCAGGCTCTCTTCGAAAGCCGGGGCCGGATCGCCTTCGGGAATCGAATCGAGGCGCACGCGCACGTTCTCGATCCACTGGCGATAGGGCTTGGCGAAGGCGAACTGGTTCTTCAGCTCTTCGTCGTCGACGATGCGGCCTTGCTCGAAGTCGATCAGGAACATCCGCCCCGGTTGCAGCCGCCACTTCTTGACGATGCGGTTCTCGGGGATGGGCAGCACGCCCGATTCGCTCGCCATCACGACGAGGTCGTCGTCGGTCACGATGTAGCGCGCCGGGCGCAGGCCGTTGCGGTCGAGCGTGGCGCCGATCTGCTTGCCGTCGGTGAAGACCATCGCCGCCGGGCCGTCCCAGGGCTCGAGCATCGCCGCGTGGTATTCGTAGAAGGCGCGGCGGCGCGCGTCCATGCCTTCGTGGTTTTCCCAGGCCTCGGGAATCATCATCATCGCCGCGTGGGCGAGCGGGTAGCCCGCCATCGTCAGCAGCTCGAGCGCGTTGTCGAAGGTCGCGGTGTCGCTCTGGTGGGCGAAGCTGATCGGATACAGCTTTTGCAGGTCGTCGCCGAGCACGGGGCTCTTCATCACGCCTTCGCGCGCCCGCATCCAGTTGAAGTTGCCCTTGACGGTGTTGATCTCGCCGTTGTGCGCCACCATCCGGTACGGGTGGGCGAGCGGCCATTCGGGGAAGGTGTTGGTCGAGAAGCGCTGGTGCACCAGGGCCAGCGCCGAGACCGTGCGCGGGTCGGCGAGGTCGCGGTAGTACTCGCCGACCTGGTTGGCGAGCAGCAGGCCCTTGTAGATGACGGTGCGGCAGCTCATGCTGGGCACGTAGTACTCGCGGCTGTGCGTCAGCTCGAGGTTCTGGATCGCCGCGCTCGCGGTCTTGCGGATGACGTAGAGCTTGCGCTCGAGCGCGTCCGGGACGATGACGTCGGGGCCGCGGCCGATGAAGATCTGGCGGATCACCGGCTCCTTGGCGCGCACCGCGGGCGACATCGGCATGTCGCGGTCCACCGGCACGTCGCGCCAGCCCAGCAGCAGCTGGCCTTCGGCCTTGACCGCGCGCTCGAGCTCCTGCACGCAGGCCAGGCGCGAAGCCTGCTCCTTGGGCAGGAAGATCATGCCCACGCCGTATTCGCCCGGCGGCGGCAGCGTGACGCCCAGCGCGGCCATCTCGGCGCGGTAGAAGTCGTCGGGGATCTGGATCAGGATGCCGGCGCCGTCGCCCATCAGCTTGTCGGCACCGACGGCGCCGCGATGGTCGAGGTTCTCCAGGATCTTCAAGCCCTGCTCGATGATCGAGTGCGCCTTCGCCCCCTTGATGTGGGCGACGAAGCCGACGCCACAGGCATCGTGCTCCTGCGATGGGTCGTACAAGCCGTGCTCGGCGAGCGCCTGGACTTCTTCGCGGGGCGTGGGGGTCGCGGCCTCATGCATGGCGCTCTCCTGGATCTGACGAGGGGTGCGAAGCCTACCGCAGTGCAACAGCCGCGGCAAGTATTAATAAATGGGGTCAGAGTTTATTAAATGGCCTTCCGAATCATCTCGATTTTTAAATGGGGACATAGATTTCATCGAGCCACGAAACCCGAACTTCGACGCCCGTGCACGCCGCGTGCCAGGCCGCTCAAGTGCGGCGCGGGCGGCCTCGGGCGCGCGGCCGCAAGGGCCGGCCGACGGCCTCGGCCAGGCGCGCGATGAACCCCGGCGAACCCTGGGCCCAGCCGCCCAGTGCCGCGTCGCGCAGCGCTTGCGCCTGCTGCTCGGGCAGGCCCTGCACCAGCCGGGTGCGGTATTCGGCCTCGCGCTCGAAGGGGGTGTTGCCCAGGGCCCAGAACTCGGGCGGATCGACCACCAGCGGGTCACGCGACTCGCCCGTGCGGTGGCCGGCGCTCGTCGCCGTGGCGGCAGCGTCCACCAGCAGCAGCGCGGACAGCAGGGTCGCCCCGGGCTCGACCAGGGCGGCGCGGAAGCGCCCGTCCCACAAGGTGCCGCTGCCACCATGGCGACGGTGGTAAGCGCTCACGTAGCGCCGCCCGATGGCTTGCATCAGGCGCGCGAGCGCATCGGCGGCAGGCGGCGTGAGGAGCAGATGAACCTCGCTGTCGGCCAGCGCCCAGGCGTGCACCGCCACCTTCTGTGCCGCGGCGGCTTCGCGCAAGGCGTCGAGGTAGGCGCGGCGGTCGGACTCGTCGGCGAAGATCGTGCGCCCGCTGTGGCCGCGCTGGATCAGGTAATGCGCGTGGCCGGGGACGACGAGACGCGGCAGGCGCGCCATGTCAGGCAGGCGTGGGCGCGCTGCCGGACGCCGGGAGGCGCTTCAAGCCGCCCCCCCGAAGACCCGGCGCCCGGTCAGGCGCTGGTGCTCGCGCAAGGCAAAGCGGTCGGTCATGCCGGCGATGTAGTCGGCCACGGCGCGTTCGGCATCGTCCGTGCCCGCGTAATCGGCGGGCATCTCGGCCGGCGCCGAACGGTAGGCGGCGAAGAGCTCGGAGACGACAGTGCGCGCAATGTCCGTTGTCTGCGTCACCTGGGGGTGGCGATACAGCTCGGCGAAGAGGAAGCGGCGCAGCTCGTCGAGCTCGGCGCGCAGTGCGGGGCTCAGCCGGGCCAGCGGCGGCGCCGCGCGCACGGCGTCGGCATCGGCCGGGGCCGCGCTTTCCAGCGCCGCCGTGGTCGCGCCAACGAGGTCGCCGACGAGCTCGGAAATCAGCCGCCGCAGCACCTCGAAGAGCAGGCGCTTGCCTTCGAGCCGCGCGTGATCGGCCTGGGCGCATTCGCGCAAGCGGGCGAACACGGGCACGGTTTCGAGCTGGGCCGGCGTGATCAGCCCCGAGCGCACGCCGTCGTCGATGTCGTGGGCGCAATACGCCATCTCGTCGGCCAGGTTCACGAGCTGGGCTTCGAGGCTGGGCTGGCCGCCGTGGACGAAGCGCCAGGCCGGCCCGCCCGGCTCGAGGCGTTCGAGGCGCTCGGCGTTGCGGCGCGAGCAATGCTTCAGGATGCCTTCGCGCGTCTCGAAGCACAGGTTCAGGCCGTCGAACTCGGGGTAGCGCTGTTCGAGCCGGTCGACGACGCGCAGGCTTTGCAGGTTGTGCTCGAAGCCGCCGCATTCGCGCATGCACTCGTGCAGCGCGTCCTGTCCCGCATGGCCGAAGGGCGTGTGGCCCAGGTCGTGGGCGAGGGCGATGGCCTCGACCAGATCCTCGTTCAAGGCCAGCGCGCGCGCCGCCGAGCGCGCGAGCTGGGCCACCTCGATCGAATGCGTGAGCCGGGTGCGGAACAGGTCGCCTTCATGGTTCACGAAGACCTGGGTCTTGTAGACCAGGCGCCTGAAGGCGCTGCTGTGGACGATGCGGTCGCGGTCGCGCTGGTGCTCGCTGCGCGGCGGGGCCGGTGCCTGCGCCACGCGCCGGCCGCGGCTCGCCCGCGGGTCGCAGGCCCAGGGCGCGAGTGCGGCCGGGTTCACGCGCAATGGGCTTCGATCGCGCGCGCCACCGTCGCGTCGTCCGCCGGCCGCAGCGCGGCGCGGCCCAGGGCCTCGATGACGACGAAGCGGATCTGCCCCGATTCGGCCTTCTTGTCGACCCGCATGAGCTCGAGGTAGCGCGCGGCGCCCAGGCGCGGCCCGCGCACGGGCAGGCCGGCGCGCTCGACGATGCGGGCCAGGCGGCCGACGAAGGCCGCCGGCATCAGGCCGAGCCGGGCCGACAGCTCGGCCGCCATCACCATGCCGCAGCCCACGGCCTCGCCGTGCAGCCATTCGCCGTAGCCCAGCCCGGCCTCGATGGCGTGGCCGAAGGTGTGGCCGAAGTTGAGGATGGCGCGCAGCCCGCCCTCGCGCTCGTCGGCGCCGACGACCTCGGCCTTGATCTCGCACGAGCGCCGCACCGCGTGGGCGAGCGCGGCCGGGTCGCGCGCGCGCAAGTCGTCGAGATGCGCTTCGATCCAGTCGAGAAAGGCGGCGTCGGCGATGGGCCCGTACTTGATGACCTCGGCCAGGCCCGCGCTCAGCTCGCGCGCGGGCAGGGTCGAGAGCGTGTCGAGGTCGCAGACCACGCGCCGCGGCTGGTAGAACGCGCCGATCATGTTCTTGCCCGCGGGGTGGTTGATCCCGGTCTTGCCGCCGACGGAAGAATCCACCTGGGCCAGCAGCGTCGTCGGCACCTGGACGAAGGGCACGCCGCGCATGTAGCTGGCGGCGGCGAAACCGGTCATGTCGCCGACGACGCCGCCGCCGAGGGCGAAGAGCACGGTGCGGCGGTCGCAGGCGTCCGCGAGCAGGCGGTCGAACACGAGGTTCAGCGTCGGCCAGTCCTTGTGCGCCTCGCCGTCGGGCAGCGCCAGCGTGCCGACGCGCGCGTAATGCGGCGCGAGCGCGTGCCGCAGCGCCGCACCGTGCAGCGGGTCGACCGTGGTGTTGGTGACGACGAGCGCCTGCGCCGCGGCCGGCAGCCCCTGCCAGGCCGAGGCGTCGGCGAGCAGCCCGGCGCCGATGAGGATGTCGTAGCGGCTCGCGCCGGTGTCCACGGTGACGCGTTGGCGGGCGCTGGCGGCAGGGCGGGTCGGCATGGGGGGACGAGTTTAGTCGGCGCGCGGCGACTCGCCGCTGTCGGGCAGCGCCGTCGGGTCGAAGATCCCGGCGAGCTCGAGCTGCATCAGCACCATGCCGATGAGCGCCGAGACCGAGGGCCGCGCCGGCTCGATCAGGTAGTGCGCGGCGCGCCGGTACAGCGGGTCGCGCTCCTGGAACAGGTCGCGCAGCCGGCGCTGCGGATCCTCGACCTGCAGCAAGGGGCGCTGGGTGTCGTGGCGCAGGCGGCGGAACAGCTCTTCGGGCGTGGCGCGCAGATAGAACACGTGGCTGCGCGAATGCAGGGCGTCGCGGTTCGAGGGCCGCAGCACCGCGCCGCCGCCGGTGGCGATGACGGTGCCCGAAAGCTGGGTCAGGGCGTCGATGACGTCCTGCTCGACGTCGCGGAACGACTCTTCACCGTGGAGTGGGAACCAGTCGCGGATCGGCATGCCGATGCGGCGCTCGATCTCGGTGTCGCTGTCGACGAAGCGCCACCCCATCTGGCGCGCCAGATGGCGCCCGACGGTCGACTTGCCGCTGCCGGGCATGCCGACGAGGGAGATCGAGGGCAGAGGATTCACGCGCCGATCCGGGCGCCGGATGCGGATTCGGAGACATCCTTGACAAATGCTTGCATGGCGAGCCTCAGAAAAACCGATGACGTGTCGAAAACCGATTGTGAAACGAGGGGCCCCGGCTCTTGCGCGGGTTCCGGCCGCGGGTGCTCGCCTGCGCCCCTCCCGGGACGCCGATTCTCTCGTAAGCGGCATTGGCATCAAAGGCGGTAATGGACTTCGGATCTTGCATATCGGCCCCTGGGGCATGCGGCCGCGCCGCCGGCGCACGCGTCGCGCGCGGCATGACCCTGATCGAACTGGCGGTCACGATGGTGGTCGTGGCCCTGCTGATCGCGGTCGCCCTGCCTTCGTTCACGAGCCTGATCCAGAACAACCGCGTCATGGGCGAAGTCAACTCCTTCGTCAGCGATCTTCAATTCGCGCGCTCCGAGGCGATCAAGCAAGGACTTCCGGTCAGCCTGTGCCCTTCGTCGAACGGCACGAGCTGCCTCGGCACGAACAGCTGGAGCAGCGGCTGGATCGTGTTCCCGGACGCCACCGGCTCGGGCTCCATCGCCAGCGGCGTGACGCCGCTGCGCGCGCGCCAGGCGCTGGTCGGCGGCGACAGCTTCGCCGCCACGCCGAGCACCACCGCCTTCACCTTCAGCCGCGACGGCTTCGCGATCAACCTGGCGGCCAGCGGCGTCACGCTCGTGCTCCACACCAGCCCGGTCAACGCAGCGGCCACGCGCTGCGTCGCGCTCACGCTGGTCGGCCACGAAACGGTGCAGAGCGCCGGCACCGGGAGCTGCACGTGAAGCCGACGCCGCGCGCCGCCGCCGCCGGCTTCTCGATGGTCGAGGTGCTGGTCACGATCGTCGTCGTCGCCATCGGCCTGCTCGGCCTGGCCAAGCTCGAAGCGGCGGCGCTTTCGAACACCCAGGTCTCGCGCACGCGATCGCTCATCGCGGTGCAGGCCGGCAGCCTCGCCGCGGCCATGCATGCCAACCCCGGCTACTGGTCGGCCGGAGTCGCGGCGCCGAGCTTCAGCATCTCCGGCGGGGTCGTCACCGACGCGTCCGGCGTGCTCGCCACCATGCCTTCACCCGGCTGCGGCCCGGGCAACGTCTGCACCCCCTCGGTGCTCGCCGCCTGGGACGTGAACAACTGGGCGCAGAACATGAACCAGATGTTCCCGACCGCGCTCACCACGGTGACCTGCACCATCACCGCCGGCTCGCCCATCAGCTGCAACCTCCAGATCAACTGGAGCGAGAAGCAGGTGGGCGTCAACCTCACCACCACCGCCTCGGCCTCGCTCCAGACCTCGACCGAGCAATTCACCCTGCTCGTCCAGCCATGAGCAAGAAGCAGTCGGGATTCAGCCTCGTCGAGCTGCTGGTCGCGGTCACGATCGGCCTGTTCATCGTCGGCGGGCTGGGCGCGGTCTACGTCCACCTGAAGCAGGCCTTCAACTCACAGGGCCAGCTCGCGCAGCTCCAGGACAGCGAGCGCCTCGCGCTCACGATGCTGACGACGACGATCGAGGAGTCGGGCTACTTCCCCGATCCGCTCAACTACACGGCGGCGACCGAGCCCAGCTTCGTCGCCGCCAGCATCGGCGCCGGCGGCGTCTACGGGTCGGTGAGCGCCGGACAAGGCCTGGTCGGCACGAGCGGCAGCAGCGGCGCCAGCGACACCCTCACGACGCGCTTCGTCACGGCCCCGGCAAGCGGCCTGCTCAACTGCCTGGGCAAGACCAACACCGGCACGGCCAACGCGTTGTTCACCAACACCTTCACCGTGGACGCGAACGGGCTCTCCTGCTCGACCGACGGCGGCCTCACGTCGACGCCGCTGGCCGGCCAGGTGGTCTCGCTCAGCGCGAGCTACCTCGTCGACACCACCGGCCTGGGCACGGCACTGGGCTACCGCAGCGCCGCGGCCGTGACGGCCGCCGGCCTCTGGTCCAACGTGCGCTCGGTCCAGCTCACGGTGGTGTTCACGAACCCGCTCGCGGCCCAGGCCGGCCAGCCGGCCACGACCACCTGGGTCCAGAACGTCAGCGTCCTCAACCACCTATGAAGTCCTTGCCTTACCGACCCACGCGCGAGCGCGGCTTCGTGCTCATCACCGGCCTCATCTTCCTCGTCGTGCTCACCTTGCTCGGGCTGGCGCTGTTCCGCAGCGGCGGCATGCAGGAGCGCATCGCCGGCAACACGCGCGAGAAGCAGCGCGCGCTCGAAGCCGCGGAAAGTGCGCTGCAGTACGGCGAATGGTGGGTCAGCGAGCAGAACCGCGGCACCGGAACGCCTTGCACCGCGGTGACGAACGGCAACGTCGTCGCCAACATGAAGGTCTGCTCGAACGCCCTCGCCAACCCGACCTCGCTGCCCTGGCCCGCCTACGCCAGCTACCAGCCGCCGACGATGACCGTCTCCACCGCCGGCGGGCTTGCCGCCAACGGCGACATCAACTACCAGGCCAAGCCCGGCGTCTACATCAGCTACCTCGGGCTGGACTCCACCGGCAAGGCCCAGCTCTACCAGGTGACCGCCTTCGGCCAGGGCGGCAGCGCCAGCACCGCCGCCGTGGTGCAGAGCACCTACAAGATGGCTTCGGCCGTGAAAGACCTCGGAGGCAACTGACCATGAACAAGCTCCTGCGCGCGGCCCTGAGCCTCGCATCCGCCCTGCCCGGCTTCTGGCTCGGCACGGCGCATGCGCAGCTGATCATCAACGACACCCTGACCGGGGCCTCGTCGTCATACAACTGGCTGCCTTTCAACGGCGCCTGCCTCACCGCCGGCAACGGCACCGGGTCGATCCCCGCCTGCTCCGGCCTGGCGTACTACAAGGGCGAGACCCTGGTCGGCGGCGCCAGCGGTCGCCTGCCCGACCCCGTGGGCTCCGGCGCGCTGCGGCTCACGAACGGCGACACCAAGGCCGGGACCAACGGCAACAACAACTCCGGCGCCGTGATCTCGAACTTCACCTTCCCGTCGAACCAGGGGCTGCAGGTGACCTTCACCACCGTCACCTACGGCGGCAACGGGTACAACGGCACCGGCGCCGACGGCATGAACTTCTTCCTGCTCGATGCCGGCGCCAGCGGCGCGACCGCGGCGCCGACCGCGCTCGGCGCCTATGGCGGCAGCCTCGGCTACACCTGCTCGAACGTCAACGGCATCTTCGACGGCATCGCCAACGGCTACATCGGCCTGGGCATCGACGAGTTCGGCAACTACGCGAACCCGGGCGACAACACCAACACCGGCGGCGGCTTTTCGCCCGGAACGATCAGCCTGCGCGGGGCCGGCAACACGAACATGGCCTGGCTCCGTGCCAATTACCCGGCCTACTATTCCTCGGGGGCGCGCACCAGCGCGGTTCAGAACACCTGCAAGACCGGCTACCTGTGGAACTACAGCGGCGGCACCATCACCGATGCCAACGGCGTTTCCGTGGCCAACGGCAGCCAGACCACGGTGCCGCTGGCCCACAACTACAACTGGATCGCTTCGAGCGTGCTGCCCACGGGCACCTCGATCGCGAACCAGGAAGCCATCAACACGCCGCTGCGCGGCAACGCGACGCCGATCACCTACAACCTCAGCATCACCAACGCCGGGCTCATGAGCCTGTCGTACAGCATCAACGGCGGCACCGCGATCCCGGTGATGGCGAACCAGTCGATCGCCGCCTCCAACGGCAACGTGCCGGGCTACTACCGATTCGGGTTCTCGGCCGGCACGGGCGGCGGCAGCAACGTCCACGAGATCACCTGCTTCAAGGCGGCGCCCGTCAACCAGGCCCAGGGCTCGGCCGGCACCAACCTGCAGCAGTCGGCGCGGCTGCAGACCGGCTCGCAGGTCTTCCTGGCCTTCTTCCACCCGAGCAACTGGTGGGGCGAGCTGACGGCGCAGAACCTGGTCTACGACCCGACGACCAAGCTCGTCAGCATCCAGCAGACGGCCTCCTGGGACGCGAGCTGCGTGCTCACCGGCGGCACCTGCCAGGCGACCACGCTCACGAACAGCGCCGAGTCGCCCTCGAGCCGCACCTTGCTCACCTGGAGCGGCAGCGCCGGCATCCCGTTCGAGTGGAGCAACCTGAGCGCCACCCAGCAGGCCGCGCTCACCGCGGGCGACGCGGCCGTGACCAGCAACCGCCTGCTCTATCTGCGCGGCGACCGCAGCAACGAGGTCACGACCACGGGCAGCGGCACTTTCCGCGTGCGCACCGGGGTGCTCGGCGACATCGTCGGCTCCAGCCCGTCCTGGGTCGGCGCGCCGGCCGACCCCTACAGCGGAACCTGGACCGACCTGCTGTACCCGAGCGCCACCGCGCCCGAAGCCTCGGGCCAGAGCTACAGCAGCTACCAGGGCAGCTCGAGCGCGGCAACGCGCCAGAACATCGTCTACGTCGGCGCCAACGACGGATTCCTGCACGGCTTTCGCACCGGGGCACCGGGCTCCACGGCGCCAAACGACGGCCTCGAAGTGCTGGCCTACATGCCCTCGACCGCGCTCGCGACGATCCATTCCACGACGCCGGCGCTGGACTTCGCCTCGCCTTCGTATTCGCACAACTTCTTCGTCGACGCGACGCCGGCGACCGACGACCTCTACTACAACGGCGCCTGGCACACCTGGCTGGTTTCGGGAACCGGGGCCGGCGGCAATGCCGGCGGCGCGGTGGCGAGCAGCAGCGGCACGGCCATGGGCAACCTGTTCGCGCTCGACGTCACCGACCCGAGCCAGTTCAGCGAGGCCAACGCCGCCAGCCTGGTCCTGGGCGACTGGACCTCGGCGAACCTCACCTGCACCAACAACGCCGGCTGCCAGAACTATCTGGGCAGCCTCACCGGCACGCCGATCGTGAGGCGGCTGCACAACGGCCAATGGGCGGTGCTGTTCGGCAACGGCCTGAACAGCGTCAACGGCGGCGCGGGCCTGTTCATCATGCTCGTCGATCCGGCGACCGGGGCGCGCAGCTTCCGCTACATCGACACCGGCTACGGCCCGAGCCAGGCGCCGGCGGGCGCGAGCGGCAAGAACGGCATCGCCTTCGTCAGCTCGGCCGACCTCGACGGCGACCACATCACCGACTACGTCTACGCCGGCGACGCGTTCGGCAACGTCTGGCGCTTCGACCTCACGAGCAACCTGCCCGCGAACTGGAGCGTCTCCGCGGCGCCGCTGTTCTCGACCGGCGGGCAGCCGATCACGACGAAGGTCGCGGTCGGCTCGGTGCCGGGAATCGGCCCCCAGGGCCAGAGCGGCGTCGTGTTCGCCTTCGGCACCGGGCGCCAGTTCCCGCAGACGCTGACCGGCGCCGCGACCTATGCATCGGGCACGCAGTACCTTTACGGCGTGTGGGACTGGAACATGGCGCACTGGAATGCGATCGCCGGCGCCACCAGCCAGTACGCCAGCCTCGCCGCCCCGCAGTCGGTCGGCGCCGCGAACCTGCAGTCGCAGCAGATCCTGTCCTCGCTCGCCGGCAGCGGATCGATCTCGGGCTACCGCACCGTGAGCACGAACCCGGTCTGCTGGTCGGGATCCTCGGCCTGCACCTCGGGCAACAACCAGTTCGGCTGGAAGCTGGCGCTTCCGGGCGGCCAGGAGCAGGTGCTGTACAACCCGGTCATCTCCTATGGCATGTTCCTGGTCAACACGACGATCCCGGCCGCATCGCAATTGCTCACCTGCGGCAACCAGCCGGCCTCGGGCTACACCATGGCCGTGACCATGGGCGCCGGCGGCGCGGCGCCGAGCTCGTTCTTCGCCGACGGCAACAACAACTACGCCAACGTCAACGGCCAGATCGTCAGCGGCATCGGCCTCGGCGCGACCGGCTCGCCCTCGATCGTCACGGCCGAAGGCGCGCCGTACCTGGTGCAGCAGACCACGAAAGGCACGGGTTCGGTGACCCAGATCAACCCCGCGGCCAACGCCACCGGCTCGCGCGTCAACTGGATCCGGCTGCGCTGAGGAAGAACATGACGACGACCGCTCCGCGCCTCGCCCCCCCCCGCCGTGCGCCCGGCTTCACGCTGATCGAGATGATGGTCGTGGTGGCCGTCGCCGCGATCCTCGCCGCCATCGCCTACCCGTCCTATCTGAAGCAGGTGAGCAAGTCGCGGCGCTCGGATGCGAAGTCGGCGCTGCTCGACCTCGCGGCGCGCGAGGAAACCTATTTCAGCACCAACAACGTCTACACGAACACGGCGTCGAACCTCGGCTATTCGAGCGCGTTTCCGCTCCAGGTGAGCAGCGGCAGCGCGGCGTACTACCAGATCAACGTCACGGCCGCCTCGTCCACCGCCTTCAGCCTGAGCGCGACGCCGATCGGCAACCAGGCGGGCGATGCCTGCGGCACCTACACGCTGAACCAGCTCGGTGCGCAGTCGAACACGGGCAACACGCTGGTCAGTTCGAGCTGCTGGTAGGCGCGGTCGCGTTGCGCACGAGGGCACACGGTCGGTCCGGAGCGCAGCGCGCGCCCGGCAGCGCGCGCACGATTGCCGGCTTGAAGCGCCCTCTCCCGGAGCCCCGCGCGCACGAGGCCATGCAGCAAGACCCTTGCTTGTCCGATGAGCGGGCACGCATTGCCCACGGCTCGCCCCTGCTCGCGCGCCGGCCGGAAGTCTCGGCGCACAGACGCGACTCGCAAGGCCGCGCCCACTTCCCGGTCTGCGGCGATCCTTTGGCTCCAATGCGGGTGACCCCCGAAGTCGCCGCGGTCCAACACGTGTTCGAGAGCGTCCGGGGCGACGCTTCGCAAGTGACGGGGAGACCGTCGGCGCCAGCCGGCGCCACTCTTCACCTGGAATAACGCCGCGGGCGACCGCGTCGGCGATCGACCCTCAGGCTGCTGTTGATCGGGGCGCGACGGCTTCGGTTGTACTGGCCGCAAAAGGGCGCCCTGGCCCCGAATCAGGGGCAGGCCGTATAGCCGGTCGTCGGGAAGTCGGCCGCCTGAATGGCTTGCGAGAACGTCGACTGCAGTCCGCGCGGCGAGGCGATCGTCACCGTGACCGTCCCGCTCGTGACGGGCGCACCGAACGAGTAGCTGATCGAGACACCGCTCGGGTACAGCGTGTTCGGCACCGGTGATCCGCCGACCACGGCCACGGTCAGACCCGTCGTCCCCGTCGCCGTGACCGTGCTGCCCTGGGCGACCGGATTCAGTGCCGTCTGGTTCGCGTCGGTCACGAGGAACGAAAGTACACCTACCGTATTGGCTGCACCGACGAACCAAGTCGTGCCCCCGCCAAAGGGGAAGTATGTTGCGTTGTTGGCGCTGCCATTCGCGTTGTAGGCGGGAAGATTGGGAAGCAAGTTCGGCCGCAGCAGCGTCAATCCGGCGGGGCAGGTGCCGGGCGAGGCTACGCCCATGCCCGTGGGCCAGGCCGAACCCGTGATCGGCCCCCAGACCGGCCTCGCGGCGCTCGTCGAGAGAACCGTCTCGATGGCCCGGCGCACATAGGTATTGCCCCAGCTGCCGGTACAGGTGCCGGGCTGGCTCGGAATCGAGGCATCGAGTTGCAGCGTCGCCGGCAACGCGGACGGTGGCGTCGAATTGCAGCTGCTGCTGCCGGTGGGCGTCGGCACGAAGTACTGGTTGTTCACCGACGAGCCGAATTGGCCGTTGAACAAGGTGTCCATATACGGATTGCCCAGGTCCTGGAACGGATCGTTGGACGCGTAGACATTGGTTCCGTTGAGATCGACGAAAGACTTCTCGCCTTGGGCATAGGCCAGGATCGTGATCCTCCCGTCGGCCGGGCGCGGTTGCGACGACTGGAAGTTGGCGGTCGCGCCGGAAAGCCCGTTGCTCGTCGCCGTCTGGGCAGACGACTGGACCTGCCCCCCTTCGGCAATGAAGCTGATGGCCGTGCCGTCGGGGACCGGGTTGCCGTTGCGGTCGGATGCGATCACGGTGTAACTGTTGGAGATGCCATCGACGTTCATGGCCTCGATGTTGTACGTCTTCTCGGAGAGCGAGAAGTTCAGCTCCGATGGCAGGCCCACCGCAACCGAGAGCGCACTGGAAACCGTGCTGATGCCGCCCGCCAGTGACGCGGTCACGCGCACCGGCGTCGGCACCGTGCCCGAATTGACGATCAGCGTCACCTGGCCATTGCTGTCGGTCGTCAGCACCGCCGGCGACGACTGGGTCGAGGCCGGGACCGTCGACAAGCCCCCGACCGAGGTCGTGAGCGCCAGGCTCACCGACTGCCCCGGCAGCGGGTTGTTGGCCGCATCGTTGACCTGGAAGACCACCTGGGACGAAGTCGTGAGGCCGGTCCGTTGCAGATAAATCGTCTGCGGGCTGGCGCTCTTGAACACGATGTTGTTGGCCGTCGGCGAGGTCAGATAAAGCGTCAGGGGCAGTTGGGCCCCGGTTCCCGAGATCGAGGCAGTCAGCGTATCGGAGCTGAGCGCGGCCCCGCAGCCCTGGTCCTGATACGTGAAGCTCACCGTGTTCGAAGTCGCGGTCGTCGACCCTGGAGAAATCGTCGCCTTGCCCTTGGTCACGCAGG
>JAGWTS010000352.1 GCA_028868875.1 Burkholderiales bacterium | reverse complement strand
CTGACCTACAACGCCTGCGCCACCGTGAAGTGGAACGGCGGCAGCTCGTTCCCGATCCAGACCGGGCATGGCTGCATCGGCTGCTCCGAGCCCGGCTTCTGGGACCGCGGCGGCTTGTACCAGCCGCTGTCGACGCCGACGCTCGCCCTCGGCCCCACGGCCGGCGGCGCCGCCGTGGCCGGGGTTGCGCTGGGCGCGCTCGGCGCCGCATTGGCGCGCAGCCGGCGCCACCGCCGCAACGGCGCCGCCGAAGCGACGAAGGGAGGCGACGATGGAACTGCTTGACTTCGCGCGCGGCGTCGCGCTGCGCTGGGCCTGCGCCGTCTTCGTCGGCGGCTGCCTGTGGCGACTCGTCGGCGTGCTGCTGCTGCCGCGCCGGCCCGACCTGGCGCCGCCGCGCGAAGGCGCTCCGGCGCCCGCAACGGCCGCGATGCGCGCCATCGTGCGCCACCTCTGGCCGCGCCCGAACTTCGCCGCGTCCACCTTGTTCGTCACCGTCAACAGCTACGTGTTCCACATCGGCCTCGCGGTCGTGGTGTTCGGGCTGGCGCCGCACATCCTCTTCGTGCGCCGGCTCGTCGGGCTGTCGTGGCCGGCGCTGCCGAACAACCTCGTGCTCGGCGTCGGCGTGCTCACGCTCGCGGCGCTGGCGGCGGTGCTGGCGCGCCGCCTCGTCCATCCGGTGATGCGCATGCTCTCGGGCGCGGGCGACTACCTGAGCTGGCTGCTCACGGCCCTGCCGGTGGCCAGCGGCCTGCTCGCCGCGAGCCACCTCGGCGCCCGCTACGAAACCCTGCTCGCGATCCACGTGCTGACGATCGCGGCCTTCCTCGCCTGGTTTCCGTTCGGCAAGCTGATGCACGCCTTTCTCTTCGCCTTCTCGCGCGGCGCCACCGGCATGCGCTTCGGGCGCCGTGGAGTGGATTCATGAGCCCGCAGGCTCTGTTCGACCAGCAGGGCGACCGCAGCGAAGCCGATCGCCTGGGCGCCGCGTTGCGCGGTTTCGTGCGCGAGTTCAGCGTCACCACCGCCTTGCACGTGGAATCCTGCGTGCGCTGCGGGCTCTGCGCCGAGGCCTGCCATTTCTACACCGCCACCGGCGACCCGAAATACACCCCGGCGCACAAGCTCGAGCCGCTGCGGCGCGCCTACTTCCGCGAGGCCGGCCCGTTCGCGCCGCTGGCGCGCCTGATCGGCTGGCCCAGGGCGCCGACGCTGGATGAGCTGCGCCAATGGCAGTCGCTGATCTACGACTCCTGCACGATGTGCGGGCGCTGCACCCTCGTGTGCCCGATGGGCATCGACATCGCCGAGCTCGTCAAGGAATCGCGCCACGCGATGTTCGACGCCGGGCTCATCCCCGAGCGCCTGGCCTTGATGGACCGCACCGCCGAGCAATGGGGCAGCCCGGCGACCCCGGCCGAAGACCTGCCCGACATCCTGCACGACATCGCCGAGGAGTTCGGCGTCGAGATCCCCTGCGACCGGCCCCATGCCGAGGTGCTGATGACGGCGGCGCCGGCCGAACTCGGCGAGCACACGAAGGCGCTGGCCGCGGCGGCGAAGATCCTCAACCGCGCCGGCGTCGACTGGACCCTGCACCGCGGCGGCTTCGACGCCAGCAACGTCGGCTTCAACAACGGCGACCTGCGGCTGCAGGAAAAGCTCACGCGCGCCCTCGTCGACACCGCCTTGCAGATCGGCGCCAGCACCTTGCTGCTGCCCGAATGCGGCCACGCCTACGGCGCCGCGCGCTGGGAGGCGGCGCGCTGGTACGGACAGGCGCTGCCGTTGCGCGTGGTCCACATGACCGAGTACCTGGCCGAGCTGGTCGAGGCCGGGCGCATCCGGCTGCAGCCGATCGGCGAGACGGCGACCTTCCACGACCCCTGCCAGATCGTGCGCCGCGGCGGGCTCGAACGCGCCGCGCGCACCGTGATCGCGGCGCTCGGGCTCGAGCTCATCGAGATGAAGGACCACGGGGTCGAAGCGTATTGCTGCGGCGGAGGCGGCGGCGTCGTCTCCAACGTGCGCGCCACCGCGCTGCGCCACAAGGTGTTCGAGATCAAGAAGCGCCAGGTCGAGGAGACCGGCGCGCGCCGCTTCGTCACGAGTTGCGGCCAGTGCCGCATCACGCTCGAGATGGGCGCCCAGCACGTGAACTGGGACCGCGCGACCGAGAGCCTGGTCGAGCTCGTCGCCGACCGCCTCGCGGACTGAACCGGGACCCGAAGCATGGACAAGAGAATCGTCGTCGATCCGGTGACGCGCATCGAAGGCCATCTGCGCGTCGAGGTGCGCGCCGGCGCCGACGGCCGCATCGCCGAGGCCTGGAGCTCGGGCACGATGGTGCGCGGCATCGAGATCATCCTGCGCGGGCGCGACCCGCGCGAGGCCTGGGCCCTGGCCCAGCGCATCTGCGGCGTGTGCACGCTGGTGCACGGCATCGCCTCGGTGCGCGCGGTGGAGAACGCGCTCGGCTGGGCGATTCCCGCCAACGCCCAGCTCATCCGCAACCTGATGATCGGCGCGCAATTCGTGCACGACCACGTGATGCATTTCTATCACCTGCATGCGCTGGACTGGGTCGACGTGGTCTCGGCGCTGAAGGCCGACCCGAAGGCGACCTCGGCGCTGGCGCAGTCGATCTCGGGCTACGCGAGGTCGAGCCCGGGCTATTTCTCCGACGTCCAGAAGCGCGTGAAGACCTTCGTCGAATCGGGCCAGCTCGGCATCTTCGCCAACGGCTACTGGGGCCACCCGGCCTACCGCCTGCCGCCCGAGGCGAACCTGATGGCGCTGGCGCATTACCTGGACGCCCTCGCCTGGCAGCGCGACGTGGCGCGGCTGCACGCCTTGTTCGGCGGCAAGAACCCGCACCCGAACTTCCTCGTCGGCGGCGCGGCCAGCCCCATCAGCGCCGGCCCGGGCAGCGACGGCACGGCCGCGACGAGCCTGAACCTGGTCTCGCTCGAAGAGGCGCGCGCCATCATCCGCACGATGCGCGAATTCGTCGACCAGGTCTACCTGCCCGACACCCTGGCCATCGCCGGCTACTACAAGGACTGGTTCGCGCGCGGCGAAGGCGTCGGCAACTTCCTGACCGTGGGCGACTTCCCCTCCAAGGGCATCGACGATGCCGCCTCGCGCCTGATCCCGGCCGGCGTGATCCTTGGGCGCGACCTCTCGCACATCGAGCCGATCGACCTGCGCGACCCGAACCAGGTGCAGGAGTTCGTCGCCCATTCCTGGTACGACTATTCGAAGGGCCGCCAGGCCGGGCTGCACCCGCACGAAGGCGAGACCACGCTGCACTACGACGGGCCGAAGCCGCCTTACGAACAGCTCGACGTGGAGGCCGGCTATTCGTGGCTGAAGTCGCCGCGCTGGCGCGGCAAGGTCATGGAAGTGGGGCCGCTGGCGCGGGTGGCGATGCTTTACGCGAGCGGCCACGAGCCCACGCGCGCGCTCGCCGCCCAGGCCTTGCGCACGCTCGACCTGCCGCTGCAAGCATTGTTCTCGACCCTGGGGCGGACGGCGGCGCGCACGCTCGAGACCAAGCTCATCGCCGACCAGATGCCGTCCTGGCTCGACGCCTTGCTCGCCAACATCCGCGCCGGCGATTCGGGCGTGCACAACGCCGCGCTCTGGGAGCCCTCGACCTGGCCGCGCCAGGCGCGCGGCGTGGGCTTCATGGAGGCGCCGCGCGGCGCGCTGTGCCATTACGTGGTGATCGAGGACGGCCGCATCGCCAATTACCAGGCCGTGGTGCCGAGCACCTGGAACGCGGGTCCGCGCGACGCCGCCGGCCAGCCCGGGCCTTACGAGGCGGCGCTGATGGACCGCCACGAACTGCACGACCCCGAGCAGCCGCTCGAGATCCTGCGCACCATCCACAGCTTCGACCCCTGCATCGCCTGCGCCGTGCACGTGAGCGATGCGAACGGGGCGCCGCGGGTGCAGGTCGAGACCCGGGTGTAGGCGCGCCGGCGAGGCTTCGGGCGCACCGAACGGAACCGGCGGCGCACGCACGCGGCTTCGCAGCGTGGCCGCGCCGCTTCACTTCTCGGGCTCCAGAGCCGCCGCGCAATGGCGCACGAAGGCCTCGGCGCCTTGCCCCAGATGCTTGTCCCGGTGCACCACCATCGCCAGCCTTCGCGTCGCGCGCGGCAGGCGGGTCGACACCTCGACGAGCAAGCCCTGTTCGAGTTCGCGCGCCACCACTTCGCGCGCCAGGCAGCCGAGCGCGACGCCGGCGGCGACGAGGCGCTTGATCGCCTCGGTGCTGCCGAGCTCGAACTCCACCCGCATCGAGCCCAGGCGCTCGAGCAGCCAGCGGTCGACCGCCTCGCGCGTGCCCGAGCCCTGCTCGCGCAAGGCCCAGGGCGATTCGCGCAACTGGCGCAGGCCCGCGGTCTGGTGCGCCAGCGCGTGGTCGGGCGCGGCCACGATCACCAGTTCGTCGCTGAGCCAGGGGTGGACGATCAGCTGCGGGTGGGTCTGCGGCCCTTCGATGAAGCCGATGTCGACATCGAAGGCAGCCACCGCGGCAATCACCTCGCGCGTGTTGCCGATCATCAGATGGACCGGGCTCGCCGGATGGTCCCCCTTCCAGCGCGCGATCAGCTCGGGCAGCATGTATTCGCCGATCGACAGGCTCGCCGCCACCCGCAGCGGCGCGTCGTGCTCGCCCGAGAACAGGGTCTGGGCCTCGGCCGCGCGGTCGAGCAGCGCCGCCGCCTTGGGCAGCAGCGCGCGCCCGTTCTCGTTGAGCAGCAGGCGGCGCCCGACGCGGTCGAACAGCAGCACGCCCACCGCGGTTTCGAGGTCGGCCAGCGCCGCGCTCGCCGCCGATTGCGAACGCGCCACCTGATCGGCCGCACCGCGCGTCGTGCCGGCCCGCGCGGTGGCGACGAAGACCTCGAGCTGGCGCAGGCTCAGGCGCAGCCGAACGCTCGCCGAGGGCAAAGTTTGCTGACCCATTTTTCAGCTCATCCTTAGCGCAATTGTCCGCTTTTTCTTTTGATTGCAGAGGGCTAGCATGACCTTGTCGTATTCATGGTCATGATGTCGCCAGACCCCTCGGCGGCGTCCGCGCGCAACGCCCGAGGAACCCGACGATGAAGGCCCTGGTTTCCCCGCACGGCAGCACCACGCTGCGGCCCCTGCTGCTCGAAGGCCAGGCGCTGGCGCAGGAGCGCGAGCGCGCCGCCACCCTGCCCGCCCTGCGCGTGAGCTCGCGCGAACGCGGCGACATCATCATGCTCGGCATCGGCGGCTTCACGCCGCTCGCCGGCTTCATGTCGGCGGCCGACTGGCGCGGCGTCTGCGACACGATGCACACCGCCTCGGGCCTGTTCTGGCCGATCCCCATCACGCTCTCGGCGCCGGCCGCCTTCGCTGCCGCCCTGAACGCCGATGTTCACACGGGCAGCGAGATCGCCCTCCTCGACCCCGACGACGGCACGCCGCTGGCGACGATGCGGGTGGACGAGCAATACGCCATCGACAAGGCGCACGAATGCGCCGCCGTCTTCCGCACCACCGACCCCGAGCATCCGGGCGTGCGCATGGTGATGGAGCAGGCCGAGCTCAACCTCGCCGGGCCGATCCAGGTGCTCTGCACCGGCGGCTTCGCCGAGAAATACGGCGCGCTGTTCATGACGCCGGCGCAGACGCGCGCGCTCTTCGGCCAACTCGGCTGGAGCCGGGTTGCGGCCTTCCAGACGCGCAACCCGATGCACCGCTCGCACGAATACCTGGCCAAGGTGGCGATCGAGACCTGCGACGGCGTGCTCGTGCATTCGCTGCTGGGCGCGCTCAAGCCCGGCGACATCCCGGCCGAGGTGCGCACGAAGGCGATCGCGGTGCTGGCCGAGCGCTATTTCGTGGCTTCGACCATCGTCCAGGCCGGCTATCCGCTGGACATGCGCTATGCCGGCCCGCGCGAGGCGCTGCTGCACGCGCTGTTCCGCCAGAACTACGGCTGCTCGCACCT
>JAGWTS010000351.1 GCA_028868875.1 Burkholderiales bacterium | reverse complement strand
CTCGTCACCGGCGCGCAGCGGCGCACCGCCTATCTCGAGGCCGTGACGGCCTACGAGGCCTTTGCCGCGCGCCACCGCATGGCCCCGATCGTCAAGCGCATCGACGAGGGGGAAGGCGAAGAGGGCGGCCGCGCGGCGGCAAGGGGGTTGCTGCTCGAATCGCCGTCGATCGACGCGATCTGCGTGCCGGTCGATGCGCTGGCGGCCGGGGTGGTGCAGGAGTTGGTTGCGCAGGGGCGCCGCGTGCCGCAGGACGTGATGGTCGCGACGCGCTACGACGGCATTCGCGCGCGCACCAGCGTGCCGCCCCTGACCGCGCTGGACCTGCACCTGGACGCGGTCGCGACGCTGGCCGTCGACATGTTGCTCGGTCGCCTGCGCGGGGACCCGATCGAACCGCAGGCCGAAGTGCAAGCGGCCGAGCTCGTGGCTCGCGCATCGACGGCGCGATGAATCACGAGCGTCGCGCATCCTGATGCCGCCGAAGGCGGGGGCTGCGAAGAGCGGTAGGGTGACGGCCTCGACGGCGGCGAGGCCCTCGAGGCAACGCCGGTCGGCGCGCCGCCTCAGCGGCGCCTTGCCGGGCGCTCGACCGCGCGCAGTTTGCCGCTGGGCCCGCCGCCGCAGTAGAAGAGGTCCGCGCCGTCGGACTCCAGGCCGCTGACGCCCACGCCGGGCGGCAACTCCAGCCGGTCGAGCACGGCGCCGCTGTCGGGGTCGATGCGGCGCAGGTCGCTGGCGTCGCCCTCCCAGGTGCCGTGCCACAGTTCGCCGTCGACCCAGGTCACGCCGGTGACGAAGCGGTTGGATTCGATCGTGCGCAGCACCTCGCCGGTGGCCGGGTCGATGCGATGGATCTTTCGGTCGCGATAGTGGCCGACCCAGAGGCTGCCTTCCGCCCAGGCCAAACCCGAATCGCCCCCGTGCCCGGGTGCGGGGATCGAGGCCAGCACCCGGCCGCTCGCGGGGTCGATCTTGTCGATGCGCGCTTCGGCGATCTGATAGAGGTAGGTGCCGTCGAACGCGCTGCCTGCGTCGCAGGCCACCTCCAGCGCGCGCTCGACGGCACCGCTTGCAGGGTCGATCGCGAGCAGCCTGGTGCCGGTGGCGGCCCACACATGGCACCCGTCATGGGTCACGCCGTGCATCGCGTCGGCACCGGCGAACGGGCCGTACTCGCGCACGATCCGGGCGCGACGTGGCGGCTCGGGCTCGGGCCTGGCCTTGGCAGCGCTCATGACCGATCGTTCCCTGTGCGCCCGCGCCGGCTCGTCAATGCCAGTTGCCGATCTTCAGATCGGCCGGGGCCGGCTGGCCCCGACCCGTCTCGGCGAGATCGCGCAGGCTCAACAGAAAGGTGGCCCATTTGGTGCTGCAGTGGGCCATGAACTCGCAGGCTTCGCGCCAGCGGCGGTGGCCGAACATCACGATCGTGTAGCCGTCCTGCGTCGACAGCTCGAACTCGATGTCGGTGTCGATCCACTCCGCCGGCCCTTGCGTGACGCGCCAATGCACCTTGCGCTCCGGCGCGAGTTCGAGAACTTCCAGCCCGAAGCCGCCGATCTCTTCGCCCGTGGGCGTGCGGAAGCGAAAATCGACGTGGCCACCGGGGTGGGAGCTGCCGCTCGTGTCCCGGGTCCACCAGCCCGCCAGGCCGTCGATGGTGGCCAGTGCGGCGTAGACCTGGGCCGGTGCGGCCTTGACGCCGATTCTGTGAACGATGTCCATCATGAACTCCGAGTCGTGTTGAGGAGCCGTCCACTCTAGGCAAGCGGCAGCGAAGCGGGGAGTAACAAGATCGTCGTGAATCCGGCCGGGGGCGGGGCCACCCAGCGCAGCGCGCGGGCGCGGCCGACACGGCGCACGCGCCCCCTCGCCTCCAACTCGGCGAGCGCGCGCTGCACCGTGCGCTGGCCTGCGCCGAGCGCCAGCGCCAGCGCCGAGGTCGACCAGGCCACGCCATCGGCCATCAAGGCCTGCAGCGAGGCCGCCTCGCCCTCCATCGGCGGCACCAGCACGACGACAGCGGCGGTACTCGCAGGCGTCGACGAAGCGCTGTGCGAATCGCGGCGGACGCGGGCTTCAGGACGCGACGGCAGCACGAGCGCGTAGCCGCGCGCGCTGGCCTCGATACGCGCCCAGGGCGCGATGAGGGGGCGCAGACGGCCGATCTCGACCCGCAGCCGCGCGCGGTGCGTTGCGTCGGGGCGGCGCGTGCGGAAAGCCCGTTCGATCAGCGCGTCGCGGCCGACGTCGCCGGGCCAGCCCTCGGCCAGCGCGCGCACCAGCGTGAACAGCAGAGGCCGGCGCGCCAGGGGCAGCCATGCGTCGCCACGACGCAGGCCGCGCCGGCAGGCGTCGACGATGAGCGCGTCCGTGGCGAAGAGGGCTTCCACCTCGTCGAGTCGCAGCAGCCTTTCGCGGCCCTGCTGCAGGCGGCGTGCCGCCGGACGATCGAGTGCGGAGCGCGCCTCGGCCACTTCGGCCGAGAGCGCGGGCACGCCCATGCGCTCGGCCGCGGCTTGCGCGCGGTGCAAGGCTGCGCGCGCCGCCGCGGTGCGCAGCCGGCGCAGCGCGATCTCGGCCGCGGCAAGCCCGGCCAAGGCAAGCAGCGATGGCGGCAGCCCCGGCGCGGCGAGCTCGCGCGCCTCGAGCGCGGCGAGCGCCGTTTCGGCCTCGCCCAGGCGACCCAGGAGCAGCAGCCGCCGCACCCCAATCAAGCGCGCATGCAGCGCGTTCGCGTGGTCGGCGCGCGCCTCGAGCGCGGCCGCGGCGGCCTCCAGGGGACGCGACGAGCCGGCCAGATCGCGCATCGCCAGCGCGACCTCGGCCTCGGCCACCAGGCAGCGCGCCCGAGCCAGCGGTTCATGGGCGCCGAAGTCGCGTGCCGCACGCCGCAGCAGTTGGCGCGCAAGCCCGTGCTCGCCCAGCTGCGCCATCGCGATGCCGCGCAGCGCGCGCCCCGGTGGATCCTCGCGCAGGCTGACGTGCTTCAACGCGCCGATCGCGTCGCCGGCGGCCAGCGCGCGCGCCGCGGCGGCGATCAGCGAGTCCATGGCCGCCGGCGCGGCCGGCGGCGCACCAGGAACGATTCGCGCAAGGCGCGGGCGCACGGCCCGGCTTCGAAGGCGGCGGCCATCATGGGGAATCGATTGTGCGACCGTCGATCGGCGTGCGCGTCCGCGACGCCGCTGGCGCCGAGGGCCAGGTGCCTCTCATGGCGCCCTGTGCGGCCCTACGCGGTCCAGACAGGCACCGAGAATGCCCACGGCCTCCCGGATCTGCGCCGCCGATGCGCAGGCGAAGCCCAGCAGCAGCGCCTGTTCGGCGGGCGGTTGCTCGTAGTGCGCGGACAGCGGGTGCAGCGCCAGCCCGCATCGGCGTGCGTCGTCGATCAGCATCGCCAGCGCGGACGCATCCAGGCCGGGCAGCCAGGCCAGCAGGTGCATGCCGCTGCCCGAGTCCTGCACCCGCACCCGCTCGCCGAGGCCGCGCAGGCCTTCGACGAGGGCGCTTCGCCGGCGCCGCAGTTCGAGCGCCGTGCGCCGCAGGTGCCGTTCGAAGCCGCCTCCCGCCATGAAGCGCGCCAGCGCCTGCTGTTCGAGCGCGGCGCAGGAAATGTCCTCGAGCCGCTTGGCCTGGACGAGGTCGCGGCGCAGGCCCGGCGGACAGACGATGTAGCCGAGTCGCAAGGACGGCAGCAGCGATTTCGAGAAGGTCCCGACATGGATCGTGCGGCCTTGGCCGTCGAGCGCGCTCAGGGTCGGCAGCGCGCCGGCGCCGATGCCGAATTCGCCGTCGTAGTCGTCCTCGACGATCAAGGCGGCGTGCTCGTGCGCGTGGCGCAGCAAGGCCCGTCGGCGCTCGAGCGACATCGCCACGCCGAGCGGGAACTGGTGCGAAGGCGTGACGAGGATCAACCGCGCGTCCACCCCTGCCAGGCGCTCGACCACCAGGCCTTGCGCGTCGACCGGCAGCGCCCGCACCGCAGCGCCATGGGCGAACAGGGCCTGCCGGGCCAGGGCGTAGCCGGGTTCCTCCACGACGACGGTTTGGCCGGGGTCGACGAGTACGCGCGCAAGCAGCGAGATCGCCCGCTGGGTGCCGTGGACGACGACGATGTCCCCGGCCGTGCAGACGAGGCCGCGCCGACGCGACAGGTACGCCGCAATCTGGGCCCGAAGTTCCGGCCGCCCCTGCGCTTGAACATAGCCCGGTTCCAGGTGGGCGGCGGCCTGCGCCAGGCAGCGGCTCCAGGCCGTGAACACCGCGACATGCGTCAAGGGCTCGCCGTACTGCAGGTCGATGCGCACGCCTGGCTGCCGCCAGGGCAGGGGCAGGGGCGGCAAGGCGCGCTGGCGCGCGGCGCGCATCGAGGGCGCGGGCAGCGGCTCCACGGGGGCCGGCGGCGCGCCCCTGCGGGCCGGCGCCGCGGCGACGAACGAACCGCGTCCGGTTCGGGCTTCGATCATGCGCTCTGCGCGCAGCAGCTCATAGGCCGCCAGCACGGTGTTGCGCGAGAGTCCCAACTGCAGAGCGAGCTCCCGGGTCGAGGGAAGGCGCGAGCCCGCCGCAAGGCGCCCTTCGGCCATGGCCGTGCGCAACGCGCGGCCGAGCTGGCGGTACAGCTCGCCGCTGCCATCGAGGACTAATAGCAAGATGTCATGGACGGAGCTGCAAGCGCAAGGCGCGCAGTCTAGCAACCGGCATTCCCGCGCCGGCTCCACAAGGTGCCAATCCGCGCGGCCCGCGAGGGGCCATTCGGCCCCGTTGCGCCGTGACAATGGCGTCGACGCAAGGGCGTGCCTTGCACCACGCCACGGGGGCCGCAGCAGGGAAGGATGCCCCCGGTTCACGGGAGAGCCCGCCTTGTCGGCATCCGAGACTTCACTGACCCCTACGCGCTCGTTGTGGGCCGACCTGCGTGCCGCCGTGCGCGGGACCGGCGCCGACTACACGCGCATTCCCTTGCGGCGCGCGGTGCTGCTGCTGGCCGTGCCGATGGTGCTCGAACTGCTTCTCGAATCGACCTTCGCGGTCGTCGACATCTTCTTCGTCGCGAAGCTGGGCGCCTCGGCCGTGGCGACGGTGGGCTTGTCCGAGACCTACCTGTTCTTGCTGTACTCGATCGCGATGGGCCTGGCGACCGCCGTGACCGCGATCGTGGCGCGGCGCGTCGGCGAACGCCGCGGCGAAGAAGCGGCGCTGACGGCGGTGCAGGCCATCGCCCTGGCGCTGCTGGCCTCGCTGCCCTTCGCCCTGGCCGGCATCGTCTGGGCCCGGGAGTTGTTGCAGCTGATGGGCGCTGACGCCTGGGTGCTCGAGCACGGCTTTCGCTACACGCGGTGGGCGCTCGGCGGCAGTGCCGTGGTGCTGCTGCTGTTCGTGATCAATGCGGTCTTGCGCGGGGCCGGCGATGCCGCGGCTGCCATGCGCGTGCTCTGGGTGGCCAACGGCCTCAACATCGTGCTCGACCCGCTGCTGATCTTCGGCCTGGGCCCGGTGCCGGCCCTGGGCATCGAAGGCGCGGCCATCGCCACCACCCTCGGCCGAGGCCTGGGCGTGGCCCTGCAGTTGTGGATCCTGATGCGCGGCAGCGCGCATCTGCGCATCGGCCTGGCGGCGCTGCGCTGGCACGGGCCGACCCTGCTGCAGGTCGCGCGCACCTCGCTCGGCGGCATCGGGCAGATGATCGTCGCGATGACGGCCTGGATCTTCCTGATGCGCATCCTCGCCAGCGTCTCGACTCAGGCGGTGGCCGGCGCGACGATCGCGGTTCGCGTCATGATGTTCACGCTGATGCCGGCCTGGGGCCTGTCCAACGCCGCGGCCACGCTGGTCGGGCAGAACCTGGGCGCGGGCGAGCCTGCGCGGGCGGAAGCCGCGGTGTGGCGCATCGGCTGGATGACCATGGCCTACACGCTGGCGGTGTCGGCGCTGTTCTTCGTTGCCCATGATGCGGTGATCGGCCTGTTCACCGACGACGCTGCGGTCGTCGCCATCGGCGGCGAGTGGTTGTCCATCCTGGCGATTTCGTATTTCGTCTACGGCTGGTGGATGGT
>JAGWTS010000028.1 GCA_028868875.1 Burkholderiales bacterium | reverse complement strand
GCGCCGCTGGACCTGATCGTGGCCGAGGCGATGATCCTGGCCAACAGCCGCTGGGGCGGCTGGCTCGCCGAATGCGGCGTGCCGGCGATCTACCGCAGCCAGGGCAGCCTGGCGCCGGGCGTCAAGGTGCGCATGGGCACCAAGGCCCTGCCCCACGCCGGCATGGGCGTGGCCCAGTACACCTGGGCGACCTCGCCGCTGCGGCGCTATGTCGACCTCGTGAACCAGTGGCAGATCATCGCCTGCGCCCGCCACGGCCGCACCGCGGCGCTGGCCGCCCCGTTCAAGCCCAAGGACGCGCTGCTGTTCTCGGTGATCTCGGCCTTCGATTCGGCCTACTCCGCCTACAACGACTTCCAGCACGGCATCGAGCGCTACTGGACGCTGCGCTGGCTCGAACAGAACGGCGTGGCCGAGCTCGAGGCCGCGGTGATGGCCGGCGGCCTCGTGCGCGCCGAGACCCTGCCGCTGGTGTTCCGCGTGCCGGGCGCCGAGAACCTGGCTCGCGGCAGCCTCGTGCGCGCGCGCATCGAGGCCATCGACCTGCTGACGCTGGACCTGCACGCGAGCCTGGCCGCGCGCATCGAGGCCGTCACGGCGCCAGCGGCGGCCGCCCTCGACGAGAGCGAAGAAGAGGAGGTCGAAGCCTCGGGCCCGCTCACCCTGGCCATCGACGTCAGCGACGCCGCGGGCGATGCGGTGGCCTGAGCTTTCGGCTCTGCAATGGGCGCTGGCCGCATCGGCCGCGATCCACGCCGTCCTGCTCACCGGACGCCTCGTCGACCCCGAAGGCTTCAACCGCGTTTTCCAGGACACCCCGCTCGAGGTCGTGCTCGTCAACGCGCGCTCGAACACCCCGCCCGAAAAGGCCCAGGCCATCGCCCAGGCCGCGCTCTCCGGCGGCGGCGAAGGCACCGAAGGCCGCGCGACCTCGCCGCTGCCGCCCGACCAGCAAGTGCAACTGGGCGATGCGGCCGATGAATCGCGCCGCCGCATCGAACAGCTGCAGCAGCAACAGCAGCAGTTGCTGGCGGCGATCCGGCGCGAGGTGGCGGCGCTGCCGCCGCCCGATCCGCGCCGCGACGCCGGCAGCGCCGAAGCGCGCGACCAGGACGAGCACCGGCGCCAGCTGCTGCGGCTGCTGGCCGAGATCGAGAAGCGCATCAACGAGGAAAATGCGCGGCCGAAGAAGCGCTACATCAGCCCGGCGACGCGCGAGGCGGTCTACGCGCTCTATTACGACGCGCTGCGCCGGCGCATCGAGGAGCGGGGCACGCGCGACTTCCCCGAATACAAGGGCCGCAAGCTCTACGGCGAACTGACGATGAACGTGACGGTCGATGCCGCGGGCCGGGTGGTGGACACCGAGGTCGTGCGCCCGAGCGCGTCGCACGTGCTCGATGAGCAGGCGATGGCCATCGTCCACGCCGCCGCGCCCTTCGGCCCCTTCAGCCCGGCGATGCGCTCGCGCGCCGAACAGATCGTCGTGACCTCGCGCTTTCGCTTCACGCGCGAAGCCGGCCTCGAAACAAGCCAGACTGCCCGATGAGCTCCCCACCCGACCGCTACGCCGTGCTCGGCAACCCGGTGGCGCACAGCCAGTCGCCCTTCATCCACGCCGAGTTCGCGCGCCAGACCGGCGAGGCCCTCGAGTACGGCCGGCTGCTGTGCCCGCTCGATGCCTTCGCGGCCACGGTCGACGCATTCGCCGCCGGCGGCGCGCGCGGCTGCAACGTCACGGTGCCCTTCAAGTTCGAGGTGCCGCGGCTGGCGCGCCGGCTCACGCCGCGCGCCGCGCTGGCCGAAGCCGCGAACACGCTGCGCTTCGACGCCGAAGGCTGGCAGGCCGACAACACCGACGGCGTCGGCCTCGTCCACGATCTCGAGCAGGGCGCGGGCCAGGCGCTTGCCGGGCGCCGGCTGCTGCTCATCGGCGCCGGCGGCGCCGGCGCCGGCGTGCTCGGCCCGCTCATCGAGGCCGGCCCAGCGCTGCTGCGGGTCGTCAACCGCAGCCCGGCGCGGGCCGAGGCGCTGGTGCGGCGCCACGCCGCGCTCGCCGCCGCGCACCGGGTCGTGCTCGAAGCCGGCGCGCTCGACGCCGCGGGCGCCGGCTTCGACCTCGTGATCAACGCCAGCGCGAGCAGCCTGCAGGCCGCGCCACCGCCGGTGCCGGCGGCCGTGCTCGCGCCCGGCGCGCTCGCGCTCGACCTGATGTACGGCGCCGCCGCCGCGCCCTTCCTCGCCTGGGCCGAGGCCGCGGGCGCGCGCGCCCGCGACGGCCTGGGCATGCTCGTAGAGCAGGCGGCCGAATCCTTCCTGTTCTGGCGCGGCGTGCGGCCCAATACCGCGCCGGTGCTGCGCGCCTTGCGCGCGCGGCTGGCCGCGCCATGAAGCGCCAGCTGCTGCGCTTGGGCGGCCTGCTGCTGCTGTGCAGCGTCGCCCTGCAGGCGGCCTTTGCGCTGCGCGTGGCGGCGATGCGCTTCATCGATCCGCAGTCCAGCAGCTTTCAGCGCAGCGAAGCCTGGCGCCTGCTCACCGAACAGCATCGCCTGCTCTGGAGCCACCAATGGGTGGACCGCGAGCGGATCTCGCGCCAGCTCGACCGCGCCGTGATCGCGAGCGAGGACTCGGGCTTCGTCGACCACAACGGCGTGGAGTGGGACGCGATCGAGAAGGCCTGGGCCCACGACCAGCGCGCGCTCGCGCGGCCGACCGCGCACGCGAAGATCGTCGGTGGCTCGACGATCTCGCAGCAGCTGGCGAAGAACATGCTGCTCTCGGGGGAACGCACGATCCTGCGCAAGGCGCAGGAATTCGCGATCACGATGATGCTCGAAGCCATGTTGTCCAAGCAGCGCATCCTGGAGATCTATCTGAACAACGTCGAATGGGGCGAGGGCCTCTACGGCGCCCAGGCCGCGGCGCGCCACTACTTCCACGTCGACGCGGCGCGTCTGTCGGCCGAACAGGCGGCGCGGCTGGCGGTGATGCTGCCCGCGCCCAAGCGCTTCGAGAAGCGGCCGGGATCGCCCTACGTGGTCGGGCGCGCCGCCACCATCGTCGCGCGCATGCCGGCGGTGGAACTTCCATGAGCGCGCCGGGCCGCTCCCAAGCGCTCATCCCGGAGCGCGCAGCGCGGAGGGTCGTGCAATGAACGCCGATCCCGAGATCATCGCCGCCGCCGCCCGCCTGGTCGTGGAAGAAGGGCTCGACTACGGCTCGGCCAAGCGCAAGGCCGCGCGCGCCCTCGGCCGCCGCCACGAACGCCGCGGCGCCCTGCCCGACAACGAGGCGGTCGAGGACGAGGTGCGCGAGTACCTGGCCTTGTTCTGCGCCGACACCCAGCCCGCCGAGCTGCGCGCCCTGCGCGAGTTGGCCCGCGTCTGGATGCAGCGCCTGGCCGAGTTCAGGCCCCACCTGGCCGGCGCGGTCTGGCGCGGCACGGCGACCCGGCTGTCAGTGGTGCAGATCGAGCTCTATTGCGACGACCCGAAGAGCGCCGAGATCGCCCTCGTCAACGCCGGCGTCGACTACGACAGCGCCGTGCTCGAGCGCAGCGGCCGCGAGCCGGTGAACGTGCTCACGCTCGCCGCGCCCTGCCGCGCGCTGGGCGAGACGATGACGCTGCAGCTCTCGCTGCTCGACCACGACGACCTGCGCGGGGCCCTCAAGCCCGACAATCGGGGCCGGAGCTGGCGCGGCGACCTCGCTGCGCTGGAGCGGATGCTGGCCGAGGAGAAACGATGAAGCGACGCCGATGGATCCTGGCCGGCGGTGCGGCCGCCGGGCTGCTCGCCGGCGCCGGCTGGCAGGTCTGGCGCGAGCACCGACGCGGCACCCTCGCGACCAACCTGTGGCAATTGAACCTGCCGCGGCCCGAGGGCGGAACCCTCGAACTGGCGGCACTGCGCGGGCGGCCGCTGCTGGTCAACTTCTGGGCGCCCTGGTGCGCGCCCTGCGTCAAGGAAATGCCGGCGCTCGACCGTTTCGCGCGCGCCCACGCCACCCAGGGTTGGCAGGTCCTGGGGCTGGCGGTCGACGAAGCGCCGGCGGTACGCGACTTTCTCCAGCGCAGCCCGGTGAGCTTTCCGATCGCGATCAGCGGCCTGGCCGGAATCGAGCTCAGCCGCGCGCTCGGCAACACCCAGGGCGTGCTGCCCTTCACGGCGGTCTTCGACGACGCGGGCCGGCTCACCCGGACCAAGATCGGGCCCAGCGACGACGCCGAACTCGCGGCCTGGGCGATGTCGACCTAAGATCCGTGTCGATGCCGGGTTTTCCTGCGATTTCGCACGAGGATGCTCGCAACAGCACCCAATGCGCGTAAAGTCGCGCCTTCGTCAAAACATGAAACCGGGCCCGGCAGGGTTTCTTCCTGTTGCGGTGATGCGGGAACTTGAAAACTGTTCGCCGCGAGTTTGCCGCCAATTGCGACAGCCCGCCGACGAGTAAGGGCGCAGGCCGCAATCCCGCCGAGCCGCCGCCAGCCTGAGGACAAGCATGGACCTTCGCAAGCTGAAAACACTGATCGACCTCGTCTCCGAGTCGAACGTCTCCGAGCTCGAGATCACCGAAGCCGAGGGCAAGGTACGCATCGTCAAGGGTGGCTATGCCGCGCCCGCGCCGGTGGCCTACGCCAGCGCCCCGGCCGCTGTCGCGGCGGCACCGGTGGTGGCGCCGCCGCCCCCTGCACCGAGCGCCGCCGAAGTCGCCGCAGCCACGGCCCAGGCCGAGGCCAAGTTCATCAAGTCGCCGATGGTCGGCACCTTCTACCGCTCGGCCAGCCCCGGCGGCAAGCCCTTCGTCGAGGTCGGCAGCACGATCAACGCGGGCGAGCCGGTCTGCATCATCGAGGCGATGAAGATCATGAACGAGATCGAGGCCGACCTCGGCGGCAAGATCGCCCGCATCCTGTGCGAGAACGGGCAGGCGGTCGAATTCGGCCAGCCGCTGTTCGTCCTCGAATAAGCCGGCTGCCCCGCCGCCTTCGCGCCAGCGCCCATGTTCAAGAAAATACTCATTGCGAATCGAGGCGAGATCGCCTTGCGCATCCAGCGCGCCTGCCGCGAGCTGGGCATCAAGTCGGTCGTCGTCTATTCCGAGGCCGACCGCGAGGCCAAGTACGTCAAGCTCGCCGACGAAGCGGTCTGCATCGGCCCCGCGCCCTCGGCACTCAGCTACCTCAGCATGCCGGCCATCATCTCGACGGCCGAGGTCACCGATGCCGAGGCCATCCACCCCGGCTACGGCTTCCTGAGCGAGAACGCCGACTTCGCCGAGCGGGTCGAGAAAAGCGGCTTCGTCTTCATCGGCCCGACCTCCGAGTCGATCCGCCTGATGGGCGACAAGGTCTCGGCCAAGCAGGCCATGATCAAGGCGGGCGTGCCTTGCGTGCCGGGCTCCGAAGGCGCGCTGCCCGAGGATCCGAAGGAGATCATCCGCATCGCGCGCACGATCGGCTATCCGGTGATCATCAAGGCCGCGGGCGGCGGCGGCGGGCGCGGCATGCGCGTCGTCCACACCGAGGCCGCACTGATCCACGCCGTGCAGACCACGCGCACCGAAGCCGGCGCCGCCTTCGGCAATCCGGCCGTGTACATGGAGAAGTTTCTCGAGCACCCGCGCCACGTCGAGATCCAGATCATGGCCGACAGCTTCCGCAACGCGGTCTGGCTCGGAGAGCGCGACTGCTCGATGCAGCGCCGCCACCAGAAGATCATCGAGGAGGCGCCGGCGCCGGGCATTCCGCGCCGCCTGATCGAGCGTGTCGGCGAGCGCTGCGCCGCCGCCTGCAAGAAGATCGGCTACCGCGGCGCCGGCACCTTCGAGTTCCTGTTCGAGGACGGCGAGTTCTATTTCATCGAAATGAACACCCGGGTGCAGGTCGAGCATCCGGTGACCGAGCTCGTCACCGGCATCGACATCGTGCAGACCCAGATCCGCGTCGCCGCGGGCGAGAAGCTGCCTTTCACCCAGCGCAACATCACGGTCCGCGGCCATGCGATCGAATGCCGCATCAACGCCGAGGACCCGTACAAGTTCACGCCCTCGCCCGGACGCATCACGATGTGGCACCCGCCCGGCGGCCCCGGCGTGCGCGTCGACTCGCATGCCTACACCAACTACTACGTGCCGCCGAACTACGACTCGATGATCGGTAAGATCATCGTCCACGGCGACACCCGGGATCAGGCGCTGGCGCGCATGCGCACGGCCTTGTCCGAGACCGTGATCGAAGGCATCCAGACCAACATCGCGCTGCACCGCGAGCTCATGGCCGACGCCAAGTTCATCGAGGGCGGCACCAGCATCCACTACCTCGAAGGCTGGCTCGGCCAGCACAAGCGGTAGAGAGGAGGCCGCGATGTTCGAACTCGTGCTGCGCGCGCCGCAGGAACTGGTCGAGACGGCATCCGATGCGCTCGCCGAAGAGCTCGGCGCGCTCTCGGTTTCGGTCGAGGACGCCGACGCCGGCAGCGAGGACGAGCAGCCGATCTTCGGCGAGCCGGGCCTGCCGGCGCCACAGCCGGGATGGGGCCGCTCGACGCTGCGCGCGCTGTTCGAGGACGAGGCCGCGGCCGAACGCGCCGCCACGCTGTTGCTCGCGCAGGACTGGGCAGCGGGGCTGCACCTGCAGGCGCTGGAAGCCGTGCCCGAGCAGGACTGGGTGCGCGCCACCCAGTCGCAGTTCGCGCCGGTGCCGATCGCGCCCGGCTTCTGGATCGTGCCGAGCTGGCACGAGCCCCCGGCCGGCGCCGAGCGCGTGATCCGCCTCGATCCCGGCCTGGCCTTCGGCACCGGCACCCATCCGACGACGCGCATGTGCCTGCGCTGGATCGCCGCCCACGCCCGCCCCTGGCCGCGGGTTCTGGACTACGGCTGCGGCTCGGGCATTCTCGCGATCGCCGCGGGCCTGCACGGCGCGGTCTCGATCGACGCCGTCGACATCGACGCGGCGGCGGTCGAATCGACGCGCGCAAATGCCGCCGCCAACGGCGTTGCGCTGCGCGTCGGCGCCCCCGATCTGGCCCGGGGCAGCTATCCGCTGGTGCTGGCCAACATCCTCGCCATGCCACTCGAACTGCTGGCGCCGCTGCTCAGCGCCTGTGTCGCGCCCGGCGGCTCGCTCGTGCTCGCGGGCATCCTGGAACGCCAGACCGAGCGTCTGGCCGCGGCCTATGCCGGCGCGCTGAAGCTCGAAGTCGCCGACCGCGAGGACGGCTGGGCGCTGATGACCGCCGAGCGGGGCCCCGCCGCACTGGCATGAGCGCGCCGGGCCGCTCCCGAGCGCTCATCCCGGAGCGCGCAGCGCGAAGGGCAGTGCAGTGAGCGCGCCGGGCCGCTCTCCCGCGCTCATCCCGGAGCGCGCCGGCGCCAAGTCCGGACCGGCGAGCGCCCGATGAGCCTGGCCGCCCGATGCCCCGCCTGCGGCACCGTGTTTCGGGTGGTCCAGGACCAGCTCCGGGTCTCGGAAGGCTGGGTCCGCTGCGGGCGCTGCTCCGAGGTCTTCAATGCGATCGAGACCCTCGTCGAGATCGACATCGAGCCCGATCTCGGCACCCCTGCGGGCCCGCCCCAGGCCGGCCGCTCCACCACGGCCGCGCCCGGCACCGCGGCGCGCAGCCCGGCTGCGGCCGGCCCCTTGCTGCGCCGCCCTTCCCAGCCCGCAACCCCGGCAGCGCCGCCGCCGCGCGCGGGGCCGGCGGCCTACGAGGAACAGGCCGCGGCCGCGCCGGACGCCGAGCCGGAAGAAGCCGAGTCCGATGCGCCGACGCCAGCACCTGCCGCGCCTGCCGATGAAACGCCCGGCGCGGCGCAAGCCACGGCCGAAGACCTGCACGCCGAGGCCGATGCGCACGCCGAACCCGCCGCCGCGCCCGGGTTCGTGCGGCGCGCCGAGCGCGCGGCGCGCTGGCAACGGCCCGGCGTGCGCATCGCCCTCGGCGCGTCCGCGCTCGCAGCGCTGCTGGGGCTCGCGGCCCAGGCCGCCTACACCTGGCGCGACCTGATCGCAGCCGCCGCGCCCGCCAGCCGCAGCCTGCTCGCAGCGGGCTGCCGGTTCGCGGGCTGCCGCATCGAGGCCCCGCGCGCGATCGAGATGCTGGCGGTCGAGAGCAGCGGCCTCGTGCGCGAGAGCGGCACCTCGATGTACAAGCTCTCGTTCGTCGTCAGGAACCGCAGCGCCTATGCGCTCGCCACCCCCGCCCTGGACCTGAGCCTGTCGGACACCCGGGGGGCACCGATCGCGCGCCGCGTCGTCCCCCTGGCCGAGTTCGGCTTCGCGCGGCCGAGCGTGCCGGGCCAGGCCGAGCTGGCACTGCAGGCCACCCTCGACCTGGGCGAGCGTGCGGTCAGCGGCTATACGATCGAACTGTTCTATCCCTGACCCGGCGCCGTCCGGCGCACGCTCTCTCCCCACCCTGGAGTCCCCATGCCCGCGCTCATCTGCGGTTCCCTCGCCTTCGACACGATCACCACCTTCCCGGGCCGCTTCGCGCAGCAGATCCTGCCCGACCAGGTCCACATCCTCAACGTCTCGTTTCTCGTGCCGACGCTGCGGCGCGAGTACGGCGGCTGCGCCGGCAACATCGCCTACACGCTGCAGGCGCTGGGGGGCGCGCCGGTGCCGATGGCCGCACTCGGCAACGACGGCGGCGACTATCTGGCGCGCCTCGCCGGCTGGGGCATCGACACCTCGCTGGTGCGCAGCGATGCCGAGACCTACACGGCGCAGGCGATCATCATCACCGACGTCGAGAACAACCAGATCACGGCCTTCCATCCCGGGGCGATGCAGAACGCCCACCTCATCGACGTGCCGGCGCGCGCCGACCTGAAGATCGGCATCATCGCCCCCGATGGCCGCGAAGCGATGTGCAAGCACGCGCAGCAGATGGCGGCGCTGCGGCTGCCTTTCATCTTCGACCCCGGCCAGCAATTGCCGATGTTCGACGGCCCCGAGTTGAAGCGCTTTGTCGAGCTGGCAAGCTGGGTCGCGCTCAACGACTACGAAGCGCGCATGCTCTGCGAGCGCACCGGCGAGACCCTGGCCACGCTGTCGAAGTCGCACCTGCAAGGCATCGTCGTCACCCTCGCCGCCGAAGGCTGCGAGATCTGGACCCAGGGCGAGCGGCGCCTCGTCCCCGGCGTTGCCGCGACCGAAGTCGTCGACCCCACCGGCTGCGGCGACGCCTTCCGCGCCGCCTTGCTCTACGGCTTGGAGCGCGGCTGGCCGCTCGAGCGCTGCGCCGAACTCGGCAACCGCATCGGCGCCCTCAAGATCGCCTGCCGCGGCGGCCAGAACCACACAGTCGACCGCGCCCTCGTCGGCGCATGAAAAAAGCCCGGCCGAGGCCGGGCTTGTAGGTGACGCGAAATGCCGCGTCAACCAAAGCCGTGAGCTGTACCCCAAGCGACCGCCGCGGATCCGGCTTTGCCGGGCCGCTGGCGGTGCCCCCCTGGGGGGGAGCGCCGAAGGCGCTTCGGGGGGGAGCCCATTTAAGGCTTGTTGCCCGTCGGGAACGGCCAGGCGGCCGCAGGACTCAGCGCGGTCTTTGCTGCCGATGCCGCAGGCGCAGCGGGCGCCGGGGGCGCCGCCTTCTTCGCCGCCTTCTTGGCAGCCGCCTTCTTCGCGGCGGGCTTCTTGGCGGCAGCGGCCTTCTTCGCCGGGGCCGCCTTCTTCGCCGGGGCCGCCTTCTTGGCCGGGGCCGCCTTCTTGGCCGGTGCCGCCTTCTTCGCCGCCGCCTTCTTGGCCGGGGCCGCCTTCTTCGCCGGGGCCGCCTTCTTCGCCGGTGCGGCCTTCTTCGCGGGTGCGGCCTTCTTCGCCGGGGCCGCCTTCTTGGCCGGTGCAGCCTTCTTCGCGGGAGCGGCCTTCTTCGCCGCCGCCTTCTTGGCCGGAGCGGCCTTCTTCGCAGTTGCCATAACGATCTCCTTGATCAAGTTGCAAAGAGCACCGCGCTGCTCGATACAGCGCGGCGATTCACCGCCCGACGGTCTGCTGAAAAGCCTGCGCCTTCCGGCGATCGCCGCGGTACGGTGAATGGGGAAGCGGCTCCGGCACCCGCATCTGACGGCGGGAATTCCGGAGCCACCGAACCTGTTGCCCGCTTCAGTCCCATGACAGCGCACCACCGGATTGGTAGTCGATGACACGGGTCTCGAAGAAGTTGCGTTCCTTCTTCAAGTCGATCATCTCGCTCATCCACGGGAACGGGTTTTCTTCGTTGGGGAACAAGGCTTCGAGGCCGATCTGCGTCGCACGCCGGTTGGCGATGTAGCGCAGGTAGCCCTTGAACATGGAGGCGTTGAGGCCCAGGACGCCGCGCGGCATCGTGTCCTCGGCGTAGCGGTATTCGAGCTCGACGGCATGCTCGAATAGGCCGCGCAACTCGGTCTTGAACGCCGGCGTCCACAGATGCGGGTTCTCGACCTTGATCTGGTTGATGAGGTCGATGCCGAAATTGCAGTGCATCGACTCGTCGCGCAGGATGTACTGGTACTGCTCGGCCGCGCCGGTCATCTTGTTCTGGCGCCCGAGCGCCAGGATCTGGGTGAAGCCGACGTAGAAGAACAGGCCCTCCATCAGGCAGGCGAAGACGATCAGGCTCTTCAGCAGCGTCTGGTCGTTCTCGGGCGTGCCGGTGTGGAAGTGCGGGTCCATGATCGCGTCGATGTACGGGATCAGGAACTCGTCCTTGGCGCGGATCGACGGCACCTCGTGATAGGCGTTGAAGATCTCGCCTTCGTCCAGCCCCAGCGACTCGACGATGTACTGGTAGGCGTGGGTGTGGATCGCTTCTTCGAAGGCCTGGCGCAACAGGAACTGGCGGCATTCGGGCGCCGTGATGTGGCGGTAGCTGCCGAGCGTGATGTTGTTGGCCGCGAGCGAATCGGCGGTGACGAAGAAGCCGAGGTTGCGCTTGATGATGCGGCGCTCGTCCTCGGTCAGGCCGTTCGGATCCTTCCATGTCGCGATGTCGCGCGACATGTTGACCTCCTGCGGCATCCAGTGGTTGGCGCAGGACGCGAGGTACTTCTCCCAGGCCCACTTGTACTTGAACGGCACCAGCTGGTTGACGTCGGTCTGGCCGTTGATGATGCGCTTGTCGGCAACGTTCACGCGCCGCTGCGCGGCTGCCGGTGAAAGGGCCGGGGCGGCTGCGGTGGATGGAGCGGGGGCGGAGGACGGAGCGGGGCGCGCATCGTTCGGAGCGATCGGCGCGGCGCCTGCGTTGGCAATCGTCGGTGAGTGGTGAATCTCTTCTTCCCAGACCAGCATGTCTATACGTCCTGTGATTCGGAATTATCCGAGTGTTGCGCCGGAACACCAAGCACTTGTTGACATTCGACCGCGCTCGTTGTTGCGACATCGCATCGAACGAGCGCGCCGAAGGTCGGCGAAAGAGGGCGAGTCATCGACAGGCTTCGAGTCATTGGCAGGCTTCGCAGTCCGGGTTGTCGATGGCGCAGAACTTCACGTCGCTCGCCGGCTCGGAGGGCGCGGCTTCGACCGCGCCGCTGCCGTGCATCGGCACCGCGTTCATCCTGCCCGCGGCCACCGTGGACTTCTCGGCATAGGTCGCGCTCATCGTGCGCAGGTAGTAGGTGGTCTTCAAGCCGCGCAGCCAGGCGAGCTTGTAGACCTCGTCGAGCTTCTTGCCCGAGGCACCGGCCATGTAGATGTTGAGCGACTGCGCCTGGTCGATCCACTTCTGGCGCCGCGCGCCGGCCTCGATCAGCCACTGCGGCTCGACCTCGAAGGCGGTGGCGTACAAGCGCTTCAACTCGTCGGGCACGCGGTCGATGGCGCGCAGCGAGCCGTCGAAGTGCTTCAGGTCCATCACCATCACGTCGTCCCACAGGCCCAGGCGCTGCAGGTCGTTGACGAGGTACTCGTTGACGACCGTGAATTCGCCCGAGAGGTTGGACTTGACCGAGAGGTTGCCGAAGCAGGGCTCGATCGAGGCGTCGACGCCGATGATGTTGGAGATGGTTGCGGTCGGGGCGATGGCGACGCAGTTGGAGTTGCGCATGCCGTGCTCGGCGATGCGCGCGCGCAAGTCGTCCCAGGCCATCGAGCTCGAACGGTCGACCTCGACGTGGCCGCCGCGCTCTGCGCTGAGCAGGTCCAGCGTGTCCTGGGGCAGGATGCCGCGGTCCCAGAGCGAGCCGCGGTAGCTCGAGTAGCGCCCGCGCTCTTCGGCGAGTTCGGTGCTGGCCCAGTAGGCGTGGAAGCACACGGCTTCCATCGAGCGGTCGGCGAACTCGACCGCGGCCTCGCTGGCGTAGGGGATGCGCAGCTGGTACAGGCAGTCCTGGAAGCCCATCAGCCCCAAGCCCACGGGCCGATGGCGCAGGTTCGAATCGCGCGCCTTCTTCACCGCGTAGTAGTTGATGTCGATGACGTTGTCCAGCATGCGCATCGCGGTGCCGACGGTCTTCTTCAGCTTGACCTGGTCGATGGCGCCGCCGGCGAGGTGTTGCGCCAGGTTCACCGAGCCGAGGTTGCAGACCGCGATCTCGTTGTCGTTGGTGTTGAGCGTGATCTCGGTGCACAGGTTCGACGAGTGCACGACGCCCACATGCTGCTGCGGGCTGCGCACGTTGCAGGCATCCTTGAACGTGATCCAGGGATGTCCGGTCTCGAACAGCATCGTCAGCATCTTGCGCCAGAGGTCGCGTGCCGCCATGCGCTTGAAGAGCTTCAGCTCGCCGCGGTCGACCTGGGCCTCGTAGCCGACATAGGCTTCCTCGAAGGCGCGGCCGAACTTGTCGTGCAGGTCGGGGCAGGTGCTGGGCGAGAACAGGGTCCACTGCCCGCCTTCGGCGACGCGCCGCATGAACAGGTCGGGCACCCAGTTCGCGGTGTTCATGTCGTGGGTGCGGCGGCGGTCGTCGCCGGTGTTCTTGCGCAGTTCGAGAAACTCTTCCAGGTCGAGGTGCCAGCTCTCGAGGTAGGCGCAGACCGCGCCCTTGCGCTTGCCGCCCTGGTTCACCGCGACCGCGGTGTCGTTGACCACCTTCAGGAACGGCACCACGCCCTGGCTCTTGCCGTTCGTGCCCTTGATGTACGAACCCAGGGCGCGCACCCGGGTCCAGTCGTTGCCGAGTCCGCCCGCGAACTTGGACAGCAGCGCGTTTTCCTTGAGCGCCTCGTAGATGCCGTCGAGGTCGTCGGCCACCGTCGTCAGGTAGCAGCTCGAGAGCTGGGATCGCCGGGTGCCGCTGTTGAAGAGCGTGGGCGTGCTCGACATGAAGTCGAAGGACGAGAGCACGTCGTAGAACTCGATCGCACGCGCTTCGCGATCGATCTCGTTCAACGACAAGCCCATCGCGACGCGCATGAAGAAGGCCTGCGGCATCTCGATGCGCTGCTCGTCGCGGTGCAGGAAGTAGCGGTCGTACAGGGTCTGCAGGCCGAGGTAGTCGAACTGCAGGTCGCGCTCGGGCTTGATCGCGGCGCCCAGGCGCGCGAGGTCGAACTGGCCCAGGCGGTCGTCGAGCAGCTCGGCGGCGATGCCCTTCTTCACGAACTGCGGGAAGTACTCGGCATAGCGCTCGGCCATCTCTTCCTGGCGCACCTCGGCGCCGAGGATCTCGCGCCGGATCGTGTGCAGCAGGAGCCGCGCGGTGGCGCGGGTGTAGGCCGGGTTCTTTTCGATCAAGGTGCGCGCGGCGAGGATCGCAGCCTTGTAAACCTCGTCCATCGGCACGCCGTCGTAGAGGTTGCGGCGGGTCTCGGCGAGGATGGGGTCGGGGCGCACCGCATCGCCGAGGCCGGCGCAGGCCGAGGCGACGAGCGCATGCAGGGCCTCGAAGTCGAGCGGGATGCGCTGGCCGCGGTCGAGCGCGTGCAGTTGCGCGGCCTTCGGCGCCGCCTGCGCCGGCTGGCGCGCGCGCTCCTGGGCCCGGCGTTCGCGGTACAGCACGTAGGCGCGCGCCACCTCGTGGTGGCCGCCGCGCATCAGGCCGAGCTCGACCTGGTCCTGCACGTCCTCGATGTGGAAGGTGCCGCCGCCTGGGCGCGAGCGCAGCAGCGCGCGCACCACCGCGCCGGTCAGGCCTTCGACGGTCTCGCGCACGCTCGCCGAGGCCGCGCCCTGGGTGCCGTGAACGGCGAGAAAGGCCTTCATCAAGGCGACCGCGATCTTGTTCGGCTCGAAGCCGACGACGGCGCCGTTGCGGCGGATGATCTGGTAGCCGGCGTAGTCGGCGGCGGCGCCGCTGCCCGATGCGGGCAGGCTGTGGGTGGACGAATGAAGTTCGGATGCGGTCGACTGGACTGCTTGCATGCATTCCCCTGGATGTTTGGGTTGTCTGGAGCGAGGGTGCGATGCCGGCAGGCCGCCGGCGGCGGGTCAGTGAGCGCCGCAACGCACCGTCGATGTCACGAGGTTATCACGAGAGAGCACTATATCTGGGGCTGATACCCCGATCAAGCCACTACCGGTAGTGTCTCGCCCGGGGCTTACCCGGATGGCACTTTGTCACGAAGCGCGCGCGCCGCGGCCGCGCTCGATGCCTGGCGCGTGGCCCGCGCCTGGCCTGCCCGAAAGCCCGCAAACGGCCGCGCAGGCCGCGCCGATTCATGCTTCGGCCGGGTCGAGCCCCGCCAGCCGCGGCCTGCGCCGGCGCAAGGCCCGCGCGAGCCGCGCCCAGTCGAAGCCGGCCCCCGGATCGTGCTTGCGACCGGGCGCGATCTGTTCGTGGCCCACGGCCTCGTCGACCGGATAGGCGTCGCCGATCGCACGCATCAGGCGCGCGAGCTGGCGGTACTGCGGCGCCTCGAAGCCGTTGCCTTCGAGCCCTTCGAGCTCGACGCCGATCGACCAGTCGTTGCAGTTCTCGCGCCCGCGCCAGACCGAGACCCCGGCGTGCCAGGCGCGCTCGTCGCAGGAGACGAACTGGATCAGCTCGCCATCGCGGCGGACGAAGAAGTGCGCCGAGACCCGCAGCCCGCGCAGGCGTTCGTAGTAAGGGTGCGCGTCGGGGTCGATGCGGTTGGTGAACAGGCGCTCGACCGCATCGCCGCCGTATTCGCCCGGCGGCAGGCTGATCGAATGCAGCACCAGCAGGCTGGGCTCGACACCCGCCGGGCGCGGGCCGAAGTTGGGCGAGGCGACCGGCCGCGCCGCGCTCCACCAGCCCTGGCGCCAGACGGGCACGCCCGGCACGGCGATCAACCGCCTTCCGCGTCGTCGCTGCCGATGCCCAGGCGCGCCATGCGATAGCGCATCTGGCGCAGCGACAGGCCCAGGCTGGCGCCGGCGGCAGTACGGTTGTAGCGATGGCGCTCGAGCGCGCGCTCGAGGATCTCGCGCTCGACCTGGTCGAGGTGGGCCGCGAGGTCGTTGGGCAGCGCCGGCGCGGCCGCTGTGGTCGCGGGGGGCGGCTGCGGCTGCGCCTCGGCGTCGGCGGCGTCCGCAGCGTCGTCGAGCACTTCGTCGGGCAGGCCGAGATCGGCGCGTTCGATGACCGAACCACCGGCCAGCGCCAGGGCGCGGTGCAACAGGTTCTCGAGCTCGCGCACGTTGCCCGGGAAGGCGTAGCGCGCGAGCTGCTCCAGCGCCTGCGGCGCCAGCACCGGCGGCGGCGAGACGCCGGCGTCGCCGGCGATGCGTTCGAGCACGGCGCTGCAGATCGCGGGCAGGTCCTCGACGCGCTCGCGCAAGGGCGGCGCGACGATGCGGATGACGTTCAGGCGGTAGAACAGGTCCTGGCGGAAGCGCCCGGCCTGGACCTCCGCGCCGAGGTCGCGATGGGTCGCGCTCACGACGCGCACGTTGATGGGCTGCTCGGCCACGGCGCCGATCGGGCGCAGCGCGCGCTCCTGGATCACGCGCAGCAGCTTGCTCTGCATCGCCAGCGGCAGGTCGCCGATCTCGTCCAGGAACAAGGTGCCGCCTTGAGCGGCCTGGAAGAAGCCGTCGCGGTCCTCGTTGGCGCCGGTGAAGGCACCTTTGCGATAGCCGAAGAACTCGGCTTCGAGCAGCGACTCCGGAATCGCCCCGCAGTTGACGGCGACGAAGGCCAGCGCCGAACGCGGCGAGACCTCGTGGATGGCACGCGCGACGAGTTCCTTGCCGGTTCCCGATTCGCCCTGGACCAGCACCGGCGCCATGCTGCGCGCTACCTTCTCGATCAGCGATCGCATCTGGCGCACCGCCGCCGAGCCGCCGACGATGCGGTCGATGGCGCGGCGCGGCCCGGCAGGGCGCGCTTCGGGGGCGCGCGAACGCGCTGCCTCGGGTGCGGGCGTGCGCCCGAGCGCCGAAGCCACGACGCTGCGGAACTGGCGCAGGTCCACCGGCTTGGTCAGGTAGTCGTAGGCTCCGGCCTTGAGCGCCTCGACCGCGTTCTCGGCCGAACCGTAGGCGGTGATCACGATGGCGCGTTCGCCGCGGCCGGCCTCGTCGATGCGTCGCATCAGTTCGAGTCCATTGCCGTCGGGCAGGCGCATGTCGGTGATGACGAGCTGGTAGCGCGCGGCCTCGAGCATGGCCCAGGCCTGCTCGACCGACTCGGCGCTGTCGACCTCGTAGCCCTCGCGCACCAGCGTGAGTTCGTAGAGCGTGCGCAGGTCGGGCTCGTCGTCGACGACGAGTAGGCGTTGGCGCGGGGCGGCGTTCACGGGTTCGGGAACAAGGGAGTCGAGACGGCGGCGAGGGGGGCGCGCTTCATCGTGACGAGAAACACGTTGCGGGCGCGCTCGCTCGCGGCCAGGGTATGCAGGTCGATGCTCGCGCCGTAGCGCTCGCACAGTTCGCGGCAAATATACAGGCCGAGCCCGGTGCCGCGGCTGCGCGTCGAGAAAAAGGGCTCGAACAGATAGCGCTCGACTTCGGCCGGAATCGGCGCGCCGTCGCTCGCGACCGACAGCTGGGCGTGGTTGTCGTCCGCGGCCGCCAGGCGCAGCCTGATCGCCCCCGCCTCGGCTCCGGCATGCCGATGCGCGTTGTCGAGCAGGTTGACGAGCACGCGCCTCAGGTGCTCGGGCTCGAACCAGACCCCCAGCGGCTGCGAGGGCAGCTCGACCTGCAGCCGGCTGCCGGCGCCCAGGGCGAGCCCGGCCATTGCCGCCCAGTCGGCAGCGGCTTCGGACACCTCGGCGTTGGCGTCGATCGCGAGCGCCGCCACCGGCCCGCCGGGAGCGATCTCCATCACGTCGGCGACGATGCGCGCCAGGCGCTGGGCGTTGTCGGCGACGATGCGCGCCAGGCGCTGCTGCGCCGGCTCGAGCGGATCTTCGAGCAGCAGGGCATTGGCCTGGGTGATCGCTGCCAGCGGGTTGCGGATCTCGTGCGCGATTCCGGCCGAGACCCGGCCCATCGCGGCCAGCTTTTCCTGCCGCAGGCGCGCCTCGGCGGTGCGCACGTCTTCGAGCAGCAGCACGGCGAAAGGCCGGCTGCCGGCTTCGGCCAGCGGTGGCAGCGCATGGCGCATGAAGCGCACCCGCATGCGCAGGGTCCGGCGCATGCCGTCGCCGAATTCGAGCGTGACATCGCGCCCGGCTTCGGGCCATTCCGCCTCGGCGCGCGCGCGTGCGACCGCCTGCGCGAGCTCGGTCCAGGCCTCGCGCGCACCGAGCTCGAACGGCGCCGGCGGGCACAGCCCGATCTCGGCGAGCAGGGCGCGCGCGGCCGGGTTGGCGGCGCGCACGCGCCCTTCGTCGTCGACGACGAGCACGCCGTCGGCCATCTCCTCGATCACGAGGCGGTTGAGCTGGGCCTGCTGGCGTGCCAGCTCGAGGCTGCCGCGCGCGGCCAGCTCTTCGCGCACCAGGCGCGCCGCGAGTTCGCTCGAGAGCAGCACGATCGCGAACAGCCCCGCACCGGCGAGACCCGCCTGCAGCGTCTGCGCCGTCACGTCGCCCGCCGCCAGCCCCGAACGCCAGGAGGCGACGAGCAGCATCAGGGTCACGCCGGCGGCGGTGCCCAGGGCGAGCACGCGCTGCGTCATCACGCCGGCCATCAGCACCGGCAGCACGAGCAGGGCCGCGTAATTGAAGCTCGAGCCCGATTCGACGATGTGCATCGCGCCGAAGGCGAACAGGTCGACGCCGATCGTCGCCAGCCATTGGCGCCCGCGCTGCGCCGCCGGCACGCGGGCCGCGGTCAGCGTGCGAAAGCGCGGCAGCAGCCACAGCGCCGTCGCCTGGCCGGCGTAGGCCACGGTCAGCAGCACCAGCGCAATCGAGGTGTGCGCGCCCAGCAGGTTGCTCGCGCCCTGGGCGGCGACGAGGGCGAGGCCGAACGCCGCGCGCGCCGCGGCGTAGGTGCGGTAGATGCGGGCGAGCGCGGTGTCGCCGGATTCGCCGCGACCCTCCTGGCGCACCGTGAGCCAGCCGGGATCGAAGAACGAGTCGCCGCCGAGCCACGCGTCGCCGCCGCGGCGCGGCGGCGCGCGCCGGTCGCTGCGCCGGCGGTCGCCCTGGCGGCGGTCGCTGGCCGCGCTCGTCATCGCGCGTTCAGCGCGGCCCCGCGATGCGGTGCGCAGCGCTGCAATAAGCACGCCCGGCCACGTCGAACGCGGCTTCCGACTCGGGCAGATGCAAGCCGCAATGGGCGCAGCGCAGCATCGGCAGCGGACCGGCAAGGGGCGGCGCCCGGCCGCGCGGCGGGGCGCTGGGGCGGCGCCGGCCCATGAGCCAGAGCACGAAGCCGACGACGACGACCACGACGATGAACTTCATGGCGGCATCCGACCGAGCAGGACTTCGAACACGAACCGCGACCCGACGTACGCCAGCAGCAGCAGCAGCGTGCCGGCATAGAGCCAGCGCGTCGCGCGCAGCCCGCGCCAGCCGCTGCGGCGGCGGCCGACGATGAGGGCGGCGAAGACGAGCCAGGCCAGCACCGAGAACACGGTCTTGTGCAGGTCCAGGCTCCAGCGCGTTTCGCTCACGGCGCCCAGAACCAGGGTCGCGCTGAGCACGGCGAAACCGGCCTCGACGAAACGGAAGGTGAGCTTCTCGAGCTGCAGCAAGGGCATGCCGAAAGCCGAGGCGCTCGCGGCGCCGCGCTGGCGCAGGCGGCGGTCGGCCGCATCGAGCATCAAGGCGTGGAGCAAGGCAGCGCCGAACAGGCCGTAGGAGGCGACGCCGAGCACGAAATGCAGCGGAGCTAGCGGCGAAGCGTATTCGCGCGCCTCGCCCGGGAAGGCGAGCTCGATCAGCAGCGCCGCGATGGCGAGCAAGGCGAGCCAGCGCCGCACCGAGGGCAGCGGCACGAAGCGGCTTTCGACCGCATAGACCGCGACCACGAGCCACAGCGCCATCGACAGCACCGGCGCGAAGCCCAGCCTCGCGCCCGGCAGCGGCTGGCCCCAGCCGCCGATGTCGAGCACGATGATGACGAGGTGCATGAGCCAGCCGACGACGAGCGCCGGCGTCGCGAACCGCCGCCCCATGCCCGCGATCGCGTAGGCGGCGACGGCCAGCAAGGCGATGACCAGCGGCCCGCCCCCATTCAGCAGGGAGGACGCAGTCGATAGAATCATGCGCGCAGTGTAGCGACCCGCCGGGCCGCGCCCGTCCCCCGGACCCCCCATGGCCTCCACCCTTTCCGACCGCCTGTCGAGGCTGGTCAAGACGATGCGCGGCCAGGCCCGCATCACCGAAGACAACGTGCAGGACATGCTGCGCGAAGTCCGCATGGCCCTGCTCGAAGCCGACGTCGCCCTGCCCGTGGTGCGCGACTTCGTCGCCCGCGTCAAGGCGAAGGCGCTGGGCCAGGAGGTGGCGGGCTCGCTCAACCCGGGCCAAGCCCTGGTCGGCATCGTCCACCGCGAACTCGCGGCGACGATGGGCGAAGGCGTGGCCGACCTCGACCTGGCGACCCAGCCGCCGGCCGTGATCCTGATGGCCGGCCTGCAGGGCGCGGGCAAGACCACGACCACGGCCAAGCTCGCCAAGCACCTGATCGACAAGCGCAGGAAGAAGGTGCTGACGGTCTCGGCCGACGTCTACCGCCCGGCCGCGATCGAACAATTGAAGACCGTGACGGCGCAGGCCGGCGCCGAATGGTTCCCGTCGGCGCCGGACCAGAAGCCGCGCCAGATCGCCCTGGCCGCGCTCGACCACGCCAGGCGCCACTACTTCGATGTCCTGCTCGTCGACACCGCGGGGCGCCTGGGCATCGACGAAGCGCTGATGGCCGAGATCAGCGAGCTGCACGCGGCGCTGAATCCGGTCGAGACCCTGTTCGTCGTCGATGCGATGCAGGGCCAGGACGCGGTCAACACCGCCAAGGCCTTCAAGGACGCGCTGCCGCTGACCGGCGTCATCCTCACCAAGCTCGACGGCGATTCGCGCGGCGGCGCCGCCTTGTCGGTGCGCCAGATCACGGGCGCGCCGATCAAGTTCGCCGGCGTGTCCGAGAAGATCGACGGCCTCGAGGTCTTCGACGCCGAGCGCCACGCCGGGCGTGTGCTCGGCATGGGCGACATCGTCGCGCTGGTCGAGGAAGTGCAGAAGGGCGTCGACCTGCAGTCGGCGCAGAAGCTCGCCGACAAGGTCAAGTCGGGGGCCGGCTTCGACCTCAACGACTTCCTGATGCAGATCAGCCAGATGAAGAAGATGGGTGGGCTCTCGGGGCTGATCGACAAGCTGCCGAGCCAGCTCAGCGCCAAGGCCGCAGGCGCCGACATGGACCGCGCCGAGCGCGACGTGAAGCGCATGGAAGGCATCATCTGCTCGATGACGGCGCTGGAGCGGCGCAAGCCCGATCTCATCAAGGCCAGCCGCAAGCGCCGCATCGCCGCCGGCGCCGGCGTGCACGTCCAGGAGGTCAACCGCCTGCTCAACCAGTTCGAGCAGATGCAGGGCCTCATGAAGAAGATGAAGGGCGGCGGCCTCATGAAGATGATGAAGCGCATGGGCGGCCTGCCCGGCATGCCGCGCTGAGCGCGCGCGGCGCGCCGCGCGTGCATCGTTCACGGCCGCGCCCGCTTCGACCCGAACCTGAAACGACTCGACACAGTTGTGTCGACGCTTTGCGTTGACCGGGCCGGTCGCGGCGCCTAGCGTGCAGTCTTGGCTTCAGCCGGAGCTCCGACTCCCCGACCACCATGCTGCCGTTCGACCCCCTTGTCACTTCCGCGCTGGCCGCCGCGTTGCTGCTCTTCACGCTGTTGGCCCTGCACCGCCGCCGCCACGCTGCGCGGCGCCGGCCCGAGCCGGCGAGCACCGTGGCGCCCGAGGCTCCCGCCGAATGGTCGACCGAGGCGGTGCGCGTCATGTCGATCCACGAACGCCGCGCCCACGACATGCTGGGCCGCTCTCTGCCCGGCATGCTCGTCCTCGCCCAGGTGCCGCTGGCGCGCTTTCTGCGGCCGCCCTCGGCCCACGGCCATGCGCGCTGGCAGCGCGACGTGGGTGCGCTCAACGCCGACCTGCTGATCTGCGACGCCGGCTCCCGCGTGCTCGCGGTGATCGACATCCGCAGCGCGCGCGAGACCGAACGCAGCCGCGATCGCCACGAGCGGCTGGCGCGCGCCTTGCGCACCGCCGGCATCCGGGTCTACGTCTGGCACGAAGGCGAAGTGCCGACCTCGGCCGAGATTCGCAACGGCATCGGCGCCGACCTCGCGGCATCGGCGAGCCGGCGCAAGAACCCGGGCACGGCTTCGCGCCCGATGCCGCTGATTCCGGTGCCCGAGAGCGCGGAATTCGACGCCGTCGAGGACGCCGGCTTCGAGCCCGTGCCGTCCGACTTCTTCGACGTCACGGACTCCGAGAGCGGTCAGCTCAGCAAGGCCTGAGCGAACTCGCGCGCGTCGAAGGTCTGCAGATCCTCCAGGCGCTCGCCGACGCCGATGAAATAGACCGGGATCGGGCGCCGTTCTTCGGCACACCAGCGCGCGATCGCTGCCAGCACGCCGCCCTTGGCGGTGCCGTCGAGCTTGGTCACGACGAGCCCGGTCAGGCCCAGCGCGGCGTCGAAGGCCTTGACCTGGGCCAGCGCGTTCTGCCCGGTGTTGCCGTCGACGACGAGCAGCACCTCGTGCGGCGCCCCTTCCTGGGCCTTGGCGATCGTGCGCTTGATCTTCTTCAACTCCTCCATCAGGTGGAGCTGGGTCGGCAGACGCCCCGCGGTATCGGCGATCACGACATCGCAGCCGCGCGCGCGCCCGGCCGCCACGGCATCGTAGGTGACCGCGGCGGGGTCGCCGCCCTCCTGGCTCACGACCTCGACCTGGTTGCGGTCGGCCCAGACCGACAGTTGCTCGCGCGCCGCGGCGCGAAAGGTGTCGGCCGCGGCGAGCAGCACCTTCTGGTCGGCCTCGGCGAGGTAGCGCGTGAGCTTGCCGATGGTCGTCGTCTTGCCGGCGCCGTTGACCCCCGCGACCATGATGACGGTGGGCTGGGCCACCCCGATCGCGAGCGCGCGCTGCAGCGGGCGCAGCAGGTCGGCCACGGCCTCGGCGAGCAAGGCCTTGACGGCCGCCGGCTCGGTCGCCCTGGACTCCTTGACGCGGCGCTTGAGGTCGGCGAGCAAGTGCTCGGTCGCGGCGACGCCGGTGTCGGCGAGCAGCAAGGCCGACTCGAGGTCCTCGTACAGCGCGTCGTCGATGCGCGTGCCGGTGAAGACCTGGGTGAGGCTGCTGCCGGTCTTGCGCAAGCCCTGGCGCAGGCGATCGAACCAGCGCCCGCGCTGGCCTTCGGCGGGGGCGGCTGCGGGGGCTTCGGCCGGTGGCTCCGGCGGTGGCGCCGAGACCGGCGGCGCAATCGTAACGAGCTCGGGCACCGTGGGCGACGCGACGGGCGCGGCCGACACGCTGACCGCCGACGGCACTGGCGCCGGCGCCTCCACCGTCGGCGCGACCGGTGGTTTTTTCCTGAAGAAGCTGAACATGGATGTTGGGCCCGCGCCAGCTTATATAATCATGGGCTCAGGCGCTTTAGCTCAGTTGGTTAGAGCGACGGAATCATAATCCGCAGGTCCGGGGTTCGAGTCCCTGAAGCGCCACCAAACAAAAAGAGTACCCATCCAGCAGGGTGAAATCCAACGCTGATGCGGCCTTCCAGGTAAGGATCTACTAACCTTGGAAACCCGCTTGGAACCTCAGTTGGAACCTGCTTGGAACCCGTCCACCGAAGCCCCTCGGCCCTCGCCTTGGGGCTTTTCGTTTCTGGCCGCATCGCTCCACTGGGGACCCCTGGTGCCGCACAGAGACGCCATCGAAAGAACAGGTGCCGGGGGAGGATGCTTCACGCATCGCGCCGAGCTCCGAATCACCCGTAAAGCAAGCACTGGTGCGGGTTTGCTCCCATCCTTGTTCACTGCACCTGTTCCTTTTGAACAGAACCGGCCGTCTCCCTGTAGGTGTCGCCCACTGAGCCCCGGCCGGTTCGCGTCAAGTGCCCGGTGCGCCGCCTCCTGCTTGCGGCCGCATCATCATCAGAATTCCCCGTCGTCGGCCGGGGCAGTCGCGCCAAGTTGTGTCACCTCAGCCAGGAGGGACCGCAGTTCCTCGGCCACGCGGTGCCGGTGTTCCGGGGTCATGGTGGCGAGCCCTGCGCGTGCATCCCTCACGGCCCTGAGAGTCTGCTCGCACTGCTCGTCGGCGAGGCTTGGCACCCGTCCAACTGGTGGGCCGGCACCGGGGTTGCCGTGCGGGTCTCGCCCCATGCGCGCCGCCATCCGAGGAAAGTCCTTCCGCATCCATTCGTGGATGGTCCGGTGCCCCTTGCCGATGGCTTCACCAATCTCGCGGTAAGTCATCAACTCACCCCGGGCCTTGCGGTGCTTCTTCGCCAGGATGAAGGCCCTGAAGACATTTCGGTACTCGCTAGGCTTCAACTGCACCCCGTGCCCCTCGTTGGCGATGGCGGACTCCCACCGCACTTCGGCGTCAGTCAGGTCGGCCACAAGGGCGCGAACGAGGGTCCCACCGGTCCCGTTGAAGTCCTCCTGCGTGTCGAGTGCGCCCGCCTCCATGCGGTGCCAGCCATCAACGAGGTACAAGGCCCCGCTCTTCACGCGGCCCAACTTGATCGGCGGCGCGACCTTGCCTGCATCGGTCATATCCCGGTACCGCGTCACGGCGCCCTGGTTGAGCTTGTGGCGGACCTGTAGTTTGTCGATCCTGCATATCTCGGCCAGCGGGACCCATTCTTCGCACCATGCGGGTTGCAATGCTTCGGCACTGCGACTAGGCCCCTTCTTCACGCCAGTTCCTCCAGCGCCTGGGCAAGCAGCTGATGCGCCTGTTCGGCCTTCGCTGCCTCTGCCCGCGCCTTGTCGGCCAGCATGATCCCGGCGAGCCCAAACGCTTCGCGGAACTGCTGCCCCATTACCTCGGTAACCTTCGGCGGCAAGTCCCGATAGACCTTCTTCGTTCGGCGCTCCTTCTGATCCCAGTAGCTGCCCGCATTGACGGGCGCCAGGGCACGCACGCGGCGCACCAGTTGGAAATCGAAGGCCCGGTCCGACGCGAAGCGGCGAGGCTCGGCATCTCTCATCAGGAACATGGCAAGCGCCGTGCTGACCACGGCCGGGGCCGGCGCGTTGTCCGCGATGGTGACGACCTGTGATGCTGCCTTGACAAGTGACCGGCTCATCGCCGTCCCGCGCTCCCACATTGCCAGGGTCCCGCGCGCGTCAATCACAAGGGCATCCCATCGCGCATCGAGTAGCGCCCACGCCGTGCTGTCCCGGTTCTTCGCCTTGCGGTCCTCCACGCGCTGAACATAGGGCTTCAGCCGGTGAACCGTGATGCCGGCCTGTGCGGGGTCCCCGTGGCGCCGCTGGATTTGCTTGTGGTGCTCGCACAGTTTTGAGAAGCCGGCGGCCTCCCGGGTGCAGCCTCGGGCCGCGCATTGCTTTGTCATGGTCTGTCAGTTGATCTTGAGATTCGTCCCCGTCCCCCCTCGGGGGCAGGCGTGAAAACATTTGCCCGCCTACAGCCGGGCGCGTCGATGAGTGTCCCATGCGCCCCGTGCATCCCTTGCCGCGGGACCCGCAGTTGCGGCGCAGTGATCGGCTACACCTGGGCTTCTTCCATCGCATCCCGCAGCCGCTGAATCGTCGCCCGCCCCACGTCGAACTCCCGCGCGATTGCCGCCACCGGCGCTCCCGCAGAGAGCCTTTGCATGGCGTCCGCTCGCTGGTCATTGGTCAACGCATGCGGCCGGCCCATCGGCTTGCCTTCGGCCCTCGCGCGGGCGAGTCCGGCATGGGTCCGCTCCCGAAGCAGATCAAGCTCGAACTCGGCCACCGCGGCAAGGACCTGCATTTGCAGCTTGCCCGCCGCGCTGGTCAGGTCCATTCCTCCGAGCGCGAGGCAGTGAACCCGCACGCCCATCCCGGCGAGCCCTTCGACCGTGTTGCGAACGTCCACCGCCGAGCGCCCCAGTCGATCCAGCTTGGTGACGATTAGCACATCGCCGGACTCCAACTTGTCCAGCAGGCGGCAGAACTCGGGGCGCTCGCGTGCGGCCTGCGAGCCCGACACGGTCTCGGAGACGATCCGGCGAGGCTGAATGGCAAAGCCGGCGGCGGCAATCTCCTGGGCTTGGTTGTCGGTGGTCTGCTCGGCAGTGGAGACGCGGCAGTAGGCGAACACGCGGGACATGGTTGATGGCTCCTGATGTGACCGGAAGGGATGCCCGAATGCTGTCACCTGTCCGAATGTCTGTCAACCTGGGTTTTGGACATATCTTGGCGGCATGCCCGCAAGGGGTCGTTTTCGGGCAGTCGGCATTCGTGCGGGTAGCCCATAGCGCTGCAGCGTTGACGGTGCCAGGGCCCGGCGTGTCTGTGGCTGATAACCCAGCGCGGTGCCTCGCCTCACCCGTTAGCCGATGGTTGCAGAGCAGGAACAGCCTGTTGACTCAATGGCGCCGAGCGAGGTCCGCGCTGATTGCTCGCGCTGCGAAATCGAGGGGGCCACGGGGGAAGACCGCACCGATGCGCCTGTCCGATACCCGCTCGAATCTTCGCATCGGATATTCTGGATACTCGCTTGTGAGGTTAGCTTTTTCAACCAACCTTCCCCACTGCTCGGGCTTGTCCCACAGACGGGAGGCAAATTTGTATGGGGATCGAGTGAGTAGCTACGATGAAGACATCACGCCAGGGGAGCGCGACGATGCCTGGCACGCGGCCGAGTACAAACGTCGCGTCGAACTGAATCGAGCTCGCGGACTGGGCAGCGATCTACGCGACAGCACCGGCAGCAGTCCGCAAGCCGGAGGGGGCGGGATGGAGTCGGCGGGAAAGGGCGCCGTGTTGTTGGTGCTCATGGGCGTCCCGACGGCGCTTGTCATTCTGGCGATGCTCTACGGACTTGCCGCGCTCGGATGGCCTCAATGGCTGGCCGTCGTCGGCTTGGCCAATCTCTACCCCCGCCCGGGGGTCCTCGGGATGGTCGCCTGGATGTCCCGGCCTGCCGCTGTGATTCTGCTGCTATGCGGCCTGTTCCAGTAAGCGGCGCGCCGACCCGCCGGCCGGTTGGGGTCTACTGTTCGGGCTTCCAGGCCAGCAGATTGAAGACTCGCACCAACTCCAGCCCAGGGAACTGCAACTTCTCAAGGTGGGGCCGCAGTCGGACCGCGTTGCGGCGGATCGTTGCCCCGTACTGCTTCCGGCCGATGCCGTCCCCTTCGTGTCCGACGATGGCGTCCACCAACGTAGGCGACACCTCCGCAAAACCTAGCTCAGTCTCTGCCGTGTGCCTGAAACTGTGCAGGGTCTTCGTACCGCCAAAGCCCTGCGCCTTCTTGAAGTCACTGAACCAGTTTCCGAACTGACCAGCGGGCCCGTTGTCGCC
>JAGWTS010000027.1 GCA_028868875.1 Burkholderiales bacterium | reverse complement strand
AACGACAGCGGAGGCCAGCGGAGCGAGTGACGGAACAGTCGCCAGCATGCGCAGGGTGCGGGAAAAGTTGATCACCATGCGGATGGATCCGAGCGAATACGGCTGGCACGAGGCAAGGAAGTTGGCAGGAGGCGAAAAGCTCGGCGAGGCCATCGACTGGGACACCCGGACCGAGGAAGAGGCGCAGGAGATGGCGAACAAGCTCCTGGGGGCGTTCGGCAAGCGAGCGGGCCGGCGCGTCGAGGCGGTTGCCAGGGCCCTTGAGATTTACGACTCGCGCCTGCCGATGCTCCTCCGGGAGTTCTGGGGCGAGCTCGACGGCGAGGGCGTGGACGCCGAGGAAGCAGACCTCTGAACAATCAAGAGGGCATCGACCTGTGCAACCCTATGGGTGTGCAAATGCACAGGCGAGTCGGCTCGATTGCCGCCTGTGGCTAGGCCGGCTGGCCGGCGCGGGTGCCATGCGTTGCTGACATCGCGCCTGCATTTGGCTACCATCGGGCCTCCTCAACTGTGAAGCGCACTGTGTAAATTCAGCGCTCCTCGGCGCGGGTCCTTCCTAGGTGAAGCGGTGGAGAACCGGTCATCCCGTCCACTCCGCCAGCTACATGAAGCCGTTGCAAGTCATTGACTCGCAACGGCTTTTTTGTTTTCTGCCACCTGCTTTTCGGATCGATGCTGCGCCCCCGAAGGACCGTCGGGGTAGCCACTCAGGGGTTGGCCGTCGTGGCTTGAACGCGCGGGTGCACCGGCTGCGATGCGTCGGTCACGAAGCGCCCGCCTCGGGCAACTGGTAGCCCAGGCTGCGCGAGATCGCGGCCGCGCCTTCGATGAGCTGGGCGCGTGACTCTTCCAGCGAAGGCCCGCGCTGGGCGCCCAGGCCTTCGACATACGGCATCACCAGTGCCGCGACGACGTGGCGGTTGCGGCCCCAGACCGGGCAGGCGAGGTTGGTCACGCCGCGCAACTGCTCGCTCGGCGAACAGGCATAGCCGTCGCGCGCCACCTGCTCGACCGCCGATTGCCAGTTGCCGCGCCCGGCGGGCGATTCGCCGGCGATCAGGCTGTGGTCCTCGATCAGGCGCTCGCGCTCGGCCGGCGTGCGAAAGGCGAGAAAGACATGGCCCGACGAGGTGTTGAACAGGCCGACGACCGAGCCGGTGCGCACGATCAGCGACAAGGTGCCCGGCGCCTCGACGTGGGCGATGACGAGCACGCGCCCGCTTTCGACGATCGACAGATGGCAGGACTGGCGCGCCCGGCGCGACAGCAGCTGCATCGTCGGCAAGGCGGCTTCCACCAGGGTGCGCACCGGGCGATTGCGGTGCGCGAGCTCGAACATCTTCGACGTCAGGTGATAGCGGTCCCCGGGGTCGGACGAGATCCAGCCGCGGCGCTCGAGCGTCACGACCATGCGGAAGATCTCGCTCACGCTGCGCCCCAGGGTCTGCGCGATCTCGGCCATGCTCGAGCCGTGCTCGGCATCGGTGAGCGCTTCCAGGATGTCCAGCCCCTTGTCCAGGGCCGGGGCGGAATAGGCCGGGGTTTCGGGCGCGGCCGCTTCAGGCCGCGCCGATGCGCGCTGGGTCGCGGCGGCGGTCTTCGGTCTAGCGGTCTTCGCGGCGGGGGCCATGGACTTCGGCATCGGTTGCTCAGCGCCGGATCTTAGGCGCAGCCGCCCTCGCGCCCCTTCATCCCTTGACGCCGCCCAGCGTCAGGCCGGCGATCAGGTGCTTTTGCACGAGGAAGGTCAGCACCAGCGCCGGCACGATGATGAGCACCGCCATCGCGCACATGCCGGCCCAGTCGATCGTGAACTGGGCCGTGAAGTCCATCAAGGCCACCGGCATCGTCTTGGTCGCGGGCGAGCGCGTGAGCTGGCTCGCCAGCGCGAATTCGTTCCAGCTCGTCAGGAAGGCGAAGATGCCGGCCGCGGCGATGCCGCCGCGCGCCAGCGGGAACTCCACCTTCCAGAAGGCCTGCCAGGCGCTGCAGCCGTCGATTTGCGCGGCCTCGCGCAATTCGGGCGGAATCTGGCGGAAGAAGCCGTCGATGAGCCAGACCGTGAACGGCACGTTCAGCGCCAGGTAGACCAGGATCAGCCCGGGCTGGGTGTCGATCAGGCCCAGCCGCGACCAGATGATGAACAGCGGCAGCGACAAGGCGATGCCGGGGATGGTGCGCGTGAGCATCAGGCCGATGAAGAGCGTGTTCTTGCGCGGAAACTGGTGGCGCGCAAAGGCGTAGCCGCCGGCCAGGCCCACCACCAGCGCGAGCACGGTGCTGGTGACGGAGATGACGACCGAGTTCCTGAAGTAGGCCATCATCGGCAGGGCCTGCATGTCGCCCTGGCCGAAGATGTTGCGGAAATTGTCCAGCGTGTAGCTCGACAGGTCGGCCGGGTTGGCGTTGCTCAGGATCGCGACGTTGGGGCGGAAGGCGTTGAGCACGACCCAGGCCCCGGGCAGGCAGATGCCGCCCATGACGAAGAAGATCGACAGCCAGAGGATGAGCTGGCGCGTGGTCTTGTTCATGGGGCCGGCGCTCATTCCATGTGGCGGCGCGCGGCCGTGAGGTTGCGGAACAGCATGACCGTGAAGCCGATCGAGACGAGGATCGAGATGTAGCCCATCGCATTGGCCAGCCCCATGCGGCCGTCGACGTAGCCGGCGCGCGCCATCAGCGTCCACAGCAGTTCGGTGCGCCCGCCCGGGCCGCCGTTGGTCATGATCTTGACGATGTCGAAGGCGCGGCCTACGTCGAGCGAGCGGATCGTCATCGCGATCCAGACGAAGGGCATCAGGTAGGGCAGCGTGACGTGGCGAAAGGCCTGCCAGGCGTTGCAGCCGTCGACCCGGGCGGCCTCGATCGGGTCGCTGGGCATCGACATCAGCCCGGCGAGCAGCAGGATCGCGAAGACCGAGGTCGAATTCCAGATCTCGGCCACCGCGAGGGAGAAGAAGGCCAGCCATTCGTTGACGAGCCAAGGCACGGTCTGGGTCATGCCGAAGACATGCTGGAGCACGAAGTTCACGATGCCGATGTTGTCGTTGAACATGAACTTGAACTGGAAGCCCACGAGGATGGGCGAGAACATCATCGGGAACATCAGCACCGTGCGCAGCACGCGCTGGCCGTGCGTGGCCTGGTTGATGAGCAGCGCCAGCCCGAGCCCGAACAGCATCTCGAGGTTGAGCACCACGGTCAGGAAGACGATGGTGCGCACGAAGGCGGACCAGAAGTCGGGGTCCTGCACCAGCCGGGCGTAATTGGTCCAGCCGATGAAACGCCAGAGAGAGGCCGGCTTGGTGAGTTGGTAGGGCGTGAAGCTCGAATACAGCGAGAACAGCAGCGGCACGAGGACCACCGCGCAGACGATCACCAGCGCCGGCAAGAGCAGGAGATAAGGGGTCGAACGGCGCATGGTGGGTCGGGGCGCGGCGGATTACTTCAGGCGCCCGCTGTCCTGCAGCACCGCGGTGACCTTCTTCGCGGCGTCGTCCAGGGCCTGCTTGGACGTCTTCTCGCCGATGATGGCCTTCTGCAATTCGGGCCAAAGCGCATTCGACGACTCGATCCACTCGGGAATCAGCGGCGGCGTGAACGAGTCTTCGGCCATGCCGGTGGCGAAGGTCTGGAAGACGTCGACCATGTAGTGGTCGCCCTTCTTCTTGAACTCTTCGAGGGCCAGCCTCTGGGCATCGGTGCGGGTGGGCATGAGGCCGCGCCGGGCCTCGACCATCTGCGCGTCCAGGCTGGTGAGCGCCATCACGAAATCGGCGGCGGCCTTCGGGTTGTCGCAGGCCTTGGTGATCGAGAAGCTGTGCGAGCCGGCCCAGCCGGTGCGGATTCCGGCCGAGCCCTTGGGGGCGCGCACGATGCCGACCTGGCCCGCGATCTTCGAGTTCTTCGGGTCGTTGAAGAAGCCGGCCCAGCCGCCCCAGTCGAGGTCGAGCGCGACGTTGCCGCTGGCGAATCCCTGGCCCACGTCGTCCCACAGGTAGTTCGGCACGCCCTTGGGCACGGCGCCGGACTTGTACAGGTCGACGAAGAAGTCGAGCGCCTTCACGCCCGCGGGCGAATTGAAGGTGGGGTGCCAGCTCTTGTCGAACATCTGGCCGCCGTCGGCCACCAGCATCTCGTAGAAGCGGCCGGTGATGGCCTCGTCCTTGCCCGGGAACAAGGTGCCGTAGACGTTCGGCGGTTTGGCGAAGAACTTGGCCTGCTGGGCGAATTCGTCCCAGGTCTGGGGCGGGGCGAGGTCGCGGCCGAACTTGGCCTTGTAGTTCTTCTTGTACTCGGGGTCGTCGTAGAACTTCTTGTTGTAGTAGAGCTCGCTCACGTCCGAATGGCGCGGCAGTTGCACCAGCGAGCCGTCGACCGTGCTGTGCTGGAGCACGAGCTTGCCGAAGTGGGCGAGGTAGCTCGCCGGCAGCAGGTCGCGCAGGTTGCGGTAGATGTCGCCGTACTGGGGCGCGAAGCTGGTGTGGTTGGAGGCGACGCAATAGTCGATCTTGCCGGCCGCGATGTCCTGCTTGATCTCCTTGTCGAGCTCGAAGTGGTTCTTGCGCGAGAGGATCTCGACCTTGGCCCCGGTCTTCTTCTCCCAGGCCGGGATCACGGCGTCGTAGAGCGCCTCGTACTGGGCGCCGCCGATGAGCTTGACCTTGAGCGTGTAGCCCTTGAACTCCTGGGCCTGGGCCGGCAGCGCGACCAGGCTGCTGAGCGCGGCGGCGGCGGCCAGCGCGGCGAGCCGGCGGCGTGGGGGGGTGGGGAGTCGATGCATCTTGCGGTCTCCTGTCTGACTGTCTGTGGGGGCGAAATCGAGCGCCAGGCCCTCAGGCTTGGCCATTGCGGATGCGGCGCCCGCTTTCGGGGTCGAACGCCAGGGCGGGGTGGGTAAGGGTCAGGCGCACCGGCTCGCCGGCGCGGCAGCGCACGCGCTCGCGCAACTGCACGCACAGGGACTGGCCCGCGCAATCGAGGTAGAGCAGGGTTTCGGCGCCGGTGGGTTCGACGACCTTGACGCGGCCGGCCAGCGGCCCGTCGTCGGCGAGCGCGAAATGCTCGGGGCGGATGCCGATGTCCAGGCTCGCGCCGTCGCGCCCCAGCCCCGCGGCCAGCGCCAGCTGCCCGGCCTCGCCGAAGCGGGCCTGGTTGCCCTGCACCGTGGCGCGCAGGAAGTTCATCGACGGCGAGCCGATGAAGCCGGCAACGAAGCGGTTGTCGGGGTCGTCGTAGAGATCCAGCGGCGAGCCCTGCTGCTCGATCACGCCCGCGCGCATGACGACGATGCGGTCGCCCATCGTCATCGCCTCGACCTGGTCGTGGGTGACGTAGATCGAGGTCGTCTGCAGGCGCTGCTGCAAGGTCTTGATCTCGGCGCGCATCGACACGCGCAACTGGGCGTCGAGGTTGGACAGCGGCTCGTCGAAGAGGAAGGCCTTGGGCTCGCGCACGATGGCGCGGCCCATCGCCACGCGCTGGCGCTGGCCGCCCGAGAGCTGGCGCGGATAGCGTGCAAGCAGCGGCACCAGGCCCAGGATCTCGGCGGCCGAGGCGGTGCGGCGCTGCACCTCGGCCTCGTCCATCTTGTGCAGGCGCAGCGCGAAGCTCAGGTTCTCGAGCACCGTCATGTGCGGATACAGCGCGTAGCTCTGGAACACCATCGCGATGTCTCGGTCCTTGGGCGCGAGGCGGTTCACGCGCTCGGCGCCGATGCGGATCTCGCCTTCGGTGATCTCCTCGAGCCCGGCGATCATGCGCAGCAGGGTCGACTTGCCGCAGCCCGAAGGGCCGACGAGGACGACGAATTCACCGTCGGCGATGTCGAGGTCGATGCCGTGCAGGATCGCGGTCGATCCGTAGTGCTTCCTGACTGCGCTCAGCGTCACGCCTGCCATGTTCTCGTCTCGTCCGGTGTGGTCAGTCCAGGCGCGGCAAGGGCACGCCGCCCGAGGCGCTGGAGGCGTAGGCGGCCTCGACCAGGGCCATGGTGTTCAGCACGTCGTCGACCGAGGTGAGCAGTTCACAGTCTTCGCCGGCGGCAAAGCGCTGCAGGTTGCTCATCGGGCCGATGAAGGCATCGGGGAACCAGGTTCCGGCCAGCGCCAGTTCCTGCCAGGGACCGGAGCCGAACTTCATCTCGACCTTGTCGGGGCGGCCCTTGGGGTAGTCGAGCATGACGCCGATCTGGACGAACATCACGCCCTCGGTGCCTTCGAACTTGAAGGTGGCGGCCTGGCCGTGCTCGCCGTGGGCGTAGTTGTGGTTCAGCGACAGGCAGACGCGGGCGCCGTCGCCGTAGTTCAGGATGATCGACGAGCGCGTGCTCTTCAGCTTCGGGAAGCGCGGGTCGGGCAGCGTCAGCGCGTAGACGCCTTGCGGGTTGCCGAGCAGCGAGCGGATGAGGTCGAGGTAATGAATCGAATGGACCTGGATCTCGACCCGCTCCATCGCTTCGAGGAAGGGAAAGAGCTGCCAGGGGTCGGCCACGTTCAGGTGCATCTCGACGTCGGTCACGCGGCCGAGCCAGCCGCGCTGGAGCGCGTCGCGCACCGCCAGCATGTAGGGGGCGAAGCGCAGCTGGTGGTTCACCGCTGCCACCAGCCGCTTGCGCCGGCAGGTGGCGACGATGGCGCGGCCATGGGCGAGGTCGCTGCCCATCGGCTTCTGGATCAGCACCGTCGCGGCGTCGGGCAGGGCTTCGAGCACGGGCACGATGGCCGAGGGCGGCAGCGCGAGGTCGAACACCACGCCGGGGACGGAAGCCGCTGCGGCCAGGTTGTCGTAGACGCGATCGATGTTCCAGCGCTCGGCGGTTTCGCGGGCGCGCTTGCCGTCCTGGTCGTAAACCCCGGCGACGGCGAAGCCGGCCTTGCGATAAGCCGGCAGATGGGCGTCGTTGACGATGCCGCCGGTGCCGATCACGACGATCGGGCGCGGCGCGGAAGGAGCAGGCCAGTGCTGCCTGAGGGGGTCGCGGAGATCGGTCAGGGCGGTCATCGGGCGCTCGCCGAAGAGACGGGGGCAAGGCGGTACAGGCGCTCGGCGTTGGCGTGCGCCAGCGCGTCGATCTGGCTGTCGCTGCAACCTTCGAGCAGGCGGTCGGTCACGGCCTTCCAGGCGGCGAGGCCGCGCGTCAGGTTGCACACCGGAAAGTCGCTGCCCCAGACCACGCGCTGCCAGCCGAAGCTCTGGATGCAGTGTTCGACGAAGGGGCGCAGGTCGGCGGCGATGGCGCCGATATCGCCTTCGGGCCAGCGCGCTGCGTTGCCGTAGGCGATGACGCCCGAGATCTTGCAGTGCACCCGGGGCAGGGCAGCGAGGGCGCAGATGTCGTCGCGCCAGGGATCGAGCGCCTGCGTCCCGACCTGCGGCACGCCGCAATGGTCCAGCACCAGCGTCAGGTCCGGGCAGGCCCGCGCCAGCGCCAGGCCCAGGTGCAGTTGATCGGCGTTCAGGCACAGATCGAAGGGATAGCCGGCGGCGCCGAGCAGGCGCAGGTGGCGCCGGAAGGTCTCGCCTTGCGAGACCGAATCGGGCACGACGTGGAGCACGCGCCTGAAGCCGCGCACAAGCGGGTTGGCGCTCTGGCGTTCGAGAAAGGCCGGGAAATCATCGTGCTCGGGTCGGCAGGCCGAGATGCCGCCGGCCAGCGGCGAGCCGGGTGCGGCGACGAGTTCGGCGACGAGGCGGTTCTCGGCCTCGATCTCCGATTCGCGCACGTCCACCTCCATGTGCAGCGTGCGCGTGATGCCGAGTTCGCGCGCCAGCGGCGCGTAGTCTTCGAGCGCGAAGCGCCGGTTCAGCGCCGGCAGCGGTGCGGCCCAGTCGTAGTGCAGACGCTCGGGGTAGAGCAGGTGCAGATGGGTGTCGGTCCATTCACGCATAGCGGCCTCCCGGGTTCGCCGCGGCGGCGGGGTCGCGGTACAGCACGGTCTGCAGGTGCTCGCAATACAAGACCAGGTCGCCGGCGCCGCTGAAGACCTCGTAGGAGGCCCGGTACAAGCCCATGGTCTCGGTCTTCGGGCCTTTTTCGAGGTCGGTCTTGATGGTGTAGATCGTGTCGCCGATGAACACCGGCTTGATGAAGCGCAGCCGGTCGTAGCCGTAGCTGAAGGCGTTGCGGCAGTTCGTCGCGACGAGGCCCAGGCCGACGCTGAAGACCATCGCCCCGGCGACGAGGCGGCGCCTGAACAGGCCTTGCTCGCGCGCGAAAGGCTCGTCGGCCACGTAGGGATGCATGTCGAGCACGAGGGCGTTGAACTGCATGCTCTCGCCTTCGGACAAGGTGCGGCTGATCGAGCGAATCTGGTGCCCCGGGCGGATGTCTTCCCAGTACCAGTCCTCGGCGTTCCAGATCGGGATCGAGGCGTGATGCTCGGGCGGGGAGCGATGCGGCTGCGGGCGCGGGGCGTTCATGCGAGGAATTCCTTCTCGACCCAGGCGTTGTGCTCGCCGACCACCGGCGCGGCGCGCGGCGACAAGGGGCGCGCGCCGTCGATGCGGATCGGGCAGCGCGTCGTGCGCACCCGGGCGCCGCCGTCGCGCACCACGTCCTGCACCATGTCGAGGACGCGAAAGCCTTCGTGCGCGAGCAACTCGCCCCAGGTCATCACCGGGGCGCACCAGTAGTCGACGGCTTCGAGCCGGTCGAGCCAGTGGCGGCTGGTCTCGTGGCGCAGGTGTTCGCGCAGGAGGGCCTTGATCGCGTCGCGCTGCTCGAAGGCCGCGGCGGCGCCGAAATAGGGTTCGAGCGCGGGGCAGTCGAGGGCGCGGGCGAGCTTTTCGAGCGCCCCCATCGCAATCGCGATGTGGCCGTCGCGGGTTTCGTACAAGCCGTAGGGCGCGCCCAGGTAGGCGTGGGCGTTGTTGACGTCCGAGCGCCGGGGCTCGAGGCCGCCGTCGTTCAGATGGGTGGTCAGCACCTCGAACTGGAAGTCGACGATCGATTCGAGCAGGCTCACCTCCACTTGCCCGCCCAGGCCGGAGGCGGCGCGGCGCAGCAGGCAGGCGAGCAGGCCTTGCACGAGGTGGGCGCCCGTCATCAGGTCGGCCACCGCGAGGCCGACCGGCACCGGGCCTTGGGCCGCGTCGCCGTTCAGCCAGACCAGGCCGCTGCGCGCCTGGGCCAGCAGGTCCTGGCCCGGCAGGTCGATCCAGGGCCCGCGCGGCCCGTAGCCGGTGACGCTGCCGTAGACCAGGCGCGGGTTGATCGCCCGTACCGCATCAAAGCCCAGGCCGATGCGCTCCATCACGCCGGGCCTGAAGTTCTCGATCATCACGTCGGCGCGCGCGATCAGGCGCTTGACCTTTTCCAGATCGGCCGGCTTCTTCAGGTCCACCGCGTAAGAACGCTTGTTGCGGTTGATGGTGTGGAACAGCGTGCTGTCGCCGTCGATCTCGAGGTTGGAGATGTAGAGCTGGCGGCAGAGGTCGCCGCCGTCCGGGCGTTCGACCTTCACCACCGTGGCCCCCAGGTCGGCCAGTCGCAGCGCGGCGCTCGGGCCGGCCAGGAACTGGCTGAAATCGAGCACGAGCAGGCCGTGCAGCGGCGCCGCGGACTCGTTCACTGGACTACCCTCTGCGCTGCGCGCTCCGGGGCCGAGCGCTTGGGAGCGGCCCGGCGCGCTCATGCCAGCCCCTTCAGTGTGAAGCAGACGGTCTCGTCGACGACGCCGCGGCGGTGCCGGCGGTCGAGATCGTCGAGCGCGGCCAGGGTGGCCACGGCCGAATCCTCGTGGCGCAGGAATCGGCCCATGACCTGCGGCGCCCGTTCCTGGAACTCGATGTAGCCCGGGTAGCGCGGGCGCACGAAGGCGGCGTCCAGCGTCGGCAAGGTGTTGGCGAAGAAGTCCTGGCTGATGCGGTTGTTCTCGGCGTCGGTCCAGGCGCTGCGATGGCCGGGCTGGCCGCCGCTGGCGGTGTACAGGCCGCGCTGGACCTCGGCGCCGGCGACGAAGCGGGCATAGTCCACCGCCTGCGGCACGGATTTGCACTGGGCCGAGACGGCGAGCCCGGCGCCGCCCAGGGTGGAGACCAGCGCCTTGCCGCGGCGACTGACGAGGCCGCCGAAATGCAGCGGTTGGGCGACCGTGCTGCGGCGCGCGTAATTCGAATAGCCGTAGGCGAACGGGCTGTAGAGGAAGGCGTCGCCAGAGGTCAGCAACTCATAGGCTGCGATCGGGTTGCGCTCCAGGCATTCGGGGCCGCAGGCCGCGACCAGTTCGGCCAGGGCGTCGAGCGCGGCGAGCCCGGCTTCGCGCCCGACGATGCGTCCAGGCTCGCGGAACGGCGCCTCGCCTTCGTTGAGGCACAGGCCGTACCAGTGCATCAGGCAGTCGAGCGGCAGGCCGGCAAACGCCACCAGGCCGCGCCGGGCGAGCGCGATCAGCTCGGCCCAGGTGGCGGGGATGTCGCAGTCGTGGCGTTCGCGCAGATCGAGCCGGGCGGCGGAGACCGGGCTCGCGGCGTCGATGGCCAGCGCCCATTGCTGGCCCAGCATGTGGTAGCTGCGATGCGAGGCGCCGACGCTGTGGGTGGCCTGGTCGTCGAGGAAATCCTCGGGCACGAACTCGTCCAGCGGCAGGAACAGGCCGGCTGCGGCGGCTTCGCCGATCGACGGGTGGTCGATCACGAGCAGGTCGAAATCGCGCGCCAGCGCCGCCACCGATTGGTCGGCGAAGTCCTGCAGCGAACGCGTCTGCCAGCTGATCTGCATCTCGGGATGCAGTTCGCGATAGCGCTGGGCGGTGGCGACCATCGGCACGAAGCCGCGGGTGTGGCCCCAGGTGATGCCGCGCAGAAGTATGGGCTGGGTCATGCCGGAACCCGGTGCGGACCAGGTTTGAAGGTTAAGCGATCGTGAATTCACAAACAAAAAAACATTCCATTGGAGGAAGTTTGATCCTTCTAACAAAAAGTCCGCTCCGGACAAACCCTCGGCCCACCATTTCCCATGAAATCGCCGCAAGAAGAGCGGGATGCGAATCCCGGTTGACGGCGGTTCTGGAATTTAAATTCCATCCATAAAGACGGTGCGCATGGTTGAAACCATCGTTATCATCGAAGGCCCTTGCATCCGAGAACGACCGGACCATGGAGCATCTCGCCTACCTCGAAGACCATGTGATCGGCAGAGGCCACACGACGCTGGGACGCACCCTCACGGAAACCGACTTCGTCGTCCACGCCGGCCACACCGGCGACTTCTTCCCGCACCACATGGACGCGGAGTTCATGAAGACCCAGCCCTTCGGCCAGCGCATCGCGCATGGCACGATGGTCTTCGCGATCGGGGTCGGGCTCACCGCCACGCGCATCAACCCGGCCGCGTTCAGCTATGGCTACGACCGCCTGCGCTTCGTGCGGCCTGTGTTCATCGGCGACACGATCCGCACCCGCACGCGCATCCTGCGCGTGGAGCCCGACGCGAAGAAGCCGGCCCAGGGCCGGGTCTGGGAGCTCAACGAGGTGATTAACCAACGTGGCGAGGTCGTGCTCGCCTGCGAGCACATCTACGTGGTGCAGCGGCGTCCGGCCGAAGAGGAGGCGGCATGATCCGCATCGAGAAGGCCTGGGTCGGCTGCGTCGACCTCGAACCGCCCACCCTGCGCACCGATGCGATCCAGAGCTTCGTGCGCCAGGAAACGCCCATCGTCCGCCTCAGCTGCAGCGACGGCTCGGAAGGCGTGGGCTACACCTACACCATCGGCACCGGCGGCTCCTCGGTCCTGGCCTTGCTGGTCGACCATCTGCTGCCACGCCTCATCGGCCGCGACCCGGAGTGCATCGAGGCGATTTGGCGCGACCTGCTGTTCCACACCCATGCCACCCACGTCGGCGCCGTGACGAGCCTGGCGCTGGCCGCGATCGACACCGCCTTGTGGGACCGCCGCGCCCGGGTCCAGGGCCTGCCCTTGTGGCAGCTCGCCGGCGGCGCGCGCGCGCGGGTGCCGGTCTACACCACCGAAGGCGGCTGGCTGCAGCTGAGCCCCGAGGAGCTGGTGGCGCAGGCCCTCGAGGCCCAGGCCCAGGGCTTCGCTGGGGCCAAGGTCAAGGTCGGCCGGCCCCACGCCAGCGAAGACGCGGCGCGCCTGGCCGCGGTGCGCGCCGCGGTCGGACCGGGCTTCGAGCTGATGGTCGATGCGAACCAGGCTTTCTCGTATTCGGAGGCCTTGCGCCGGGTCCACGCGCTCGACGGCCTGGGCCTGGCCTGGTTCGAGGAGCCGATGCCGGCCGACGACGTGATGGGCCATCGCGAACTGGCCGCACGCTCGCCGATCCCGATCGCGGTGGGCGAGTCGCTCTACAGTCCCGGCCAGTTCGGCGATTACGTTCGCGCCCAGGCCTGCCACGTGGTGCAGGTGGACGTGGCGCGGGTCGGCGGCATCACGCCCTGGCTCAAGGTGGCGCACCTGGCCGAATGCGCCAACCTCGCCGTGTGCCCGCATTTCCTGATGGAATTGCACGTGAGCCTGTCTTGTGCGGTGCCGAATGCGGCCTGGGTCGAATACATCCCGCAGCTCGACACCATCGCGCGCAGCCGCATCGCGATCCAGGACGGCCACGCCCTGCCGCCGCAGGAGCCGGGTCTGGGAATCGACTGGGACTGGGCGCAGATCGAAGCGCGCACGCGGGCGCAGGCCAGCGTGGGTTGATGCCGGCCCGGGCCGGCCGAGGAGACAGCACGATGAAGCGATATGGTGCCGTGATCGGCCTCGCGCCCGAAAGAATCGCCGAATACAAGGCCTTGCACGCCGCGGTCTGGCCCGCGGTGGCGGCGCAGATCCGGGCCTCGAGCATCCGCAACTACACGATCTACCTGCGCGAGCCCGAGAACCTGCTGTTCAGCCATTTCGAATACCACGGCGGCGACTTCGAAGCCGACATGGCGGCGATGGCGCGAGACCCCGAAACCCAGCGCTGGTGGGCGCTCTGCATGCCCTGCCAGCGGCCGCTGGAGAGCCGGGCGGCGGGCGAGCATTGGGCGGCGATGGAAGAAGTCTTCCACCAGGATTGAGCCGGCCCGGCTCCGGCTTCAACCGCCGCGCGCGGCGGCGTTCAGTCGACCGAGATGAACGAGAGCTTGGACCCGTTGGGCGAGCGATGCCATTGCGGATTCGGGGTCGTGATGCCTTGCGAGGCGCAATAGATCTCGTCCAGCTCGTTCACGACGCACAGGACGCCGTGGCCTTCGGAAACCTGCTTGGCGCGCCCTTCGAGGCGGATCCAGTTCGGGTTGCGCAAATCGGCCGCATACCAGATCTCGCCGTCGCGATTCACGCCCCAGAGCTGGCGTTCGCGCACGACGACCTGCCGCAGGGCGCCCGGAATCTGCTGCCAGTGGCCGTGCTCCATGCCGCGCGCCGAGGTGCACCAGATCGTGTCGTCGGCGGCGGTTCCGCACATCACGGGACCGTTGTCGCGGTCGAAGGCATGCGCCAGCGGCGCGAGGCCGAGCGCCGCGATCGCGAGTACGAGGTTTCCAGCAAATTTCTTCATGGGGTTTCCTGCTGATTCGGGTGAACAACGGCTCGGCACGGGCGGCCGTCTTGGGTCGCAAGAATAGAAGGCGCGCGGCCTGTGTCCACAACGCGCCCGCGAATCGGGGGTTGACCCGGCCGCTTAGATCCGCGCCTCGATGAGAAAGGGGCCGGCTTGCTTCAGCGCCGCGGCGAACAAGGCATTGAAGCGTTCCGCGCTGTCGGCGCGTTCGGCCACGACGCCCATGCCGCGCGCCAGCGCCACCCAGTCGAGTTCGGGGTCGACGAGGTCGAACAGGCGGCGCGCGTTGGCCCCCGGGGCGCCGGCGCCGACCTGGGCGTATTCGCCGTGCAGGATCGCGTAGCGCCGATTCGAGAAGATCACGGTGACGATGTCCAGCCGTTCGCGCGCCTGGGTCCACAGGGCGGGCAGCGTGTACATCGCGCTGCCGTCGGCCTGCAGCGTCACGACCTTGCGCCCGGGCGCGGCGAGCGCGGCGCCGGTGGCCAGCGGCAGGCCCAGGCCGATCGCGCCGCCGGTGAGCTGCAGGTAGTCGTGGCGCGCCGCATGCCAGCTGAGCTCGAAGAAGTCGCGCCCCGAGCTCACGCTTTCGTCGCAGACGATGGCGTCTTCGGGCAGCAGCGCGGCCACCGTCCGCACCACGGCGGCGGCGTTCAGGGCGCCCGCCGGCAGCGGCAGGTCGCGCGCCGAGGCCAGCAGCGGCCGATGGGCCTCGGGCGCGGCGCCGCAGCTCGCTGCCAGCTCGCGCAAGGCGGCGACGCCGTCTTCGTGCGGCGCCGCGGCGACGATCACCGGGCAGCCTGCGGGCAGCATGCTGCCCGGCTTGCCGGGGTAGGCGAAGAAGCCGACCGGGGCCTTCGCGCCCACCAGCACCAGGCAGCGCGTGTCGGCGAGCTTGGCCAGGGCGTGGTCGACGACATAGGGCACGCGGTCGATCATGACCCGCCCCAGGCCGCGTTCGACGCGGGCGTTGGCTTGCTGCGTGATGAGCCGGGCCCCGGTGGTGGCGCTCACGCGCGCGGCCAGGTTCAGGCCTTCGTCGCGCAAGGCCGGCCCCGCGATCATCAGAACGGCGCCGGGCCGGCGCAGGGCGGCCGCGGCGGCGGCAAGCGCGTGTTCATCCGGAACCTGCGCCCGCGGCCGCTCCCGGGCCGCGGGCGGCTGCGCCGTGGCCGGGCTCCAGGAGTGGTCGGCGCTCAGGATCAGCGTCGCGATCCGGCCCGGCGGCGCCAGCGCCTGCTGCACCGCCTCGGCCGCAAGTTCGCCGAGCCCCTCCGCCGCAGCGCTGCGCCCGACCCAGTTGGACATCGGCAGCGCCAGCCCTTCGATGTCGGCGGCCAGCGGTGCGTCGAACGGCGCATGCACCGTGGCGTGGTCGCCGACGATGTTGACCACCGGCGTGAAGGCGCGCCGGGCGTTGTGCAGGTTGGCCAGGCCGTTGGCGAGCCCGGGGCCGGTGTGCAGCAGGGTGCAGGCCGGCCGCTCGGCCATGCGCGCATAGCCGTCGGCGGCGCCGGTGACCACGCCTTCGGCCAGCCCGAGCACGCAGCGCATGCGTGGCTGGCGGTCGAGCGCGGCCACGAAGTGCATCTCCGAGGTGCCGGGGTTGGCGAAGCAGTGATCCACGCCCTGGGCGAGCAGGCTCTCGCAAAGCAGGTCGGCGCCGGTGCGAATGGGGGCGGAGGTGGGGGCTGGGTTCATGGGCGCAGGGTATTCGATTCCGGCGGGCTTCCGGCACCGCGTTGCGTATGCTCGCGGCGATGCCAGGCCACGAACCCGTTCCATCGTCTTCCGCCTCGGCGGGCCAGGCCCTGGCGCCACGGTCCGAACCCGAGCTCGCCTGCGGCAACTGCGGCCGGGCGATGCAGCGCCTGGCGCTCGAGGGGCACTACGCGCAGAGCGTCGACCTCGACCTTTGCTCCGATTGCCACCTCGTCTGGTTCGACCTCGTCGAGTCGGCCCGGCTCGCCGGCACCGGGCTGCTCGCGCTCATCGAGCGCATGGCCGCGGCGCAGCGCCTGGCGCACGTGGCGTTGCGCCCGGACGCCGCCTGTCCGCGTTGCCGCGGCGCGCTGAAGACGGTTCACAACCTCACGCGCTGGGGCCCCTCGCTGCAGCTCGAGTGCCTGGCGCGCCATGGGGCGTACCAGAGCTTTGCCCAGTTCATGCAGGAAAAGGGGCTGCTGCGGCCGATGTCGCGCCTGGACCGCGCGCGCCTGATCGAGCGCGACCGGCGCATCGACTGCGTCAACTGCGGCGGCGCCGTCGGCACCCACGACGAACGCTGCAGCTGGTGCGGCTCGGTCGCGAGCCTGCTCGACGTGGCGCGGCTGGCCCATGCGCTGGATCCGCTGGGAACGCTGGACCTGCTCGCGCCGCAGCCGGTGCAGGCCTTGCGTGCGCGTCAGGAGGCGATGGGCTGCGCCGCCTGCGGCGCGGCCTTGCCGCCGGGCCAGACCGTCGCCTGCCCGCAATGCGGCGCGACGCTGGCGATCAGCCGCCTGGCCGAGGCCGTGGCCCAGGTCGAGGCCCTCGGCCCGGCCTTGCGCCAGCAGGCGCTCGCGCCCTCGCCCGAACTCGTCAAGCGCCGCCTCGCCGCTCTCGACGCCGACCTGCCGCGCCAGCGCGAATGGGTGCGCGAGATGGAAGCCGAGACGAGCCGGAATGCGAGCCGCGACTGGGAGCCCGACGAAGACGGCTTCAGTTGGAGCGACTGGTTCGAGCGTCAGGACCGGCTCACGCGCGGCGTCGTCATCGCGCTGGTCATCGGATTCCTCTGGTTGCTGCTGCACCGCTGAACCGGGCGCGCTGCAGGGCGCCACGGAGCAATCAAATGATCGCCAAAGGCTGCTTGCGCTGCGGCGCCGGGAAATCGCGCTCGATCGCCGCGAAATCCGCCGCGTCGAGCGCCAGCGCCGCGGCCTGCAGGTTCTCGCGCAGATGCGCCTCCTGCGCCGCCTTCGGAATCGCCATCACCCCGGGCCGCGCCAGCAGCGCGGCCAGCGCCACCTGGGCCGGGCTCGCGCCGTGGCGCGCGGCCACCGCGCGCAGCGAGGCGGCGCCGCCGCGGCCGACGAGCGCGCCCTGGTCGAGCGGGCTGTAGGCCATCAGCGGCAGGCCGCGCGCCTGCTGCCAGGGCAGCAGGTCGAACTCGACGCCGCGCGCGCCCAGGCCGTAGCAGACCTGGTTGGCCGAACAGGCGGCGCCGCCGTCCAGGGCGAAGAGTTCCTCCATGTCGTCGAGGTCGAAGTTGCTCACGCCCCAGCGCCGGATCCAGCCGCGGCGCTGCAGCTCGGCGAAGCCGGCCAGGGTCTCGGCCAGCGGTTCGGCGCCGCGCCAGTGCAGCAGGTAGAGGTCGATCGAATCGAGCTTCAGCCGGCGCAGGCTGCGCTCGCAGGCCGCGACGACACCGGCGCGGCTGGCGTGATGCGGGTAGACCTTGCTCACGACGAACAGCGCCTCGCGCGCCAGGCCTTGGCGCATCGCCCCCGCCAGGGCGTCTCCGAGCACGCTTTCGGCGCCGCCTTCGCCGTACATCTCGGCGCTGTCGAAGACGCGCCAGCCCAGGTCCAGTGCGAGCCGCAAGGCCTTCGTCTCGGCGCCGCGGCGCGCCGCCGACTCCCCCAGGCGCCAGGTTCCCAGGCCCAGGGCGGGCCGGCTTTCGCCGCCGGGGAAGACGACCTCGGGCAAGGCGTTCGGCTGGGTCATGGGGGGCTCCTTGTTCGGGTGTCGTTGCGAGGGCGGTAGGGTCACTGGCGCGCAGATCTTTGCGGGTGTAGAAGCTCGTGACGGCGCCTTGTTCGTCGGCGCCGTTCGGAGGTGACCATGCGCCGAAGAATCTACTGGCTTCTGCCTGACGTTGCGAGCGCGCGCCGGACGATGAGCGAGTTGCTGCTCGCCCGCGTCGAGCACCGCCACATCCACTGCATGGCGCGCGACGGCGTCGACCTGGCCGACCTGCACGAGGCCAACGTCCTGCAGTCCTCGGACCTCATCGGCTCGGCCCAGATCGGGCTGGGCGTCGGCGCCGCGCTGGGCGCGGCGGCGGGTGCGGTGCTTGCGATGTCGGTCGGTCTCGACGACGCGTCGAAGCCGCTCGTCGTCGGGGCCCTCGCGGCCGCGGGTGCCTTGTTCGGGGCCTGGTCGGCAAGCCTGATCGGGGCCTCGATCCCGAGTCGGCGCCTCGCCCGCTTCGATGCGGCGCTGGCGCGCGGCGAGATCCTGCTCATGGCGGACCTGCCGCACCGCCGCGTCCGCGATGTCGAGGCGCTGGTGCTCGCCGGCCACCCCGAGGCGCATTTCGAAGGCCAGGAGCCCCAGGTTCCCGCGTTCCCGTAGGCTGCGCGGCCGTGGCGTTAACCTTGGCCCGGATGCAAGGTGGAGACAGTCATGGCTGAGCGGGCGCTGCGGCTCGAGATCCGCGGGCGGGTCCAGGGGGTGGGCTATCGCTGGTCGATGGTGCAACAGGCGCGTGCGCTCGGCCTCGGCGGCTGGGTGCGCAATCGGCGCGACGGCTCGGTCGAGGCGCTGGTGAGCGGCCCGGCCGAGGCGCTGGTGTCGATCCAGGCCTGGGCGCGCCGCGGGCCGACCGCGGCAGCTGTGGAGTCGGTCGAGGTCCACGAGGCCGAAGGCGGCTTCGATTCGTTCGAGCCGCGGCCAAGCGCGTAGCGCCATGGCCTTGCTCAACCTGCCGGCGCGGCCGCCGCGCCGCACTTCGCGCCGGCCCGGGATCGACCCCGCACGCTGCACCGGTTGCGGCCGCTGCGTGGCGGTGTGCGAGCCGCATGTGCTGAGCCTCGAGACGCGGGACTGGACCAAGTTCGCGGTGCTGCACGCGCCCGAATCCTGCACCGGCTGCAACTGGTGCGCGCCGGCCTGCCCGTTCGGGGCGATCACGATGCGCCTGGTGCCGGCGCTGCCCGAAGCCGGGCCGCCGCCGAGCGCGCCCTGAAGGCGGCGCCTGCGCGAACCGCAACAGGCGCCGGACGCCGAAACGCCCGATTCCTGGCGCCCTGCGGCCGATTCGCGGCGCGGCGCTCGAGCGTGTCCGGGTGAAGGGCCGGCTGCTCGCGCCGGAATATCGCCAGGGCGCACGTGTTCAATTTCCCAAAACATCAGGATGGTTTTGCCGTGAGTTCATCAAATATTCGCTGAATTCGATGAAGCGAGAGCTCATCGGAGATCGATCGATTTCGAAAAACGAAGAAAAACAAGAACTTCTGATCGATTCATCGAACCGGACGGGAAGAGGAGTAGTTGATTCGAATAAATCGAGAAAATCGCAACTTATACGTCAGCCACCCACCGCCGATATCGAATCTCAAGTATGGCCAGCAACGGCCGAAACTCCGCAAGCTGGAGAGTTCGATGCGCTATACAGAAACCAAAGAAGACACCCTGATCCTGGTGCGCAAGGTTCTGGCCTTGATGGGGGCGCACGACGCTGCGCTCAACCCGCTGACCTTCTCGGTCTTCTACGAACACGCCGCCGGCATCAACCCGCGCCTGAGCCATGCGCTGGTGCAGGCCCAGGCCGAGTCGGCGCGTCTGAACGATGCGATGGTGCGCACCCTTTACGAAGCCCATGTCGCCGAGATCCGGCCCGAGGAGGCCGAACGCATCCGCGGCGGCATCCACCGGGCGATGACCTCGATCATGGAATCGGCCTCGCGCACCGGCCAGGCCGCGGGCCGCTTCGGCGAACACCTCGAGGAACTCACCGGAGCCCTGGACGACGGCGCGAACGAACAACTGGGCCGCAGCATCGAGGCCGCGCGCGCCGGCTCTCAGGAGATGCGCGGCGCGATCGAATCGCTGCAGCAGCAGGTGCAGCGCAGCCGCGAGGAGATCGACGCCCTGCGCGCCGACCTCATGCGCACGCGCCACGAGGCCAGCACCTGCCCGCTCACCGGGGTGCTCAACCGACGCGGCTTCGACGCGCGCCTCTCCGAGATCCTGGAGCGGCCTCCAGCCGACGGCAGCCGACACTTCCTGATCCTGTTCGACATCGACCACTTCAAGCGCGTCAACGACAACTTCGGCCACACCGTCGGCGACCGCGTGATCCAGGGCCTGGGCCAGGTGCTGCGCAGCGTGCCGACCGAGCCCGGCATGGCCTGCGCGCGCTATGGCGGCGAGGAGTTCGCGATCCTGCTGCCGTCTTCGACCCTCGACCGCGCGGTCGAGGTGGCCGAGGCGGTGCGCGCGCGCACCCGGCGCTTTCGCCTGCGCGAGCGCAACGGCGGCAAGGAGATGCCGATGGGCGTGACGGTCTCGGCCGGGGTCGCCGCCTGGCAGCCGGGCGAAGACCCCAAGGCCTTCGTCTCCTGCGCCGACGCCGCGCTCTACCGCTCCAAGGAGGGCGGGCGCGACCGCGTCACGGTCGCCTGACGCCGCGCGCGCTCCTGCGCTAGAGTCGGCCGGGTCTTTCCGACCGCCTTTGCAGGAGCCGCCGATGCTGAAGATCCACCACCTGGGCCGATCGCAGTCCGAACGCATCGTCTGGCTTTGCGAGGAGCTCGGGCTCGACTACGAACTGCAGCACCACCAGCGCGACCCGGTGACGATGCTCGCCCCGCCCGGGCTGAAGGCGCTGCACCCGATGGGCGCGGCGCCGGTCCTCGTCGACGGCGAGCGCGTGCTCGCCGAATCGGCCGCGGTCGTCGAGTACCTGATCCGGCGCCACGGCGGCGGCCGCCTCGCGCTCGAGCCCGAGCACCCGGACTATGCCGACTACCTCTACTGGTTCCACTTCGCCAACGGCAACCTGCAGCCGGCGATGGGGCGCTGCATGGTCCTCGGGCGCCTCTCCCTGGCCGCGGATGACCCGACCCGCGCCACGATGAAGGCGCGCCTCGCGCGGGCGCTGGCGTGGATCGACCGGCGCCTGGGCGAAGTGCCCTGGCTCGCCGGCGCCGAGTTCACGGCCGCCGACATCATGAGCGTGTTCTCGCTCACGACCATGCGCCTGTTCCACCCGGTCGACCTCGCTCCCTACGCGAACATCCGTGCCTACCTCGCGCGTGTCGGCGCGCGCGAGGCCTATCGCCGCGCCATGGCCAAGGGCGACCCCGGCTTCGCGCCGATGCTCGAATAGCCCGCGGCCCCTTCTTCCCCGTTGCAGCGACAACCCCGATGAGCCGCCTCTTCGAGCCCCTGCAGTTCGGCGCGTTGCGGCTCGCCAACCGCATCATCGTCGCCCCGATGTGCCAGTACTCGGCCGCCGACGGAAGCGCCGGCGACTGGCATCTCATCCACCTCGGCTCGCTCGCGATCTCGGGCGCCGGGTTGCTGATCCTCGAAGCCACGGCGGTCAGCGCCGCCGGGCGCATCACGCCCGGCTGCCTGGGTCTTTACAGCGACGCCAACGAGCAGGCGCTGGCGCGCGTCATCGGCGCGCTGCGCGCGAATTCGCCGATGCCGCTGGCGCTGCAGATCGCGCACGCCGGGCGCAAGGCCTCGAGCCGCGCGCCCTGGGACGGCGGCGCCCAGATCCCGGTCGACGAACCTGGCGGCTGGCAGGCGCTGGCGCCTTCGGCCCTGGCCCATGCGCCGGGCGAGCAGCCGCCGCTGGCGCTGGACGCGGCCGGGCTGGAGCGCGTGCGCGAGGAGTTCGCCGCCGCGGCGCGCCGGGCCGCGCGGCTGGGGCTGGACGGCATCGAGATCCACGCCGCCCACGGCTACCTGCTGCACCAGTTCCTCTCGCCGCTGGCGAACCGGCGCGGCGACGCCTACGGCGGCAGCCTCGAGAACCGGATGCGCTTTCCGCTCGAGGTCTTCGACGCGGTGCGCGCGGCCTTTGCGGCCGAGCGCCCGGTCTGGGTGCGCGTCTCGGCGACCGACTGGGTCGAGGGCGGCTGGGACCCCGAAAGCACGGTCGCCTTCGCACGCGCGCTGGCGGCCCGCGGCTGCGCCGCGATCCACGTGTCCAGCGGCGGCGTCTCGCCGCGCCAGCGCATCCCGCTCGGCCCGGGCTACCAGGTGCCCCTGGCCGCGCGCGTCAAGGCCGAGGCCGGGTTGCCGACCGTGGCGGTGGGCCTGATCACCGAGCCCGAGCAGGCCGAGGCCATCGTCGCCTCGGGCCAGGCCGACGCGGTCGCGCTGGCGCGCGCCCTGCTCTACGACCCGCGCTGGCCCTGGCATGCGGCGGCGCGGCTCGGCGCCTCGGTGGCGGCGCCGCACCAGTATTGGCGCTCGCAGCCGCGCGAGTTGAAGGATTTGTTCGAGAATGCCCGCTTCGGCGCGCGCTGAAGCGCAGCGCCGAAGCGGTTGCCCCGCTTGTATTCAGGGGGAATGTCCCCGGCACAATGCCGTTCGCCATTCGCCAGCATCCCCATGGAACACGACGACCCGGCTTCCGCCAGCGACACGCTGAGCGGCAGCGTGCTGTGCATCGAGGACGAGCCCACCAGCATGGAGCTGGTGCGGACCATCGTCTCGGCCATTCCCGGCGTGCGCCTGCTCGAGGCCTGCACCGGCCGCGAAGGCGTCGAGCGGGCGCTGGCCGAGCTGCCCGACCTCGTGCTGCTGGACATGCATCTGCCCGACATCGGCGGCCTCGAGGTGGTGCGCGCGCTGAGCCCGGTGATCTCCGAGCGCAAGCTGCGCGTCGTGCTGCTGACGATGCAGCCTTTCTCGATCGAGGTGGTCAAGGCGATGAGCCTGGGCGCGCACGAATACTGGCCCAAGCCGCTGACCTACGAGCGTGCGCTGGACGGTTTGCGGCGCGCGCTTCGACGCTCCCCCCCGTAGCGCCTGCGGCGAAAACAGGCTCCCCCCGTAGCGCCTGCGGCGCTCCCCCCAAGGGCCACGAGTGGCCCCTTCGTGGCCAAAGGGGCACCGCCAGCGGACCGGCTGCAGCCGGTCCGCTGGCGGTTGCTTGATGGCGGTGCGCTGCGGTGTGGCGGGTTGAACCTGTTTTTATATACAGGTATCGTGGCGGTTCGCCATGAACCGCCTGCCCGCTTACGCCGAGCTGCATTGCAGCCCCTTCAGCTCTTTCGCCGCTGTTGCGCCTGAAAGGCCGCGCCGACCATGGCGCGCAGCGCGCCTCAACTTTGGGGCGTCAGAACAGGTCGCTGTGCGAGCCGGTGCGGATGAGTTTGAGCGAGCCGCCTTCGAGCGCGCCCTGCCTGTCGTAGATCAGCAGCCAGTCCGGCTCGACATGGCACTCGCGAACGCCCGCATATTCCCCGGACAAGGCATGGTCACGGTGTTTCGGCGCCAGCGGCCGGTCATTCATCAAGGCTTCGACGACCGCGCGCATCTTCTGCCACTCGCAGCGGCCGGACCCTTTGATGCGTTTCTTGTCCCGTTTGAACTGCCCGGTCTCCTCGAGCGCTCGCGTCACGCTCAGAGATCCTCGAGCGTGGTACGGGTCGTCTTGCCTGTCTTCGCATCCTTGATGGCAGCCAGCGTGGTGGGGTTGGCGCGAGGCAGTTCCATCGGCAGGCCGCCTTTTTCGACGACGCTGAGAAGGAACAACCGGATCGCCGTGCTCACGTCCAGACCGGCCGCCTTCAAGACGGCGGCAGCCTCGCGCTTGAGCTTGGGGTCGACACGGGAACGAACATCGACGGTCAGCATGGTGGACTCCATCCGGGAGCGGGAATACTGCCACAACGTAGCTACATTGTGGCGCATTCTTGAACCCCCGGAAGCCGCATGCTCGGGCACAGGCGTCGCGCGTGAGGCGGGCCGCGCGTCCAGCCCGGCGCGCGCGAAGCCCAAGCCTGCGCCATGAACCGCCTGCCCGCTTACGCCGAGCTGCATTGCCGCAGCAACTTCAGCTTTCTGGCCGCCGCCTCGCACCCCGAGGAATTGGTGGCGCGCGCCCATGAGCGCGGCTACGCGGCGCTGGCGATCACCGACGAATGCTCGCTCGCCGGGGTGGTGCGCGCTCACGTCGAGGCCGAGCGGCTACAGCTGCGGCTGATCGTCGGCGCCGAGATGCGCTTGACGCCGAGCGCGCAGGCGGCCGGGCCCGAGCCGCGGCTGGTGCTGCTGGCGCAGTCCAGGCGCGGCTACGGCAACCTGGCGCAATGGATCACGGTGGCGCGGCGGCGCGCCGCCAAGGGCGAATACATCGCCCAGCGTGCCGACCTCGAAGGCCGGGTGCCGACGGCGCCCATGCTCGCCGGCCTGCCCGGCTGCATCGCGGTGCTGCTGCCCGACGCGAGCCAGTCTTTCGAAACCGTCTTCGCCCACGCGATGTGGCTCAAGACCTGGTTCGGCCCCGGGCGCGCGGCCATCGCCGTCGAGCTGCTGCACCGCGCCCACGACGCGGTGCTCGTCGACACCCTGACCCGGGTCGCCGAGGTCACCGGCCTGCGGCTGGTGGCCGCCGGCGCGGTGCTGATGCACGCGCGGTCGCGCAAGCCCTTGCTCGACGTGCTCACCGCCACCCGGCTGAAGCGCCCGGTGGCCGAATGCGGGCTCGAGCTCGAAGCCAATGCCGAAGCCCATCTGCGCTCGCGCGTGCGGCTGGCCGCGCTCTACCGCCCCGAATGGCTGGCGGCGACGCTCGAGCTGGCGGGCGCATGCGCTTTCTCGCTCGCCGAGCTGCGCTACGAATACCCGCGCGAAATCGTGCCCGAAGGCCAGACCCCGACCAGCTGGCTGCGCGAGCTGGTGGAGCAGGGCGCGCGCCGGCGTTTTCCGGCCGGCGTCCAGCCCGCGGTGCGGGCGACGATCGAGCACGAGCTGGCCTTGATCGCCCAGCTGCGTTACGAGCCCTATTTCCTCACCGTGGCCGACCTCGTGCAGTGGGCGCGCGCCCAGGGCATCCTGTGCCAGGGGCGCGGCAGCGCGGCCAATTCGGTGGTGTGCTACTGCCTGGGCGTGACCGAGGTCGACCCCGAGCACATGACGCTGCTGTTCGAGCGCTTCATCAGCGCCGAGCGCAATGAGCCGCCCGACATCGACATCGACTTCGAGCACCAGCGGCGCGAGGAAGTCATCCAGTACGTCTACCGCAAGTACGGCCGCCACCGCGCCGCGCTCACCGGCGTCGTCATCAGCTACCGGCCGCGATCGGCCTTGCGCGACGTGGGGCGCGCGCTCGGCTTCGACCTCGAGCGCATCGACGCCGTCGCGAAGAGCATGCACTGGTTCGACGGCCGCCGCGTCGATGCCGAGCGCCTGCGCGAGAACGGCTTCGACCCCGATTCGCCGCTGGCCCGGCTCTGGGTCGAACTCACCGAAGCGCTGATCGGCTTTCCCCGCCACCTGAGCCAGCACCCGGGCGGCTTCGTCATCGCGCGCGACGACCTGGCGCAGCTGGTGCCGGTGGAGAACGCGGCGATGGCCGGGCGCAGCGTCATCCAGTGGGACAAGGACGACCTCGACGCGCTGGGCCTGATCAAGGTCGACCTGCTCGCCTTGGGCATGCTGAGCGCGATCCGGCGCGCGCTCGAATTCGTCGGCGCCAAGACCGGCCGGCCGGGCTTGTCGATGCAGGACCTGCCGCGCGACGACCCCGCGGTGTACGAGATGCTTTCGCGCGGCGACAGCGTCGGCACCTTCCAGGTGGAGAGCCGGGCCCAGATGAGCATGCTGCCGCGGCTGAAACCCAATTGCTTCTACGACCTCGTGATCGAGGTCGCGATCGTGCGCCCGGGGCCGATCCAGGGCGGCATGGTCCACCCCTACCTGCGCCGGCGCAACGGCGAAGAGCCCACCGACTACCCCAGCCCCGAAGTGCGGCAGGCGCTGGAGCGCACGCTGGGCGTGCCCATCTTCCAGGAGCAGGTGATGCAGCTCGCGATGCTGGCCGCCGACTTCACCCCGGGCGAGGCCGACAGCCTGCGCCGCGCGATGGCGGCCTGGAAGCGCAAGGGCGGGCTCGGGCCTTTCCACGAACGGCTCGTGGGGCGCATGGTGGCCAAGGGCTACACGAGCGAATTCGCCGAGCGGATCTTCAAGCAGATACAAGGCTTCGGCGAATACGGCTTCCCGGAAAGCCATGCCGCGAGTTTTGCCTGGCTGGTCTACGTCAGCGCCTGGATCAAGCGCCATCACCCCGACGCCTTTCTCGCGGCCTTGCTCAACAGCCAGCCGATGGGCTTCTACGCCCCGGCGCAGCTGGTGCGCGACGCGAAAGAACATGGCGTGACGGTGCGGCCGGTGTGCGCGCAGCGCAGCGCGGCCGAGACCCGGCTCGAAGAATCGGGGGCGGTGCGGCTGGGGCTGCAACAGGTGATCGGCCTGGGCGCGGAATCGGCAGCGCGCATCGTGGCCGCGAGAAACGAAGCCGGGGCCGAAGCGGGCGGGCCCGCGCAAGACGGGCCCACCGAAAGCGGGCTCTCAGAAACCGATCCCGCTGCCCGGCCCGGCGCCGCAAGGCCTTTCGCCAGCCCCGAAGACCTGGCGCGCCGCGCCGGCCTCGACGCGCGCGAACTCGGCCTGCTGGCCCAGGCCGACGCCTTGCGCGCCATCGCCGGCCACCGCCACCAGGCCGCGTGGGCGGCGGCCGGCGTCGACACCCGGGCGACGCCGTTGCTGCGCGGCACGCGCACGCGCGAAGAAGCCGCCGAACTGGCCGCGCCCGATGCCGCGGCCACGGTGCTGGCCGACTACCGCAGCACGGGCCTGAGCCTGCACCGCCACCCGCTGGCGCTGCTGCGCGACACCCTGGCGGCGTTCGGCGTGCGGCCCGCAGCCGAACTGAAGCAGTACCCCAACGGCCGGCTCGCCCGCGCCAGCGGCATCGTCACCCACCGCCAGCGGCCGGAGACGGCCAAGGGCGTGGTCTTCGTGACGCTGGAAGACGAAAGCGGCGCCGTCAACGTCATCGTCTGGCCCGCGGTGGCCGAGGCGCAGAGACGGCCGCTGCTGGCGAGCCGGCTGCTCACCGTCTACGGCATCTGGCAATGCGACGGCGAAGTGCGTCACCTCGTGGCGCGGCGGCTCGTCGACCATTCCGAATTGCTGCAGGGGTTGGCGGCGAAGAGCCGCAATTTCAGATAGGCCGGGGCAGAAGCCGGTCAATTGTTCAATCAATGGCAATCGAAGGGGAGGGTATCGAGCGGGCTGCGCACGGCCATTGCGCCGAGCTCGAGCACATGGGTGTAGATCATCGTCGTCGAAACATCCGAATGGCCGAGCAATTGCTGCACGGTGCGGATGTCGCTGCCGCTTTGCAGCAAATGAGTGGCGAAGCAATGGCGCAGCGTATGTGGGGTGGCGGGTTCGGCAATGCCCGCCGAAGACATCGAGCATTTGAACGCGCGCTGGAAGGTGCCGTCGTAGAGATGGTGGCGACGCACGACACCGCTGCGCGGATCGACGGAAGGGTGGGATTGAGGAAACAAGGTAAGCGTTCCGCGAACCCATCTTCCAAGCTGACGGCGAAGCTGAGAACCTCGTGTCTCGACTACGGACGAGCGAGGCGAAGCGAACATGGA
>JAGWTS010000350.1 GCA_028868875.1 Burkholderiales bacterium | reverse complement strand
GGCGGCGCCCCCCTGGGCCACGAAGGGGCCCCTAGTGGCCCTTGGGGGAGCGCCGAAAGCGCTACGGGGGGGAGCGTCATTTCCTTCCGTAGGTGTCGTCGAAGCGGACGATGTCGTCTTCGCCGAGGTAGCTGCCCGACTGCACCTCGATGATCTCGAGCGGCACCTTGCCCGGGTTCGCGAGGCGGTGCGTCTGGCCGAGCGGGATGTAGGTGCTCTGGTTTTCGCTCAGCAGGATGACCTTGTCGCCGTTCGTGACCTCGGCCGTGCCGCAGACGACGATCCAGTGCTCGGCGCGGTGGTGGTGCATCTGCAGGCTCAAGCTGGCCCCGGGCTTGACCATGATGCGCTTGACCTGATGGCGCGGGCCGTTGTCGATGCTGTCGTACCAGCCCCAGGGCCGGTGCACCTTGCGGTGCAGGGCGTGCTCGCCGCGCTGCTCGCGCCCGAGCTGGTTGACGATCTGCTTCACGTCCTGGCTGCGCTCGCGGTCGGCGACGAGCACCGCGTCGGGGGTCTCGACGACGATCACGTCGTCGAGCCCTACGACGCTCACGAGCCGGCTCGTCGCGTGCACCAGCGTGTTGCGGCTGTCGCTGACGATGGCGTCGCCGACGCTGGCGTTGCCGCTCGCGTCCTTCTGGGCCACCTGCCACACCGCCTCCCAGGCGCCGAGGTCGTTCCAGCCGGCGTCGAGCTCGACCATGCGGATCGCGAAATCGCTGCCCGGGCATTTCTCCATCACCGCGTAATCCACCGATTCGGCCGGCACCGCGCCGAACTCTTCTTTCCCCGGGCGCACGAAGCGCTGGTCGGTGCCGCGCACGCCCCAAGCGGCGCGGCAGGCGGCGGCGATGTCGGGGCGAAAACGTTCGAGCGCGGCGATCCAGACGCTCGCGCGCAGCACGAACATGCCCGCGTTCCAGTAGTAGCCGCCAGCGTCGAGGTAGCGCTGTGCGGTTGCGGCGTCGGGCTTCTCGACGAAGCGCAGCACCGAGCGCGTGGCGCCGCCGTCGGCTTCGCTGCGGATGTAGCCGTAGCCGGTTTCGGGGCGGTCCGGGGTGATGCCGAGGATGACGATCGCGCCCTCGGCCGCGGCCTGCACCGCGCAAGCCATCGCGGCGCCGAACGCGGCTTCGTCGCTCACGGTCTGGTCGGCCGGGGTCACGACGAGCACCGGGTCGGCGCCACCTTCGAGCGCCTGCAGCGCCGCCAGCGTGAGCGCCGGCGCGGTGTTGCGGCCGACCGGCTCGAGCAGCACCGCGGCGGGTTCGCGCCCGGCCTCGCGCAACTGGTCGAGGACGAGGAAGCGGTGCTCCTCGTTGCCGACGATGACCGGCGGCGCGACCTCGATGCCGGCGCCGCCGAGGCGGCCGAGCCGGTCCGCCGCCTGCTGGAACAGGCTGGTGCTGCCCGACAAGGTGAGGAACTGCTTCGGGAAACCGGCGCGCGACAGCGGCCAGAGCCGGGTGCCCGAGCCGCCGGCCATGATGACGGGTTGAACTGAGATGCTCATGCGGAGAATCCGTTGGGGTTCATCGACTGCCAGCGCCAGCTGTCCGCGCACATGCGCTCCAGGCCATGGCGCGCGCTCCAGCCCAGCAGTTGCCGGGCGCGGGCAGGGTCGGCATAACAGGCGGCGATGTCTCCCGGGCGGCGCGCGACGATGCGGTGCGCCACCTCGCGCCCGCTGGCCAGGGAGAAGGCGCGGATCACCTCGAGCACGCTGTAGCCGCGCCCGGTGCCGAGGTTGACGGTGAGCGAGCCGGGATGCTCGAAGAGCCGGCGCAGGGCCGCGACATGGCCTTCGGCGAGGTCGACGACGTGGATGTAGTCGCGCACTCCCGTGCCGTCGGGCGTGTCGTAGTCGCCGCCGTAGACCTGCAGGAAGGGGCGGCGGCCGACGGCGACCTGGGCCACGTAGGGCATCAGGTTGTTGGGGGTGCCGCGCGGGTCTTCGCCGATGCGCCCGCTTTCGTGCGCGCCCACCGGGTTGAAGTAGCGCAGGCAGGCGGTCTGCCAAGCCGGGTCGGAGGCGCCGAGGTCGCGCAGGATGGTCTCGCTGATCAGCTTGGTCTGGCCGTAGGGGTTGGTCGCCGACAGGCGCGCGTCCTCGCGGATCGGCAGCGCTTCGGGGTCGCCGTAGACGGTGGCGCTGGAGCTGAAGACGAAGCGCTTGACGCCGTGCGCCTGCATCGCGCGGCAGACGTTGACGAGGCCGCCGAGGTTGTTGGCGTAATAGGCCAGCGGCTTCTCGGTCGACTCGCCCACCGCCTTGAAGGCGGCGAAATGCACCGCGGCGTCGATGCGGTGGCGCTGGAACAAGGCGTCGAGGGCGGCAGGGTCGCAGACGTCGGCGCGCTCGAACACCGGTTCGCGGCCCGAGAGCTCGCGCAGGCGGTTCAGGACTTCGGGCGCACTGTTGCTGAAGTCGTCGACGCCGACGACCTCGAAGCCCGCGCCTTGCAGGGCAAGCCAGGTGTGCGAAGCGATGTAGCCGGTGGCGCCGGTGAGGAGGATGGTCGGTTTGGGCATTCGGGGCGGGCAGCGGGTTCGGCGCGAGCCGGCAGGGCCTGGGTCGGTCCGGGTCGAGGCGACCGGCAGCCGTCTATGCTAAGGGAGATCCGCGGCGCGCCCGCCCGGGGCGGCGGCGGCCGATTCGTGACCGATTGTGCGAGTCGGCGCATGCGGCCCGCCCCTCTGGGCCCGTCCACGCCCCTCTAGAATCGGCCATGCTTCGCACCTTGAACAGCTTGCTCGCTCCGGCCGTGATGGAGCGGTTGACGCTCGTGATCAACCACGTGCTCGGAGCCGAAACCGTGGCCACCGAACGCTTGCGCCCGCACGCCGGGCGCACGGTGGAACTGGTGGCCGCCGGCTGGCCGTCGCTGCTGCCGGCGCCGCCGGCCTGCGTTTTCCGCGTCACCCCCGCCGGGCTGCTCGAATGGTGCGGGGCCGATCCCGCGCCGGCGCAGGCCGATCTCGGCCTGCGCATCGACGCGTCGAACCCGGCCGCGCTGTTCGCGCGCCTGCTCGCCGGCGAACGGCCTTCGGTCGCGGTCGAAGGCGACGCCCAGCTCGCCGGCGACGTGAACTGGCTGCTCGAGAACCTGCGCTGGGACGTCGCCGCCGACCTGGAACGCCTGTTCGGCCCGGTCGTCGCGCAGCAGCTGCACCGCGTCGGGAGGGCCGTCGCCGCGGCCTTGCGTGCGGCGCTGCAGGGCGTCGGCCAGGTGCGCGAGCGCCTGCGTCCACGGCCCTGAATGCGCCACGTCGCCCGCGGGCTCTTCATCGTCTTCACCGTCCTGCGCTTCGGCCTGGACGAGGTCGCGCTCTCGGCCTTCCGCCAGCGCTGGGTGCGCGCCTTCGTGCGCACGGTCACGCTCGGGCGGCGCCTGGACGAGCCGCGCGGCGTGCGCCTGCGCCGCGGCCTGGAGAAGCTGGGGCCGATCTTCGTCAAGTTCGGCCAGGTGCTCTCGACCCGGCGCGACCTGCTGCCGCTGGACATCGCCGACGAACTCGCCAAGCTCCAGGACCGGGTGCCGCCGTTTCCGAGCGCCCAGGCCCGGGCCATGGTCGAGAAGGCCTTCGGGCGGCGCATCGACGACCTCTTCTCGAGCTTCGACGCCGAGCCGGTGGCCAGCGCCTCGATCGCGCAGGTGCATTTCGCGACGCTGAAAAGCGGGCGCGAGGTCGCGGTCAAGGTGCTGCGCCCGGGCATGCTCGACGTGATCGACGACGACCTGTCGCTGCTGCACATGCTCGCGCGCTGGGTCGAGCGCCTGTCGGCCGACGGCAAGCGCCTGAAGCCGCGCGAGGTGGTGGCCGAGTTCGACGGCTACCTGCACGACGAGCTCGACCTCGTGCGCGAGGCCAGCAACGCGGCCCAGCTGCGGCGCAACATGGACGGGCTGAACCTCGTGCTCATCCCCGAGATGGTCTGGGAGCTGTGCACCCCCACCGTGATCGTGATGGAGCGCATGCGCGGCGTGCCGATCAACCAGATCGGGCGCCTGCGCGAGGCCGGGGTCGACTTCCCCAAGCTCGCGCGCGATGGCGTCACGATCTTTTTCACCCAGGTCTTCCGCGACGGCTTCTTCCACGCCGACATGCACCCGGGGAACATCCAGGTGAGCCTGGAGCCGGGCAGCTTCGGGCGCTACATCGCGCTCGACTTCGGGATCATCGGCACCCTCACCGAGTTCGACAAGGAGTACCTGGCCTACAACTTCATCGCCTTCTTCCGGCGCGACTACAAGCGCGTGGCGGAGCTCCACGTCGAGAGCGGCTGGGTCCCCCCGGACACCCGCGTCGATGCGCTGGAAGGGGCGATCCGCGCCGTCTGCGAGCCCCATTTCGACCGCCCGCTCAAGGACATCTCGCTCGGCCAGGTGCTGATGCGGCTGTTCCAGACCTCGCGCCGCTTCAACGTCGAGATCCAGCCCCAGCTCGTGCTGCTGCAAAAGACCCTGCTTAACATCGAGGGGCTGGGGCGCCAGCTCGACCCCGAGCTCGACCTCTGGACCACCGCCAAGCCCTTTCTCGAACGCTGGATGAACGACCAGATCGGCTGGCGCGGCCTCCTCGAGCGCCTGAAGAACGAGGCCCCGCGCTACGCCCAGCTCCTGCCCGAGCTGCCGCGGCTCGTGCACCAGGCCCTGCTGCAGCAGGGCCTGGCGAGCCCGCAGGCTCCCTTGCTGGGCCAGCTGCTGGTCGAGCAGCGGCGCACCAACCGGCTGCTCCAATGGCTGCTGGGCGGGGCCCTGGGATTCGCCCTGGGCTTCGCCGCGCTCCAGCTGTGGCAGCGTTTCGGCTCCTGACCCGTACAATTTCGCCTTTTCAAATCAAAGGCTTAGAGCCATGCCGATTTACGCGTACCGCTGTGCGGCCTGCGGCCATGCCCAGGACGTGCTGCAGAAGATGAGCGACCCGCTGCTCACCGTCTGCCCTTCCTGCGGCGCCGACAAGTTCGAGAAGCAGGTCACTGCCGCCGGATTCCAGTTGAAGGGATCGGGCTGGTATGCCACCGATTTCCGCGGTGGCGCCAAGCCCGCCGCCGAATCCGCGAGCGAATCAAAGACGGGCGAAGCCAAGGGCGCGGGCGACAAGTCCGGCGCCGACAAACCCGCCGCCGACAAGCCGGCGGGCGACAAGCCGGCCGCCGCGGCGCCGACCCCTCCCCCCGCCTCCGCCCCAGCAGCTGGCGGCTGAGCCCGCCGCGAACCCATGAACACCGTGCGCAAGTACATCGTCGCCGGGCTGCTGGTGTGGCTGCCTCTGGCGATCACGATCTGGGTCCTGACCTGGCTCATGGGCACGCTCGACGGCGTGTTCGCCTGGGTGCTCTCGGCGAGCCAGGCGCTGCTGCCGTTGTCGGTGCACGACGTCATCGACAGCCTGCGCCGGATTCCCGGTCTGGGGGTGATCTTCGTCGCCGGGGCGCTGCTGCTCACCGGCATGTTCGCGGCCAACTTCGTCGGCCAGTGGTGGCTGCGCCAATGGGATCGGGTGCTGCGCAAGATCCCGATCGTCAAGTCGATCTACAACTCGGTCAAGCAGGTCTCGGATACCTTGTTCTCGAGCAACGGCAACGCCTTCCGCGAGGCCGTGCTCGTGCAGTACCCGCGCCAGGGTTCCTGGACCATCGCCTTCGTCACCGGCAAGCCGGGCGGCGAAGTGGCGGGCAAGCTGCCGGGCGAATACGTCAGCGTCTACGTGCCGACGACGCCGAACCCGACCTCGGGCTTCTTCCTGATGATGCCGCGCGCCGACGTGCACCCGCTGCGGATGAGCGTCGACGAAGCGCTCAAGTACGTCATCTCGATGGGCGTGGTCGCGCCGCCCGAGGCCGCGCCGGCGCGGCGTTGAGGCGGCCGGGCCCGCCGCGGGCGCTCGAGCCGCCGAGGCCCCGGCCCCGAGCGAGCACCGCATCCCCGAATCAACCGATATCCGTTCTGGAGTGAGACGATGAGAACAAGCTATTGCGGACTGGTCAGCGAGAAGCTGATGGACCAGACCGTCACCCTGATGGGCTGGGCGCACCGCCGGCGCGACCACGGCGGCGTGATCTTCGTCGACCTGCGCGACCGCGAAGGCCTGGTGCAGATCGTCTGCGACCC
>JAGWTS010000349.1 GCA_028868875.1 Burkholderiales bacterium | reverse complement strand
GGCTCTTTCGGGTGCGTTCATCGCCAATCCTTCACGGGTTCAGTGACCGCGGGCCGGCGCCCGGACTCCCGTCCCGGCACCAGCCCGCGTTTTCATTCTAAAGGTCACGGCTTTCCTGCTGCGACGCAACATTTTTGCGGGCACAATCGCGCCCTGCCGATGTCCAGCACCCAACCGCGCCAGGTCTTCATCCAGGGATTCACCCGCGAAGGCAAGCCGTTCCGCCCGAGCGACTGGGCCGAGCGTCTGGCGGGCGCCATGTCGAGCTTCCGCCCCGGCGGCGGCGCAGGCGGCATCGGCGCCTTCATCGGCTATTCGCCTTACTGCGTGCCGCGCCTGATCGAGGGCGTGAAGGGCGTGCTCGTCAACGAGGCGCTGCGCGAGATCGAGCCCATGGCCTGGGATTTCGTCATGAACTTCGCGCGCGACAACGACCTGCGCACGACCGAGCTCTGAAGTCCCGCGGCGCGCCCACGACGAAAGGGCCTGCGCATGGCAGGCCCTGATCAGGCGGTCGGAACTCGACGCAGCGCGCAACGGCGCGCCGGGTTCGGGCCTCAGGCGGCGAGCGCCAGCGCCTTCACCTTGGCGGCGAGGCGGCTCTTCAGGCGCGCGGCCTTGTTCTTGTGGAAGATGCCCTTGTCGGCCACCGAGTCGATCACGCTTTGCGCCGACTTGAAGGTCTCGCCGGCCTTGGCCTTGTCGCCCGTGGCCACGACCTTCTGCACGTTCTTCACGACGGTGCGGAAATGCGAGCGCAGCGAGGTGTTGGCGGCGTTGAGCTTGACATCCTGGCGCGCGCGCTTGCGCCCCGAGGCGAGGCGGACGGTCTTTTTCTTGGCTTTGGACGAAGTGGCCATGCTTGAAGTGGACTAAAAGGGGAATTGGGCTGATATCAGAAGAACCGTCGAGTGTAGCACGCCACGGCCAGAAATCCAGGGCCGGCGCCGGCGCCTGCCTATAATCCGCAGCTTCCTCGCTTGTGCCGATTTGTGAACCTTCTCCGGGCCGCCTCGACAGTTTCCCTGCTGACCCTGATATCCCGCGTGGCGGGCCTGGTGCGCGACACGCTCGTCGCCAGTTATTTCGGCGCCGGAGCGGCGACCGACGCGTTCAACGTCGCATTTCGCATTCCCAACCTGTTCCGGCGCCTGTTCGCCGAAGGCGCCTTCTCGCTCGCCTTCGTGCCGATGCTGGCGGCGACGCGTGAGCGCGAGGGCGACGTCGCGACGCATGCGCTCGTTGACGCCGTCGCAACCGTCCTTGCCTGGGTCCTGGTCGCGACCTGCATCGTGGGCGTCGCCGCCGCGCCGCTGCTGGTCTGGGTGCTGGCCGCGGGTCTGGCGGACTTCGACGGTGCGGTCGTGATGACGCGCTTGATGTTCCCTTACATCGGGCTCATGTCGATGGTGGCGCTGTCCGCCGGCATCCTGAACACCTGGCGCCGTTTTGCGGTGCCGGCGCTGACGCCGGTGCTGCTCAACGTCGGCATCATCAGCGCGACGGTCTTCGTCTCGCCGCTGCTGAAGCGTCATGGCATCGACCCGATCTATGCGCTCGCCGCCGGGGTGATGGCGGGCGGCCTGCTCCAGGGCGCGATCCAGATCCCGGCCCTGGCGCGCCTGGGCCTGCTGCCCAGGATCGGCCTCAGCCGCGCGCGCTTGCGCCAGGCCTGGGCGCACCCCGGCGTGCACGCCATCCTGGCGCGGATGGGACCGGCCGTGCTCGGGGTCTCCGTGGCGCAGATTTCGGCCATCATCAACACCCAGATCGCCTCGCACATCGCCGTCGGCGCCGTATCGTGGCTCTACTACGCCGACCGCCTGATGGAGTTTCCGGCCGGCCTCCTGGGGGTCGCCATGGGCGTCGTGCTGCTGCCGCAGCTGGCGGCGGCGCAGGGCCGGCGCGACGATCAGGCCTATTCCGACATGCTCGACTGGGGCCTGCGCCTGACGCTGCTGCTGACCCTGCCCTGCGCCATCGCCTTGCTGGTCTTTCCGCAGGCCCTGGTCGCGACCCTGTTCGAGCACGGCGCGTTTACGGCCGAGGACGTCGTCAAGACCTCCCATGCCTTGATGGGCTACGGCGTCGGCCTCATGGGCTTGATCGCCATCAAGGTCCTGGCGCCCGGCTTCTACGCACGCCAGGACACGCGCACCCCGGTGAAGATCGCCATCGGCGTGCTCATCGCCACCCAGGCGATGAACGCGGTCTTCGTGCCGTTTCTCGGCCACGCCGGGCTCACGCTGGCGATCGGCCTGGGCGCGATCCTGAATGCCGGACTGCTGCTCGCCGGCCTGCTGCGCCTGGGGGTTTATCGGCCGCGGCCGGGCTGGGGGCTGTTCGCGTTGCGCGTGGCCGGGGCCTGCGTCCTGCTCGGCGCGGCGCTCGCCTTCGCCTCGACCCACATCGACTGGGTCGGCCTGCGCGGCCATGCGGCGCAGCGCGCGGCCTGGCTCGCGGCGGTGCTGGCCGTCGTCGCCGCGGGCTACTTCGGTGTTCTCGCGGCATCCGGCCTCGACTTGAGGCAGTTCGGCCGCCGCGCCTGACCTACACTGGCGGCCATGGGTCGATCCCTGCATTTCGAAGCGCCCACCGCGCTGGAGTATTTCGCCTCGCTGGTGGCCGACGACGCCAGCATGCCGCTGATCGAGGCTGCCGCCGCAGTGGCCCAGGACGAATACCCGCAGCTCGATCCGCAGGACACCTTGTCGCGGATCGACTCGCTCGCCGACCGCCTCAAGCGCCGCCTGCCCGCCGACGCCGGCCCGATGCAGCGCCTGCGCCTGCTCAACCGCTTCTTCTTCGGCGAACTGGGCTTCGCCGGCAACGTCAACAACTACGCCGACCGCCGCAACAGCTACCTCAGCGAAGTGCTCGAGACCCGGCGCGGCATCCCGATCACGCTCGCCCTGGTCTACATCGAGATCGCGAGCCAGATCGGCCTGTCGGCGCACGGCATCGCCTTTCCCGGCCATTTCCTGGTGAAGCTGCGCATGCCGCGCGGCGAGGTCGTGATCGACCCCTTCAGCGGCCAGTCGCTTTCGCGCGAGGACCTCGACGAGCGCCTCGCGCCGTTTCGCCACCAGCGCGGGCTCGTCGGCGAATTCGAAGCCCCGCTCGGCCTGTTCCTGCAATCGGCGCCGCCGCGCGACGTCATCGCCCGGCTGCTGCGCAACCTCAAGGAACTGCACCGCAGCGCCGCCGACTGGCCGCGCCTGGTGGCCGTGCTCGACCGCCTCGTGATCCTGCTGCCCCAGGTCTGGGAAGAACGGCGCGACCGCGCCGTGGCGCGGGCGGCGCTGGGCCATCACGCCGCGGCCTGCGAAGACCTCGAGCTCTATCTGCGCCATCGCGGCGAGGCCGAGGATGCGTCCGAGCTCCGGCTGCGCCTGGCCGAATGGCGCACCCGCCCGCGCCTGCATTGATGCCGATGAAGCAGATTCCGCTGGCGATCGGGTTCGACCCGCTGCCCACCTTCGAGAGCTTCCTGCCCGGCGCCAACGGCGCTGCGCTCGAGCACCTGCGTCGCCTCGCGATGCCGGCCGCGCCGGTCTACCTCTGGGGCCCTTCGGGCAGCGGCAAGACCCATCTGCTGCACGCGCTCGCCCATGCCTGCCAGCAGGCCGGCCAGCGCGTGGGCTGGTTCAGCGCCGGCGACCTCACGCCCTGGCCGCTGGCGCCGGACTGGTCGCTCGTGATCCTCGACCGTTGCGACGAGTTCGACGAAGCCGCGCAGCAGGCCGCGTTCGCGCTCTTCGTCGAGGCCGCGACCGAAGGCGTGCAGCTCGCCGCCGCCGGCCGCCTGCCGCCGGTGGACCTGGCGCTGCGCGACGACCTGCGCACGCGCCTGGGCTGGGGCCATGTGTTCGCGATGCAGCCGCTGTCCGAGGCCGAGACCCGGGCCGCCCTGCGGCGCGAAGGCGACCGCCGCGGCATTCTTCTTTCCGACGACGTGATGGACCACCTGTTGACCCGATTCCCGCGCGACCTGAAGCACCTGATGAACCTGCTCGACCGCCTCGACGAATACGCGCTGTCGCGCGCCCGTGCCGTCACCGTGCCGCTGGTGCGCTCGATGCTCGTCGAAGAAGGCGCGCGTCCTTGAAGCTCGCCTTGTTCGATCTCGACGGCACCTTGCTGCCGGGCGACTCCGACCATGCCTTCGGCGAGTTCGTGATCGCCCAGGGCTGGGCCGACGCCGCCGCCCACCGCGCCGGCAACAACGCGTTCTATGAGCAGTACAAGCTCGGCACGCTCGACATCGCGGCCTATGTGCGCTTTTGCACCGCGCCCTGGCGCGACCGGCCGGTGGCCGAGATCGAGGCCGCGCGGCAGCGCTTCCTGCGCGACGTCATCGTGCCGGAAGTGCGCGAGCCGGCGCTGGCGCTGGTGCGGCGCCACCGCGAAGCCGGCGATCTCGCGGCCATCGTGACCGCGACCAACGATTTCGTGACGCGCCCGATCGCCGAACTCTTCGGCGTGCCGACGCTGATCGCGACCGAGCTCGAGCGCGACGGCAGCGGGCGCTTCACCGGGGCGATCCGCGGCACGCCGGCCTTTCGCGAAGGCAAGATCGTGCGCGTGCACGAGTGGCTCGCCGCGCTCGGGCGCCGCCTATCCGATTTCGAGCAGAGCTGCTTCTACAGCGACTCGCCCAACGACCTGCCGCTGATGGAGCTGGTAAGCCATCCGGTGGCCACCAACCCGGTTGCGCCCCTGCGCGAAGCCGCGCTCGCGCGCGGCTGGCCGATTCTCGAGCTGTTCAAATGATCAAGAAGTTCATCGACCGCCTGCTCGGAAAGGGCACGAAGGACGCTCCCGTGCCGGCGATCCCGCTGGGCGTGCGCACCGAAATCCCGGCCGAGCAGCACGGCATCGACGCGGCGCTGCTCGACGACAACGCGGTGCGGGTGGTGCGCACGCTGCAGGAGGCGGGCCATGCGGCCTACATCGTCGGCGGCGCGGTGCGCGACCTGCTCGTCGGCTTGCGCCCGAAGGACTTCGACGTCGCCACCGACGCCACGCCCGAGCAGGTCAAGGCCTTGTTCCGGCGCGCCTTCATCATCGGCCGGCGCTTTCGCATCGTCCACGTGATCTTCGGCCGTGGCCGCGAGCACGAGGTCATCGAGGTCTCGACCTTCCGCGCCTACCTCGACGCGGCGGCGGCCGAGCACGTGGCGGGCAACGAGAAGACCTCGAAGGGCGAGCTCGCCGAGAAGAAGCATGTCGTCGACGCCAGCGGGCGCGTGCTGCGCGACAACGTCTGGGGCCCGCAGGTGGAGGACGCGGCGCGGCGCGACTTCACGATCAACGCGATGTACTACGACCCGCTCACGCGCACCGTCGTCGACTATCACGGCGGCTTCGCCGATTCGCGCGCGCGCATCCTGCGCATGATCGGCGACCCCGACGCGCGCTACCGCGAAGACCCGGTGCGCATGATCCGGGTCGTGCGCTTCGCCGCCAAGCTCGGCTTCGAGATCGAGCGCAAGACCCAGGCGCCGATCCGCGCCATGGCCGCGCTGCTGGCCAATGTGCCGGCATCGCGCCTGTTCGACGAGATGATCAAGCTGCTGCAGACCGGGCACGCGATCCGCAGCATCGCCGAGTTGAAGAAGCAGGGCCTGGACCGCGGCGTGTTCCCGGTGCTCGAAGCCGTGCTCGGCGCCGAGGCCGGCAATCCGGCACGCGCGAAGTTCGTGCGCCTGGCCCTCGAGAACACCGACCAGCGCGTCGCCGACGGCCGCACCGTGGTGCCCAGCTTCATGCTCGCCTGCATGCTCTGGCACGACGTGCTCGAACGCTGGAGCGTGCTGCGCAACGCCGGCGAAGCGCCGTCGCCGGCGCTGCAGCAGGCGGTGGACGCGGTCTTCGATGCCCGCATCGGCGACATCTCCGGGCGCGGCAAGCTCGCCGCCGACATGCGCGAGATCTGGCTCATGCAGCCGCGCTTCGAGCGCCGCACGACGAACTCGGCGCGCGCCCTCATCGATCAGCCGCGCTTTCGCGCCGGCTACGACTTCCTGCGCCTGCGCGCCGATGTCGGCGAGATCGCCCCCGAGCTCGCCGACTGGTGGGAGGACTACAGCCTGGGCGACGAAGACGAGCGCGAGGCCTTGCTGCAGGA